>JBALXR010000006.1:0-61645 GCA_036960525.1 Marinobacter sp.
GGTTAGCGCTTGCCGGCGTTTTTTTGATCTTCAGGTCGGCTTAGTGGCCGCCTTGAACCTGGCCCATATCGGTAGCAACAGCTACCGCTACCGCTCTTCTGTTCCAGGAGCGAAATTTGTGTGCGATCGTCTGAACCATGTGACGGCTGGCTTCACGAGTGTACTGGCTCCGAATTGCGCCACTGTTGTGGAGGATGGATGATGGCAGCTGGTGAACGGTTGCGACTGGCTTGGTGGCCATATTGCTTTCCTCCTTTAAGAAATTTCTCAACAGTGAGTTTCGGGTGTTTGCCGAATATATAGTTGACTATATAGATTCATATTCGCAGTATAAATACGTTATAATCCCTATCCACGTTGCAAATATGCAGTGATCTATGGATTGGGATTATCTACGATATGTACGCGCTTTGGCAATAGGTGGAACGCTCGCCAAAGCCGGAGAAATGCTGGGTGTACACCAAACCACGGTGTTGCGTCGGCTTGATCATATGGAGGAGGCCCTGGCAGTTCGGTTTTTCGAACGCAGCCGCGAAGGTTTGAAGCTGACGGCTGCCGGAGAAATGGCTTTTCACGAGGCTGAAAAACTGGCGGCAGAAATGGAAAACCTGGAGCGCAAATTACGCCAGGAAACAACCGCGCTTGAGGGCAAGATACGCATCGCCACCCCGGACACGCTGATGGCTGAGCTGCTAGCGCCGATTCTGGCGAGCCTGCTTATAAAGTACCCAGATATCGAACTGGAAGTTCTGACCGACAACGACGTCAGCAATTTAAGCCATCGCGAAGCCGATTTGACCCTGCGCCCGGAAAACAAACCTCAAGCGACATGGGAAGGTGAGCGCATTGCGGCGATGGAATACGCGGTGTATGCCACCCCGGGATACTGTCGTCGTAACCGCGGTTTCGATATTGATCAGCGGCCGGAACAGCTGCGCTGGATTATCCCCGATGAAACCTTCAGTTTACTGGCGACTGGACGTTGGTATCGTCGCCACCTGAAACATGTAACCTCGGTGATTCGTTGTAATAGCTTACAGGCAATGGTGGCGCTGGCCCGCAGCGGCGCAGGCGTCGCTGTGTTGCCCTGCTATCTGGGTGAAGACGCTCGTGAATTGCGGCGTCTGTCGGAGCCACTGGAAGGCGAAAGTGTGGATTTATGGCTGCATGTAAATCAAGACACTCTACAAATGGCTCGGGTGCGGCTGGTGATGGCTTTTCTGGTATCTCGTTTGCGGGCTCTTGAGGCTAGCCTGGAGTTCAGCACCACGTATTAATGCTCCTTGCGGCGTGCCGCACGGCGATCAACCCTACCAAACTGTCATCCGCTCGCGCAGAGATTTACTTGCCGCGCGGGCGCGGACCGTGTCATAAACAGCCCACATTATCTTTGAATGGCGGCATTATGATGGCTGGTAAAAAAATCTGTGTTTTGTTGATGTCGGCGGTGCTGCTGGCTAGCCCCGCACTTGCCGCAGCGGCAACGTCACCCGCTGCAAAAGAGCAGCAGACGCTGGACGCAAGGCAGGTGCTCAGAGCCTCGCCCATGGACGAAATAATTGCCCAGTACCCGGCCATGATGAGCCAGGGTATACGTGATGGCCTGAAGCAGACCGGGCAGGTTCCGCCGATGGTCGCTGACGCGGTGGGGTATGCGGTTAGCAACAGTTTTAATCCGCAGAAAATAGAACGGCAGGTAGCAGATCGCCTGCAGGCGGAGTTGAGCAATGGGCAGTTGCAAGCCGTGGCTGACTGGTACAACAGGCCCGTCGCGCAAAAAATATCAAGAGCCGAAGTAGCCGCGTCGGCACCGGCGGTATGGCCGCAGATCAGCGCGCAGGCCGACCAACTGGCCCAAAGGTTCGGCAATACCGACCGCGCCAAGAGTTTCGTACGTTTTGACCGCGCTTCGCGCGCCACCCAGAGCGCTGTTGATACCACCATTGCGGTGCAACTTGGGTTAGCGTCCACCATGGCAGCGTTCAGCAGTGATTCGGTGAACTTCGAAACTCTTCAAAAGCGTATAGAAAGCCAGCGGCCGGTTTTGAAAGGGGTTGTGGAGCAGCAGGTGTTTAACACTTACCTGTATGCCTACCAGGATATCAGTGGTGCGGAAATGGAGCAGTATCTCGGGTTTCTGGAAAGCGATGCTGGTGCGGCTTTTACCCGGGTGGTGTCCAGTGGTGTGAAGCAAGCGGTTATTGAGCCGGTAGAAAGTATTGGCGAGCAGTTGGGCCAGTTTTTAGGCCCACAAACCACTAAGTCCAAGTAGTTGTTACAAGAGAGGGTCATAAGCGCCCGGCGAACCATGAACGATTCGCCGGGCGAGTAAATCAGCCGCGGCTGGTCACTTCCAGCAGGTGATAGCCAAACTGGGTTTTTACCGGGCCCTGCACGGTGTTCAGGTCAGCGCTAAAAACCACGGTGTCGAATTCCGGAACCATCTGGCCGGGGCCGAAGGAGCCCAGGTCGCCGCCGTTGCGGCCAGACGGACAAGATGAGTGCTTCTTGGCAACTTCGGCAAAATCCTGCCCGCCTTCGATGTCTTTTTTCAGTTCTTCACACTTTGCTTCGGTGTCTACCAGAATGTGACGCGCTGTTGCTTGTGCCATGTTTTGCTTCCTTAAATGATTTTGTGTGTCTAAAGACGACTGGGGAATGCTGCCCGCCATGGCGGCCTCTGGCAAGAGCTTTTTGTCAGTGTTAATGCTGGCTGACCATTTTGTGCGCAATCCTGTACAATACGGCGTCTATTTTCAGCCGCTCCGGATTCCCTCGTGAATTGCCGGTACCGGCCTTACGTCTACAGGTTGCTGCCTTGATC
Organism: Marinobacter sp.; assembly: GCA_036960525.1. Taxonomy (GTDB): domain Bacteria; phylum Pseudomonadota; class Gammaproteobacteria; order Pseudomonadales; family Oleiphilaceae; genus Marinobacter. The sequence goes on from JBALXR010000006.1 coordinate 2,825, forward strand.
GCTACTGCCAATATTACGATGCAATTCGGGGCTAAGCCCCTGTTCGAAAACGTCTCAGCCAAATTCGGTAACGGCAATCGCTATGGCCTGATTGGTGCCAACGGTTGTGGAAAGTCGACGCTGATGAAAATCATGGGTGGCGATCTGGAGCCGTCCTCCGGGCACATCATGCTCGATTCCAATATTCGCCTGGGTAAATTGCGTCAGGACCAGTTCGCTTTCGAAAACTCCACGGTGATTGACACCGTGATCATGGGCCACGAAGAATTGTGGTCGGTGAAGAAAGAGCGCGACCGTATCTATTCGCTGCCAGAGATGACCGAAGACGACGGCATGGCCGTGGCGGATCTGGAAGTGCAATTTGCCGAGATGGATGGTTATACCTCGGAGTCCCGCGCCGGTGAGCTATTGCTGGGCCTGGACATTCCTTTGGACCAGCACGAGGGCCTGATGAGCGCCCTGGCGCCGGGCTGGAAACTGCGGGTTTTGCTGGCCCAGGCACTGTTTTCAAATCCGGATGTGTTGTTGTTGGACGAGCCCACTAACCACCTGGACATTAATACCATCCGCTGGCTGGAGAGCATTCTGGTGGCGCGCAATAGCACCATGGTTATTATTTCCCACGACCGCCACTTCCTGAACAGCGTGTGCACCCACATGGCAGATTTGGATTACGGTGAGTTGCGCCTGTTCCCGGGTAACTACGATGAGTACATGACCGCTGCCACCCAGGCCCGCGAGCGCATGCTGTCAGAAAATGCCAAGAAAAAGACCCAAATTGCCGAGCTTCAGCAATTTGTCAGTCGTTTTTCGGCTAACGCCTCTAAAGCCAAGCAGGCCACTTCGCGGGCGCGCCAGATCGACAAGATTCAGTTGGATGATGTTAAACCATCCAGCCGCGTCAGCCCGTTTATCCGTTTTGAAGCGGGTAAAAAGATTCATCGCCAGGCGTTAACGCTGAAGGAATTGACCAAGGGTTTTACCGACACCCCGCTGTTCAAGAAACTCAGTCTGCAAATTGAAGCCGGCGAACGGGTTGCGATTATTGGACCCAACGGCGTTGGCAAAACGACGCTGTTGCAATGTCTGACAGGGGCGTACCAGCCGGATAGCGGCGAGGTAAAGTGGACTGACAGTGCCCAGGTTGGTTATTTCGCTCAGGACCACACGTCAGATTTCGCTCAGGACATGACCGTAAACGAGTGGATGGCACGTTGGACCGCCGGCGGTGAACAGGTCATTCGCGGCACATTGGGCCGTATGCTGTTTTCCAGCGATGACATCGAAAAATCTGTTCACGTGCTATCGGGGGGAGAGCAGGGCCGCATGCTGTTTGGCAAGTTGATTTTGCAACAACCCAACGTGATGCTGCTGGACGAACCCACCAACCACATGGACATGGAGTCTATTGAAGCGCTGAACCTTGCCCTTGAAAACTACGAAGGCACGCTTATTTTTGTGAGCCACGACCGGGAATTTGTATCGTCCCTGGCGACCCGTATTATTGAGCTGGATGCCAACGGAGTTATCGATTTCAGCGGTACCTATGACGAATACCTGCGCAGCCGCGGTTACGTATAAGTAAGTGCAACAAACGGACTTGATTATACGAGAGGATAGAGTGTGAACGAATCGGAAGTTATCAGCGCCACCCGTAACTGGGTGGACACGGTGGTTGTTGGGTTGAACTTCTGTCCGTTCGCCAAGCGCGAACTCGTTAAAGGCAGCGTGCGCTTTACGGTGTGCGAAGCGACGAACGAAGAGGAGCTGCTGCAGTGCCTGCAGCACGAAATCCAACGCCTCGACGACGAACCAGATCTGGAAACCACGCTGCTTATTCACCCTCACGCGCTGGGCGACTTCATTCGTTACAACGCGTTTCTGGAAGAGGCCAACGGCCTGCTGGCGGTTCTGGAACGAGAAGGTGTTTACCAGGTCGCCAGTTTTCACCCGTATTATCAGTTCGCTGGTACCGTGCCGGGTGATGCCGAGAATTACACCAATCGATCGCCATACCCGATGCTGCATTTGCTGCGCGAAGCCAGCCTGGAAGTGGCCATTGATCACTATCCGAACGTAGATGACATACCAGACCGTAATATTGAACTCACGCAAAAACTGGGTGTCCAGAAAATGCGCGCCCTACTGGCGAGCTGCCTGGAAGATCCTTCCTGACCGGAGTGTGCATGTCTGAAATCCGTCACCGTTCCCGCCCCTTCAGCTCTGATCAGCGGCTGCCGGATACTGACATAATGCCCAATGCGCACCAGCCCGAGCAGGCCGGTGCCATGCTCGCCGACTACATTCATAGCCATCCCAAATTGTTGATTTTAACCGGCGCCGGCGTCAGCACCGATTCCGGCATTCCGGATTACCGCGATGGAGACGGCGCCTGGAAACGCAAACAGCCTGTACAGCATCAGGCCTTCATGGAAAGCGTTCTAACTCGTCAACGTTACTGGGGTCGCAGCCTGGTAGGCTGGCCGCTGATGCGCAACGCCGCACCGAATGCGTCTCATCATCATATTTCACAACTTGAAATGCTCAATCACAGTGTGCTGGTCGTCACCCAGAATGTTGACAGATTGCATCAAAAAGCAGGTACTCAGGCGGTAACTGATTTGCACGGCCGCGCCGACGAGGTGCTGTGCATGAGCTGTGATTATCGGTGCAAACGGGACGAAGTGCACCAGCGCTGTGCGATTCTGAATCCGCAATTCAGTGCGTATACGGCGGACGTGGCGCCGGATGGTGATGCTGATCTGGACATCGATTTTGCAGATTTCCAGCTGGCAGACTGCCCAGCTTGTGGCAGTATTCTAAAGCCAGACGTGGTGTTCTTTGGCGATTACGTGCCCAAACAGCGAGTGTATGCGGCACTGGATGCGCTAAAAGCCAGCGACGGCCTACTGGTGATTGGCTCGTCGCTGATGGTTTACTCCGGGTTTCGCTTTTGCCGTTACGCCCATGAATGGGGCAAGCCCATTGCCACATTGAATCTGGGCCGAACTCGTGCAGAATCTCTGGCAATGCTCAGGCTTAATGCCAGCATTTCGGACACCCTTCAGGTGTGTGTTAACCAGCTTTAGCTGCAAGCCGGGTAAAATAATCCGTTCGCATGGAATTGCATTGTATGAAAGCCTGTCCTAGGCTGAAAGTACTTTTTAATTCATGAGGATAGGAGGAGTTCAATTTTGAGCAGCTCGCATGTTTACAAGAAAGTTGAAATCGTAGGGTCATCTCCCAACAGCATTGAGGAGGCTATTCAGAACGCTCTGGACGAATGTGGTAAAAGCTTGCGTAACATGGAGTGGTTTGAAGTGATTGAAACCCGCGGCCACATAGTTGACGGCAAGGTGGGCCATTACCAAGTCAGTTTAAAAATTGGCTTCCGCATTGGTAAGGACTGATTTTGCACGCTAGTTCATGTTGAGCGGCATAATCTAAAAAGCGGCTGCGCAATCAGCTGCTTTTGTCGTTTTCAGTCTGGCGAAATGGCAGTAATGCTTTACTTTCTTCAAAATAGCCGCGAACTCCCTCGCGCTCTTCAGTGACAAAACTGGCAATGGCATCGCGAAAGCCCGGGTGTTCTATGCCGTGCCATGAGTGGGTGAGCAGCGGCTCAAAGCCCCGCACCAGTTTGTGCTCACCCTGAGCACCGGCGTCAAAATGCTGGAGGCCAAGGTCTATGGCTAGTTCTATTCCCTGGTAATAGCAGGTTTCAAAGTGCAAGTGATTGTACTCGTCCAGGCAACCCCAGTAGCGCCCGTAAAGGGTGTCAGAGCCGCTTAGAAACAGCGCGCTGGCGATCATTTCCCCTTGTTTGAGCGCGATCACGACGTGCACATGCTCTGGCATTTGGCGGAACAAACGCTCGAAAAAGTTACGGTTCAAATAGGGCTGCTGGCCGCGCTTAAGATAAGTAGCCTGGTAAAATACATAGAAGCCATCAAGTACCCGTTCAGATATGTCTGATCCACTGACACGTTGAAACTCAATGCCCTGATCACTAACCTGTTTGCGCTCTTTGCGGATGGACTTGCGCTTGCGCGATGTTAATTGCGCCAGGAAGTCGTCAAAGGCTTCGTACCCGGCATTGTGCCAGTGAAATTGGCAGCCCAGCCGGTGCAATTGCGGGCTATCTGGTGTTTGCGGCTGGCCAAGCAGCGCTTGATCCGCGCTGTCGGGAAACAGCAGGTGCCAGGAATGGGCACCGAGTGCAGTAGTGGCTGTATCAAGCAGCTTGTGAAGCGATGCGCTGTCCAGAATTTTGCGAAGCTGCGGTGTTAGCAGCAGCCGCGGCCCCTGCGACGGGGTAAAGGGAATGGCCATCAGCAGCTTTGGATAATAAGGCTGGCCGTAACGCTGGTAGGCGTCGGCCCAGGCAAAATCGAACACGTATTCGCCGCGGGAATTATTTTTTAAGAATGCTGGAATAATGCCGGTAACCTGACCCTGCTGGCGGATCACCAGATGGCTGGGCTGCCAGCCGGAAGCCGCATTGGTACAACCGCTGTGCTCCAGTGCCTGAATAAAATCGTATCGCGCAAAGGGATAATCGCTGCCGGCCAAGTTTTGCCAGTCTACGGCATCAATATCGTCGATAGACTGGCAAATGTGGATCTTGCTTTGTGCAGGGCCGGCAAAGGTAAGGCTTGATGGTTGGCTATCGCGGTGGGTCATTTAAGTTCGATTTCCTTTAAGACAGTGCACTCACTGCACATACCTTACGCCAGAACCCCCCAGACGATCACCCATTGCGATTTATTTAGCCATCTTGTCGCAACGTTTTTGCTGTTTTTCCATTTTCTTCTGCATCTGTTGCTGACGCTCTTCTTGTATATCGTTCCAAATTCCGCGCTGTTCATCGTTTAGCTTCAGGCGGTCGGCCATTTCGTTGCGGCGCTTCATCATTTGTTGCTGATGTTGCGCATGTCGGGTCTGCATGTCTGTGCTGTTCATTTGTTCGCACTGCTCTTGCATCCGATGATGCTTGTCCTGGCCTTTTTCGTAGCCTTGGGCCATGGCAAACGGAGCGGCGGACAGCGATGCGCAGGCCATCAGGGCAGCTCTGATGCGAGCAGATTGGCGTGTTTTCATGATGGTTTCTCCGGTAACTCGTTTGTGATGAAACCATAAACGATGCGAGGCTTCGTTTTAGTGGATCCATCCTAACCACTGCAGTGTCAAGCGCTGTCAGCGGTGGGTAAAGGTTCTGTAAAGGCTTTGCGGCCAGCCAAATAGGGCGAGTTCAAGCATGTTAGACTGGCGCTAGGTCAGGGTGTTTCCAGATGGAGAGAAGAGGGCATGCAAAACCGGGTACTACTGATAGAAGATGACGAAGAGCTGCGGATGCTCTTGGCCCGTTACCTCACTACCCAAGGCTTTACTGTGCGCGAAGCAGCCAATGGTAAAGGCGGACTGGCACTGGCTTTAAGCGAATCCTGTGACATTGTTGTTCTGGATATTATGCTGCTGGATATCAGCGGGCTCGACGTACTGCGACAGCTGCGTGTCAGTACTCACTTGCCAGTTATTCTGCTGACCGCCCACGGTGATGAAACCGATCGCATTGTCGGTTTTGAGGTGGGCGCTGATGATTACATCCCCAAACCCTGCAATCCCCGCGAGCTGGTAGCGCGCTTGCATGCACTATTGCGCCGTATTGCGTGGGACCAAAAAGCGGAACTGGGTGACAGTCGCAACTACGGTGATTTGCGTTTGGAGCCAGACCTCCGGCGGGTGCGTCAGAACGGCACGCCGCTTGACTTAACCGCTACCGAATACGAAGTTCTGCAGGTGCTTCTGGCTCACGTTGGCAGTGTGGTGCGGAAAACCGATCTGATGCAGTGGGCGCTGGGCCGGCGTCTTGAGACTTACGATCGCACTCTGGATATGCACATCAGCAATCTGCGCAAGAAACTCGGCAACGACGAACCGCCTCGTATTGAAACCGTGCGCGGGCTTGGTTATAGCTACCGGGTAGTGCCATGAAACCATTCCACAGCAAAAACAATAACGGCGCCGGTGAAGCTGTCGAGCCACGGCGACGTTTTACGGTGTCACTGTTTTGGCGTACTTTTTTGATGGTGTGGCTGGCCATGGCGTTAACGCTGGCCGCCGGGCAGTTGGTATCGCGGTTTTTGGTGACACAAGAACAGCAAGCCATGACGCGCGAGCTTGGGCTGTATGAGCTAGGCCAGGAAGCGCTGGCGCTTAGCCAGAGCGGCGGTGGTGATGCGGCCCGCCAGTTTTTACGTCAGCAAGGCCGAACTCTGGGCCTGCACCTGATACTGGCTGCGCCCGAGGCTTTCGGCGAGCCCGGCCCTAGTCGAAACCTGCCGGCCTCTGTTCATAAACGCATGAATTCGAACTGGTTTGCCTTGAAACCCGCAGTGATTGAACTGGCAGGCAATTATAGGTTGATTGCCTGGCCGCGCGGCAAATCCGCCGGCTGGTTGACCCCTGAGTTTTTAAGAGCCATTAACGCCGGCTTTGCGGTGGTGCTGATTTCCCTGGCCTGCTGGTTGATTGCCCGGCGCCTGTCACGGCCGTTAAAAACTATGGAAGCCACCGCTCGCGCTATTGCCGCCGGCGACAAAAGCCTGCGGGTTGACCCCAAGGTTGCCTCGCGCCGTGATGAGATTGGCGCCCTTGCCAGTGCATTTAACGCCATGACGGCACAGCTGTGGGGTCTTCTTGATCGCCAACAGCAATTATTACGGGATATTTCCCACGACTTGCGCACGCCTTTGGCACGGCAGCGCGTAGCCATTGAGCTGGCTCTGGACGGCGGCGGCGATGTTGCATTGCTCAACAGCATACTGCGCCAGAACGAGCGCCTGGAAGCCATGACCGAACAGGTGCTGACCCTTTACCGGTTGGCCGCCCAGGGCGAGCAGTTTGCATGCCAGCCAGTGGCTGTTATGGAGCTATTAAACGCTGTGCTGCAAGACGCAGCAGGGTATGCCCGTGGACGGGATGTGAAATGCCGGCTGAATGCCAGCGAGCAGGCAACTCACACGCTGGTTCTGGGTGATGCCGGGCTGTTGCACCGAGCCTTTGACAATATTCTGCAGAATGCTCTGGATCATACGCCGCCGGGGCAAGCCTCGACCGTTGCGGTCACGGTTGCAGACAACCGGCTATGGATTGAAATTACCGACAGCGGTCCCGGTGCGCCAGACGAAGCCTTGGCGCACCTGTTTGAGCCGTTCTACCGCAGCGACCAATCCCGTGGTGGCCCGGGCTGGGGTCTTGGGCTGGCAATCGCGCAAAAGGTAATTGTGGCCCACGATGGTGAGGTCAGTGGCGCTAACGCGGCCGCAGGTGGCCTGGTGGTTCAGGTAAAACTGCCAGTGTTTGTGGTTAGCTAAGCATGCATTCCGCCAGCGGCCAATAGATATTTCGAGCAAACAGGCATAACCGAATGAAAAAAGACTACCCCGTCCCCGCCGGTTATCTGGAGCGGGTCACGGAAATTAAAAAGAGCCGGTTTATAGCCCGCGTTGCTCCGGTAAACAGTCGCGATGAGGTTCATCAATGGCTGGCACAGGCGCAGGCAGATCATACTGATGCCCGCCATATCTGCTGGGCGTATCAGATTGGCCGTCCGGGTTCGGCAGCCGAAGCCGCCATGAACGACGACGGCGAGCCTTCTGGCACCGCTGGAAAACCGATACTCAGTGTTATCCAACATAAAGACATGGGGGATGTACTGGTATTGGTTATTCGCTATTTTGGCGGCATAAAGCTGGGCGCCGGAGGCCTGGTGCGAGCCTACGCAGGCGCCGCAGAAAGTGTACTGTCGGCGGTAGAACGGGTGGTACACCAACCCAGCCGGTTGGCCTTGGCGATGATTGGTTTTGCCGATGAACAACCTCTGCGGCATTGGTGCGAACTGCATAACGCGACCATTACCGAGATCAATTATGGCCAGCAGGTAGCTGTATCTGTTGACGTTCCAGAACCTGCGACAGAGGATTTTTCTGGTTTTTGCAACGCCCGCGGATTGAATTATCATTTCGATACCTGACCCGCTCGCCGGGCGGCGCGTATACTGTTCCAAACCGTTAATTTGAGGAGAACGCAATGATGCGCTTTGTAACCTGTGTAGTTGTCGCGCTGGCTTTGGCCGGTTGCGCAAGCAACGTGGTGACGGATTATGATTCGGGGACGGCTTTTGGTGATTACAACACCTGGGCCTATGCCGACGATGCCGGCTCCGATTCTTTTATGTCGCTCGACGGCAGCCGCGTAAGAAGCGCGCTGGAACGTGAGCTGGCGGGTAAAGCTATGAAGTTGGTAAGTGCCGCTGAGGCCGACGTGCTGGTAAATTGGCATATTGCGAAGGAAGAGCGCCTGGAGCAAAGCGGCTTGGGCCTGGGGCTCGGGTTTGGTACCGGTAATTTTGGTTGGGGGCTGTCGGCACCGCCTCCGGTGCGTCAAGTCGACGAAGGTAAACTGGTGATCGAACTGGCCGATGCGCAAAGCCGTCAGGTTATTTGGCGTGCGGCCAGCAAGCGCTACCTGAACGAAAACCAGTCACCAGAAACGCGGCGCAAACTGATCGACGAAGTGGTTCAGGAAATGTTCACCAAATATCCGCCCGGGCTGGACTGAATGAGTAAAAAAAACGACGGTGGACTGGTTTATTCCACCGATCAGGGCCGCATGTGCCCCCAGTGTCGTCATCCGCAGGAACAGTGCAGCTGCGGCCGGGAACAACGCCCGCCGGGTGACGGTGTCGTGCGGGTTAGTCGCGAAACCAAAGGCCGCAAAGGCAAGGGCGTTACTCTGATTAGCGGCATACCCTTGGCCGAAAAAGAGCTCAAAGCCTACACCAAAGAGCTCAAAGCCAAATGTGGCACCGGTGGCACTCTGAAAGACGGTATTGTCGAAATTCAGGGTGACCAGCGCGACATTCTGGTGCCCTTGCTGACGCAAAAAGGCTGGGTGGTAAAACGTTCCGGCGGTTGACAGTACTGAGCAGCAATCAACGATTCACAACACGAATAACCGACAGGAACGGGTATGCACGTAGTGGTTTTAGGCGCAGGTGTGGTTGGCGTTACCAGTGCCTGGTTTTTGCAACGTCAGGGTTACCAGGTCACAGTGATAGACCGTCAGCCAGCAGCCGGCCTTGAAACCAGTTACGCCAACGGCGGCCAGGTTTCGGTGTGCCATGCCGAGCCTTGGGCGAATCCGTCAACACCGTTGAAGGTTCTGAAATGGCTGCACCGTAATGACGCGCCGCTGCTGTTCCGGCCGCGACTGGATGCTGCCCAGTGGCGCTGGGCGCTGGCATTTTTGGGCCAATGCACCTCTGCACGGGCGGCCGACAATCTGCGTCAGATGGTCAATCTGGGCCTTTACAGTCGCAGCAAATTACAGGAACTGCGGGCTGAACTGGGTTTAGAGTACGACCATCGAACCCGTGGAATTCTGCACTTTTACACTAGCCAGAAAGAATTCGACAGTGCCCTGGAACCGTCGCGGCAGATGCGTGAGTTGGGGTGTGACCGGCAAGTGGTGAGTGCGGCGCGGGCAATTGAGCTGGAGCCCGCTCTGGCGCCTCTGAAGCATCGCCTTGTAGGGGGCACCTATACCGAGGAAGACGAATCCGGTGATGCTCGAAAATTTACCCAAGCTCTGGCCGAGCGCTGTAAACAGGCGGGTGTGGTGTTCAAACACAACACTGAAGTGGTCGGATTCCAACGCGGTATCGGGCGCGTAGATGCGGTGGAAACGCTGTGCCAAGGCCATCACGATAGTCTGCGCGCAGACGCCTGGGTTCTCAGCCTGGGCAGCTTTAGCGCGCCTCTGGCGCGGCAATTGGGACTGGCTTTGAATATTTACCCGGCCAAAGGCTACTCCATCACCGTGCCGGTGAAAAATCCTGAGGCCGCGTTTAATGTTAGCCTGACCGACGATGAGTACAAGCTGGTTTACTCACGCTTGGGTGATCGCATGCGCATTGCGGGTACGGCAGAGTTTAGCGGCTATTCCAGACGTCTGAACGTCACCCGCTGCCAGGCTGTGTTGCGCCGGGTGGCGGCTGTCATGCCCGATGCGGGTCATTGGGATCAGGCTGAATATTGGAGCGGTTTGCGGCCGGCAACGCCTTCCAGTGTGCCCTACGTGGGCAAGAGCGCCATTAGTAATCTGTTTTTGAATACTGGCCACGGTACTTTGGGCTGGACCCATGCCTGCGGGTCAGCGGCCGCACTGGCGGATATCATCGCCGGACGGCCGCCGCAGCTGGATTTTCGCTTCAGTGGCGTTTCAGTGACATAAGGCGAGCTAGCCTAACTGGTCGCGAATCTGCTTCTTGTTGATTTTACCCACGCTGGTTTTTGGAATGTCGTCTACAAAGTCCATTTGCCGGGGGATCGCCCACTTGTTGATTTCGCCTTTATCCACATAGCGCTGTAAGTGCTCTTGAATATCTTCTTGTGTGGCATGCCGGCCGGGCTTTAGCGTGATCAGTGCGTGTGGGCGCTCGCCCCATTTTTCATCGGCAACGCCGACAACCGCGGCGGCTGCTACCGCCGGGTGCTGGCTGATCAGATTTTCCAGGTCCAGTGACGACAACCATTCACCCCCGGTTTTGATCACATCCTTGATGCGGTCTTTGATCATCAGGGTCTGATTCGGCTCCATGCTGGCCACGTCGCCAGTGTGCAGCCAGCCGTGTTGCCAAAGTTCTTCGCCTTTTTCTGGTTCTTTCAGATAGCTTTGGGTTAACCAGGGCGAGCGCGCGACAACTTCGCCTTTTGCCTGGCCGTCGTGGGCGACCGGTTTACCATCGGTGTCCACAATCTCGACCTGCACCAACGGAATGGCAACACCGGTTTTCACCCGCAGTTCGGTCTGTTGCACCAGCGGCAGCTCAAGGTCTTCCGGTGTCAGGTGGGTGATGGACAGAATCGGGCAGGTTTCCGACATGCCGTAGCCGGTGTACATGCGAATGCCCAGCTCGGCTCCGGCTTCACATAGCCCTTTGGTGAGGGCACTGCCGCCTATCAGTACCTGCCAGTTGCTCAGATCTGCGCCTTTGATGGACTCGGTGGCCAGCAGCATTTGCATGATGGTGGGCACGCAGTGGGAGAAAGTCACGTTGTGGGTTTTGATCAGGTCCATCAGCAGTTCGGGTTCATAGCGCCCGGGGTATACCTGTTTAATGCCCATCAAGGTGGCAGCGTAGGGAACACCCCATGCGTGCACGTGGAACATGGGCGTCATAGGCATGTACACAGAACTGGAGCGCAGCAGCGGCGCCTCGTCGAACATTGAAAGGGTGCCTACCATAGCCATGGTGTGCATCACCAACTGGCGATGGCTGAACATCACACCTTTAGGCTTGCCGGTCGTGCCAGTGGTGTAAAAACAGGTGGCTACGCTATTTTCGTCAAAATCCGGGAAGTCGAAGTGGCTGTCTTCCTGGGCCAGAAGCTGCTCGTATTCACCCAGCACCGGAACGCTGGTGGCTGCAGGCTGGTCGTTATCGGTCAGCTGTATGTAGTGCTTTACCGTCTCGATCTGGTCTTTAACGGCATCGAGTATGGGCAGGAAGTCGTCGTGTATCAGTACCACATCGTCTTCGGCGTGATTCATGGTGTATACGATCTGATCCGGCGACAGCCGCACGTTAACGGTGTGCAGAACGGCTCCAATCATGGGTACTGCAAAAAAGCATTCAAGATAGCGGGGCGTATCCCAGTCCATCACCGCAACGGTGTCGCCGGCTTTAACTCCGGCTTTGGTCAGGGCGTTTGCCAGGCGGCCGATACGGGCTTGCAATTCGGTGTAGGTGTAGCGGCTTTTGTTCGCGTAGATAATTTCCTGGGAGCCGGCGAAACGCGGACCGGAAGCCAGTAATTGTTTGATCAGTAATGGGTACTGATAGGCGTTTTCTGCTGGGGTCAGCAAACGGGTCGAGGCCATGACAATGTCCTTTTTGTTATTGGGGGCGGTGGGCCGCCTCAGCCGTAGGTGCACAAATAGGCGGTATCGTATTCGACGGTAACCTGAAATGTGGAATTGGGCGCAACCCCGAAGCACTCACCGGCACCGTAGGTCATCCATGTTTCCAAACCTGGCAAGCACACCGACATCACACCGCTGACAATGGTCATGGTTTCTTTTTGCTGGGTGCTGAACTCGTATTCGCCAGGGCTTATTACGCCAATGGTGGCGGGTAAAGCGTCTGACTGAAAGGCGATCGACTTTGCTTTGCCATCAAAATATTCATTTACCTCAAGCATAAACAGAACTCCGTGTCGGACTGCTTCAGAAACCATTCTGCGTAATAGTTACGCACCTAATCTAGCGCACCATCTAACCCAGCGCATCACTGCCTTTTTCCGGTCAGTCATATTCGAGGGCGATTTTATTGCTGCCAGGGGTCGCCGCGGGTATTGTCCACTTTAGGTAATTCCATGTGCATTGCGGCTTTTGCCATCATATTGGCGCTTGGCGGTGCGGTCAGCAGCAAAAAGACCATAATCAGAATTTCTACGAAGCCCGTGCCCCCGGGCTGGTTGGCGAACCAAATCATCGACGCTAACGCCATAGCTCCCACACCCACGGTGGTGGCCTTGGTGGGCCCGTGCAGGCGGGTGAAAAAATCAGGCAAGACCGCAAGCCCGATGGCGCCCACCAATGTAAATATGGCGCCCAGCAACAACAGGCCTGCGATAATGTATTCGATAAACGGGTTCATTATTGTGTCGTCTCCTTTGCAAAACGCCTGGCGCCTCGCTCTACACCCTTGTTATTCAATAACGCTGCCGCGTTTCAGGTATTTGGCCATAGCCACAGTGCTGACAAAACCCATGACGGCAATCAGCAGCGCAGCCTCCAGGTACATACGGGTGTTCAACGTAATGCCCAGAAGAATAATGAGCGCGATAGCGTTGATGGCTAGAGTATCTATGGCCAGCACCCGGTCTGGGGCATTCGGGCCAACAATCAAACGATATACATTAAGTAAAGCTGCAATCACTACCAGAACGATGGATATTTTCAAGACAATCGCAATCATTGGAACATCTCCATCAAAGGCTTTTCATAACGATTGTGAATAGCCTCAATCACTTCTTCTGCGGTGCGGGTGTCTAGCGCGTGAATCAACAGAATCTTGTGATCATCACTGATGTCGGCGGTCACCGTGCCCGGTGTCAGGGAAATGGTGCTGGCCAGAATAGCGATAGCCTGTGGGCAGTCAAGCTGCAGCGGGTAGCTGATAAACATCGGTTCCGGTCGGCGCGGGCTGATAATAAGCCATGCAACTTCAAAGCTGGCAATCACGATATCCCATAACACCAGCAGCAAGTAACCCGGTAAACGCCAAGCCTTGAACACCGCCGGACGCTCAGGCCAGAAGCTTTGGGTGAGCTGCGGAATACCCCAGGCCAGTATCAAACCCAGAACCACGCTTCCACCGCCAACGACATCGGCAAGCAGCTGCCAGATGCTGAATAGCAGAAGGCTTAGCCAGGGTTGCGGGAAACTCAGGCGACCCAGCATTACGAACCCTCCTCAACCATTGGCGTTTGCAAAGTCTGGATATACCCGCGGGTGTCCAGCAACTGCACTGCAGTGGCGTTGGTATAGGCACTAATAGGCCCGGCCATTGCTACCATTAATACACTCATACCAATCAGCGCGCCGGTAGAAATGGCCAGCAACGGCGTTACCGGGGTGCTGTTTTCAATATTGCCTTCAATATTGCGCCAAAATACCACACTGCCGGCGCGGCTATAGGCAATCAGAGTAAAAAAGCTGCCCGTCAGAATAGTACCCCAAAGCCACGCCATTTCCACGCCGCTGGTGGTGGATTGCAGAATCATCACTTTGCCAAAAAAGCCGCTTAGCGGTGGTAAACCTGCAGCGGACACCGCGCCAAAGAAAAACAGCGAACTAAGCAGGGTTCGATGACGAATCTGCGGCGCCATAACGATTTTGTCAGAAGCGGACCCGCGCTGGCTGCGCACCAGCTCAATCAGCAGAAACAAACCGCCTACGGTCCAGGTAGTGCTAAGCAAGTAGAACAGGGCCGCACCCAGGCCTTTTTGTGAGCCTAGCGCGATGGGTGCCAGCAGAGTACCAACGGAAATGACCAGCTGCCAGGTCACCAGGGTGCGCAAGGTTTGTGCACCCATAGCGCCAATAACGCCCATAATAAGGGTGGCCAGTGCTAGCGGGAAAAGCCAGTTCATGCCCAGATTAGCCATCTCGCCGGCGTTGGCGCCAAACACTAGCGGGTAAACCCGGATAATCCCGTAGATGCCGACTTTGGTCATAATGGCAAAAAATGCAGCGACCGGCGCGGTAGCGCTGGCATAGGCCCGCGGCAGCCAGAATGTGAGTGGCAATACCGCTGCTTTAAGGGCAAATACCACCAACAAAAGCATACCACCGGCTTCGACCAAAAAGCGTTGGTCGCCGCTTACCTGCGGCACTTTCACGGCCAGGTCGGCCATATTCAAAGTGCCGGTAACGCTGTAAATCATGCCTACGCTGATCAGAAACAGCGACGAGCCCACCAGGTTCAATACGACATAATGCAGCCCCGGCGTTGAGCGCGAGCTGCCACTGCCATGCATCAGCAGTCCGTAAGACGCAATCAGCAGAATCTCAAACGCAACAAACAGGTTGAACAGGTCGCCGGTCAGGAAAGCAATATTCAGGCCCATCAGCTGAAACAGGAACAGGCTGTGGAACTGGCGCGTGCCTTCGTCGGCACCCCCTATAGAGAACAGATGGCAAAGCAGTGCCAAAGACGCGGTTAGAACCAACATCATGGCGGCCAGACGGTCCAGTACCATCACAATGCCGAAGGGCGGCTGCCAGTTGCCCATGGCGTAGACACGGTAGGTGTCGTCGCTGGCTAGATTTAGCAAAATAATGGCGGCGGCCAGGGTCAGAACCGAGGTAATAATGGCCAACACCCGGCGCAGCGGCATGGGCGCGTAGCCCACAAATATTTGCAGAATAGCGCCCAGTAGCGGGATCAGAATCGGGGCAAGCAGCCAGTGGGTCATAATGGCCGCCGCTCCCGCGCATGCTTGGACGTCGGCGTACGCTTCTTTGGGTCGCCGTCTACGTGATCATCACCGTGGTCGGCCAGGTTGCGGAGTGACAACACCACCACGAATGCGGTCATGGCGAAGCCGATCACAATCGCCGTTAACACCAACGCCTGGGGCAAGGGGTCTGCGTATTGGGCAGCGGTGCCCAGAACCGGCTGGCTGCCTGTGGCCAGACGCCCGCTTGCGAACAGGAACAGATTTACCCCGTACGACAGCATGGTCAGGCCTAGCACCACCGGAAACGTGCGGGCGCGCAGTAACAGATACACCCCGCCGGCTGTGAGCGCACCAATGGCCAGTGCGAATACAAGTTCCATTATTTGGTCTCTCTTTGATTCAGGGTAATAGTGTCAGCGCCGTGACTCGATTCGCTGTCGATAGCGCGGATAGCGGAATGGGGGCTGATGCGTCCTACACTGACGAGCATCATAAGTGTGGCACCCACTACGGCCAGGTACACGCCCAAATCAAACACCAGCGCCGAGGCCAACTCGAACTTACCCACCACCGGCCAGGTGATATAGCCGAATGTGGAGGTCAGGAACGGATAACCAAACGCCAGGCTGCCGGCGCCAGTCATAACAGCAAACAGCAGGCCCAGCGCAATCACATTGTGATAGCGCATGGCGATGCGGTCCTCGGTCCAGGAAAAGCCACTGGCGATGTATTGAAGGATCAGCGCAACGGCGGTTATCAGCCCGGCAATAAAGCCCCCTCCAGGCAGGTTATGACCGCGCAAGAATATAAACGCGGATACCATCAGCGCCATTGGCAGCATCGGACGGGCAATCTGCTTGAGCATGGTGGGGTGGCTTTGGCGGGCCCATGCGTGGCCCAGGCCATCGCCCGGAGGCGGCGTAAGCGCCGTGTTCTTTAGCATTGCAAAAATGCCCAACGCCGCAATCGCCAGCACTGAGATTTCACCCAAGGTGTCGAAACCGCGGAAATCCACCAAGATCACATTGACCACGTTGGTACCACCACCACCGGTTTTGCTGTTTTCCAGGAAGAACTCGGAAATCGAACTGAACGGTTGGGTCAGAATGGCCAGAGTAATGATGGTCATGCCGCTGCCGGCTAACAGGGCTATCCCCATGTCGCGGAAGCGTCGGCCACGGCTGCTCTCAATCGGTGTCCATGATGGCATGTAATAGAGTGCCAGCATTAATAGCACAACGGTGACCACTTCCACAGATAGTTGGGTCATGGTCAGATCTGGCGCCGAGAAACGCACAAAGGTGAGCGCGGTTAACAACCCGACAACGCTGATCAGTACCAGCGCAAAGAACCGTTCACGGTGCATGGCTGCAGTTGCCAGGGCGCTGGCAATAAGAACGGCACCCAAGGTTGCCGTAGGCCAGTCCACTGGGGTTAGCCCGTTGCTGCCAATAAAAAAGCCCATTTTGCTGATCGGTAAAAACGCCACGGCCAGAGCGCTGACAATCAGCAGCATAACGTAGCGCTGCAGCGAACCGTTCTCGGTGGCGGCAGTGAACTGGTTGGCTCTCAAACCAAGGCTAAACACCACTTTTTCGAAGATAGCCTTTTCGTCGATTTCGCGGAAGCGGTCGTGAAAGGCAAAGAAACGCTTGCGCTGGCTGTACATCAGCAAGCCACCAAAGAACGCTAGAAAGCTCATAAACAGAGGCAGGTTAAGGCCGTGCATTACCGCTAGCTGATAGTCTGGTGCTGGTGTGCCCAGTGTGGCAGACGATGCAGCGTACAGCAGTGGGCCCACCGATAGCGTCGGAAACATGCCCACCATCAGGCAGGCAAATACCAGAATCTCCACCGGAATTTTCATATAGCGTGGTGGTTCATGGGGAGGGTAAATTGGAAGGTCTATAGGCTTGCCGTTGAAGAACACGTCATGAATAAAGCGTGCGGAGTAGGCAACCGCAAAAATGCCGGCCAGGGTAGCCACAACCGGCGGCAACCAGGCCCAGTAACCGGGCAGGTTAAGTGCCAGTGACTCGGCGAAGAACATTTCCTTACTGAGAAACCCGTTCAGCAGCGGAACACCGGCCATAGAGGCCGCTGCCACCATGGCCAGCGTGGCGGTGTGGGGCATGAACCGCCAAAGCCCGTTAATGCGGCGCATGTCGCGGGTGCCGGTTTCGTGGTCAATAATGCCGGCCGCCATGAACAGCGATGCCTTAAACGTGGCGTGGTTAATGACGTGAAACAGGGCCGCAACCGTGGCAAGTTCTGTACCCATGCCGAGCAACAGAACAATCAATCCCAGATGGCTAATAGTGGAGTTCGCCAGCAAGCCCTTGAGGTCATGCTTAAACATGGCGATGTAAGCGCCCAACAGCAGCGTTACCATGCCGGTAAAACTGACCATGTAAAACCATTGTTCAGTGCCTGCCAGCGCCGGATACAGCCGTGCCAGAAGGAATATTCCGGCCTTGACCATTGTGGCCGAGTGCAGGTAGGCCGATACCGGCGTAGGCGCCTGCATGGCATGAGGCAACCAGAAATGGAATGGAAACTGGGCCGATTTTGTGAATGCGCCCAGCAGCACCAGGGTGAGCGCAACCGGATAAAGCGCGTGTGCCTTGATGATTGGCCCTGCGGCCAGCACATCGTCCAGCTCGTAGCTGCCAACAATCTGACCGATTATAAGAATACCTGCCAACAGGGCCAGACCGCCGCCGCCAGTCACTGTAAGCGCCATGCGGGCGCCGCGCCGCGCGCCTTTTTTGTGGGTCCAGAAACTGATCAGTAAAAACGACACCAAGCTGGTGATTTCCCAAAAAATCATCATCAGCAACAAATTGCTGGAAAGCACAATGCCAAGCATTGAGCCCTTGAAACACAGTAGTAGGCCGTAAAACTTGCCAATATTTTCTTCAGGTTTCAAGTAATAGCGGGC
Source organism: Marinobacter sp. (assembly GCA_036960525.1). Classification (GTDB taxonomy): domain Bacteria; phylum Pseudomonadota; class Gammaproteobacteria; order Pseudomonadales; family Oleiphilaceae; genus Marinobacter. Next base: position 20,798 of record JBALXR010000006.1, read on the forward strand.
GTAAAGAATGATCAGAATACCAATCACCAGAATCAGCAGCGCGAACAGCAGTGACAGGCCATCCAGACGGAAACTCAACGATAGCCCGATCGCAGGTAGCCATTCGTAGGTGTGCAAGACAACACCGCCGTCTGCCAGTGTTTGCCAGTGGGGGAATAATGCGGCGAGCGCAATCAGCGCGGGAACGGTTGACGCAATAGCGATGGCTGTGCGCCCGCCCTGCGCGAACAGTGGTGCGGCCATGGCGCCTAAGAAGGGCAGTAAAACAACCAGGGGGAGCGACATCGCAATCTCAATTGTAGGTGTAGGACAGAAAAAGATGTTACCAGCGATCTATTATCAACAAGCTATCATCAAGGAATCATTACCCGCGAGCTAGCACCCGCTAACTACGAGCTGCTATACGCCGTGTAGAGTCTGGAAAATAGGTAAGCTTGCCGCGATAGCGGGCGATGTCAGCCAGGCGAAGTAGATCTGATGTAAGCCGAAAGCTGTGCGATCTCTCCGTCATGGTTACTCCGTATGGAAAATATCAAAAGGATAATACGTACCGCAGTCTGAAGGTCAAGTAACTTGTGGCCTGGCGCTATAACCGCGCTCATATTGGTGCCATGTCAATGAGTGGCTATCCCGCGGTTATCTGTGGCATAAAGAGCGCAGCGACTTTAAAACGACCGTATGAAAATGGCCCAGAGCCGGAGACTGCATAATGACCGATACCCTGATTGACCGTCGCGACTTGTCGTTCCAACTTTATGAAGTCCTGGGTGTTGAGGCGTTGACTGAGCGTGAACGCTTTGCGGACCACAGCCGCGATACCTTCGATGCCGTCATTGAGACCGCTGACAAAATGGCACGGGAGACATTTGCCAATCACAATAGGGCCGCTGATCAGGACGAGCCACGGTTGGTGGACGGCAAAGTGACCATGCTGCCGCAAGTAAAGCAGGCGTTTGATGCCTACGCCCGCGCCGGCTTTATTGCCGGTCGCTACGATTACGAGCTTGGCGGCATGCAGCTGCCGGAAACGGTTATGGCAGCTTGTAACGGCTTTTTTACCGCAGCGAATCCCGGCACCGCGGGTTACCCGTTCCTGACCGCAGCGGCGGCGAATCTGATTCGCGTGTTTGGCAGCGAGTCGCAGAAGAGTCTGTTTTTGCCGCCTATGCTGAGCGGCCAATACGCCGGTACTATGGCCCTTACCGAAACCCATGCGGGTTCGTCGCTGGCAGACATCCGTACGTCGGCTACGCCTGACAACGCTGGCCATTATTTGATCAAGGGCGCGAAGATATACATCTCCGGTGGCGAGCAAAACATCACCGAAAATATCGTCCATATGGTGCTTGCAAAAATAAAAGGTGCGCCGGCCGGTGTGAAGGGTATTTCACTGTTTATTGTGCCCAAACTCCGTTTGAGCGAAACCGGCGGGTTGGGTGAACGCAACGGTGTGGCCTTGGCTGGCTTGATTCACAAGCTGGGCTACCGTGGAACCACCTCAACGGCCTTGAGTTTTGGTGACGACGCCGAATGCCACGGCTACCTGGTAGGCGAGCCCCATCAGGGATTGAAGTACATGTTCCAGATGATGAACGAGGCCCGGGTTGGCGTTGGCTGTGGCGCGGCGGTGATTGGCTACCGTGGTTATATGCACAGCCTGGCCTATGCCAAAGATCGTCTGCAGGGGCGTCGGGCAGCGGATAACAGTCCGCAAAGTGAACAGGTGCCGATTATCGAGCACGCCGATGTGCGGCGCATGCTGCTGGCTCAGAAAGCCTACAGCGAAGGTGGGTTGGCCCTGTGCCTCTATGGTGCCCTGCTGATGGACGACCAGAATACTCATCCGGAGCCGCAAAAACGCCAGGAAGCCGGGCAACTGCTGGATCTTCTGACCCCGGTTATTAAAGCCTGGCCTTCGGAATATGGCCCCAAGGCCAACGATCTGGCGATTCAGGTTTACGGCGGTGCAGGTTACACCCGCGACTATCCGGTTGAGCAATGCTGGCGTGATAACCGGCTGAACCCGATCCACGAAGGCACCAACGGTATTCAGGCACTGGATCTGCTGGGCCGCAAAGTGTGGCAGAACCAAAGCCATGGCTTGCAGTTGCTGCTTCAGGCCATGCAGGCCGATCTGCAAGCCGCTACCAGCGCCCGCTGCGAGCCTTGGGCTCTGTCACTCAGCGAAACTCTGCAGCAGGCCGTCAAAGTGACCCAAAGCTTGGGTAAAACGCTGATGGCCGGTGAAACGGAGCAGACCCTGGCCAACGCCTCTTGCTATTTGCACCTGTTCGGTCACATCTGTGTGGCCTGGATGTGGCTGCGCCAGGCCAATGCTGCCGCGATAGGATTGAACGATGCCAGCAACGATCGTGAACGCTGTTTTTATGAGGGTAAGTTGCAGGCCGCACAGTACTTTTTTCATTGGGAGTTACCCTCCGTTGCTCAGGATCTGGTTCTGCTGCGCAACATGGACGACACCTGCTTGGCAATGAAAGCGGAGTGGTTTTAGTACCTTGCCCGATTAACCAAAGGGTAACCCGTGTGTGATTGTGTTTTCGCCGGGTCGCAGCGTAATCTTGGTGCTGGTTTTAATGACCATCAATGGAGGTTTTTATGAAAAAATTTACAATTAGCGCATTGGCGTTGGTTATGACTCTGGGCTTGGCGGGCTGCAGTTCCGAAGATGACGAGATGGTCGATTTGGACAAAGCTGGCGACAATATCAGCAACATGGCGGATGATGCCGGCGATGCCATTGAGGAAAGCTATGAAGACGTTACCGGGCAGAGCGATAGCGCTTGGGACAAAGCCAAAGACGCCGCCGGAGATGCTGGTGAAGAAGTCGGTGAGGCCGCAGAAGAAGCCGGTGACGCCGTGGAAGATGCTATGGACGACGCCACTCAGTAAGCATCGGCACAGATCAAAAAACCGGAGCCATTGCTCCGGTTTTTTTTGCTCTGCACATTTAGGCCGGCTATTCGCTTCAGAAATGCCTGTTGCAGTCGTTAAACGGGTACGAACCAAATTTGTACTAAAGTCACAAGGCCCGGCGAACATTTTCTGGATAAGCTGTGGGTGCCGTTGGTGAAAAGCAGCTGATTTCGTGCTGCGCCCGACAACAAACAATGATAACAACAGGGTGAACACATGGTGTTTTTAGACAGAGCCGCGAAAGGCTGGGGCTTATTGACGTTGCTGGTTACCTTGGTCGGCAGCGCTCTGATTGCGTTCGTTACCGCGATAGACCTGGTTTCTATAATGATTGGGCTGGCCTTAGGCCTGACGGTGGCTAGTTTTTTCGTTACTTTGCGGATTTTCGCGCCGGCACAGCGTAGCCTCATTCAGCTCAGCCAGGCCCAGTTGGCAAAGGGTCACCCGCTTGCAAGTTTATGCGCACAGCTGCTCAGCGATGCGAAAGCGGGCCGCGCTCTGCTGGAAAATCTTCGCCACAGTGCCAATATCAACGCCATTTCTGCCGCCGAAGTGTCTTACGCTGCCGATCAGCTGAAGCTGCGGCTGGACCGCCAGGTGAATGACACCGCCAGGCTTGCCGAATTCGCTGGCGAGATGACTAGTGCCACCCAAGCGTCGACGTTGCAGGCAAATGATGCGGCTGCTCTTGCGCAGCAGGCCAGTTCGGCAAGCCAGGACGGCCGCCAGGCGCTGGTGCAGGTAATTGAGCGTATCCGTAATGTTCATCGTCAGTCTGATGAGAACTTGCTACGTATTCAGCGCCTTAATGAAAAGTCTAATCGTATTCAAGGGGTTACCAGCACGATTCAGGGTATTGCTGAACAAACCAATCTGCTGGCTCTTAACGCGGCTATTGAAGCGGCTCGGGCTGGCCATCAGGGGCGTGGTTTTGCCGTGGTTGCCGACGAGGTAAGGCAGCTGGCACGTCGCACCGCAGAGGCCACGGCCGATGTTGCAGCCACCTTGGGGGAAATTCGAGAAGACACTGCCCAGATTGTGACCGGAATAGAAGCCTTGACGGTCAGCATTGAGAAGGGTGTGGCGTCGGTGGAATCGGTGGGAGCACAGCTGGACGGTATTCGTGAACAGTCTGACCAGCTCCAGCAGCAGGTTTCGCAGATTGCGAATATTGATCGCGATAATGAACACAATTTGCAGCAGATATTTACGGTGATCGAAACGGTGCGCGATGACATCACCGAGAGCGACGTCAGTGTAGCTTCGCTGGCACAGCAGGCCACCCGTCTTATGGAAATCGCTGAAACCACAAACGCGGTGTTTGCGTTAAACAGCGAGACCAGTTACCACCGCCCGTTTTTTCAACACGCCAGCATTGGTGCAGCGCAAGTTGCTGATGTTTTTGCACAAGCTATGCGTGACAATAAACTCAGCGTCGCGGCCCTGTTCGATCGCAACCGTCAGCCTGTTGCTAATACCAATCCGCCGAAATACACCTGTGGGTTTGACCGCTTCACTGATCAGGCACTGCCTGTTATTCAGGAGGCGATAAAAGGCGCCAGCGCTCAAATTATTTACGCTATTACAACGGCTCCGGACGGCTACGTGCCTACTCATAACCGCGAATTCGCCCACGCACCTACCGGCAATGCCGCCACCGATTTGGCGCGTAGCCGCAGTAAGCGGTTATTCAACGATCGCACGGGCATTCGCTGCGGCAGCCATACCCAGGAAATGCTGTTGCAAACCTACCGCCGTGACACCGGTGAAATTATGCACGACCTTTCAGTGCCCATTTACATTGACGGCAAGCATTGGGGTGGGTTCCGTATTGGTTACCACCCTCAAAGCGATTCAACGGGCTAGCGAAGATTTTTAAACATCAGCGCGGCCGGCGCTTACTGCTCAGGGGTTATCGTCGCCGGTCACTTCACTCAGGCCCATGGCGCTGAACGCACCGGCCAGACCCATGAGCCCCAGCACCAGAATAACCGCAATATTCGAAAAGGTTGAGATCAGCGCCGTCACGGCCCCTGTGGCCAGCAGTAAAACACCGATAACCGTATTACTGACCGCAGTGTAGTCTGTGCGTTTGTTGCCCCCAGCCATATCCACCAGGTAGGTTTTACGGCCAAGCCTTACGCCAGCGTGGGCGATGCTTAGCACAAAAAAGGCGCCTGGATAGAACCACACGCCGCCCATGGCTTCCCCCATAACCAAAGCCGTAGCTGCAACACCCAGGCACACCATGCTGGCCATGAGCGCGCCGCGAATCATGACTTTACGGCTAGACGTATCGGCTGCCCAGCCCCAAAAACTGGCGCTTAATGAACTGGCCAAACTGCTAGCCAACAAGAAAACCCCCAATGCCCAGCCGGATTCGGTTTGTTGCTGAGCCAATACCACGAAATACGGTGCGGCCAGGGCAGAGCACAGCAGCAGAGCGCGGGTAATCACAAAGTGGCGGAACGGTTTGTCGGTTTTTAGCAGCGACAGGCTGGAAATGGCATCGTGGATGGCGTTGCCGCCACCGCCGGTTTCACCGGGGTATTCTTCAACGCCGGCAAACAGCGCGCCGGCAATCAGCCACAAAGCGGCAGCCAGCAACAGAAGCAGGCTATAATAGGCCATGCTTGGATCGCCCCGATCCCAGAATAAGAGCGCGGTGAGTGCGACGGTAGCACTGCCGCCAATGGTGGACGCCAGGCCTGACAAGCGGCCGCGGCGGGTTTTTGGAATGCACTTGCCCTGAACGTCCTTCATGGCCACCGAGCAGAAACCGCGGGAGAGGGAGAAAAGGATGAGAGCGGCAATCAGGCCGTAGCCGGCGTTGTAACCGTCCAGAAACCAGACGCTGGCAGCCATGGCGGCCACACTGAGGGCCTGGCCCAGGCTGCCCAGGGTCCAGAACCATTTGCGCACCGGTTTACGCCGCACCCAGGCAGCAATGACCATTTGCGGAACCATAGAGCCGGATTCACGAATGGGTACCAACAAGGCCACTAGGGTAGGCGCGCCAACTGCGCTCATTAGCCAGGCCAGCACTGTTTTCGGGCTGATCAGCAGGTCGCCCAGCTTGGTCAGTACGTTGGCGGCAAGAATCAGGAAAAAGTTACGCGGTATGTCGCGACACGCTGAATCGGGAATGTCTGTGCAGACCCGCGCGTCTTCCTCGTTGGCTATCAGGCCGTAAAGCCGGTCTAAAGGTGTTTTTGACTTTGGCACACCTGCACTCTCTGTGAAACGTGAGCGCCAAGCATAGCAGTCGTTATGGCTGGACTAAACCAGATGGTTGTCCCAATGCAGGGGAAGGGGCTGTTTCCTGTGACGGCGCGTTTACGCCCATGCGAATCAGCATGCCCTGGCCGGTAGTGACTAAAAAGTCGCCGCCGTCCAAGGCCTCTGCGCCGGCGCTAATGGTGCCAGCGCAAGATCTATCGCCGGAAAGTGCTCTTGCACTTCGCCAAACTGCACATCGGGTTCTGCGGCTTTCCAGCGAAAGCGCCCTGCGATAGTCTGGCCACAGGCGATGTCCCACACCTGATGCACTCTGCCGGGCGGTGTTCGTCCGTGATGCGCTTGCACACACCAGCCGTGGTCGGGCTTAATGTCTCCCATTCATCGGGAGCCCGTTTATGTTGAGTTATCTTCATGCCTTTCACGCTGGCAATTTCGCCGATGTACATAAGCACGCGGCGTTAGTGCTGGCGCTGGATATGATGCAGTCGAAGGCTTCGGGTATTGCCTGTATTGACACCCACGCAGGCAGTGCGCTTTACGACCTTGACGATGAGCGCGCCCGCAAAACCGCCGAAGCGGATGGGGGTATCCGCAAGCTCTGGCCCCAGCTGGACGGTTTTGCAGCAGCTGATTGGCAGCTACTGCGGTCGTATCTGCAACAACTGAACTCCGGCGCGAACCTGCGCCAGTATCCCGGATCGCCTGCGTGGTTCGGGCACTTGCTGCGCGGGCAGGACAGCCTGAGTGTGTTCGAGCTGCATCCGTCAGAAACCAGCAGTTTGAGCCAGTGGGCCTCTGGCAAACGATTGCGAGTAACCCAGCAGGATGGGTTGGCGGGGCTGTTGAAAGTGCTACCACCTCGTCAGCCACGATTGTTGGTGCTGATTGACCCGTCTTACGAAATAAAAACTGATTACACCGCCGTAGCCGAAACTCTTGCCCGTGCATGGCAAAAATGCCGCCATGGTGTGTTCCTGGTTTGGTACCCCCTTTTGACTGCGGGCCTTGAGCAGACGTTGTTGGACACCCTCAGGGCTGGCCCTGTGCGCAAAATTCTGCGCAGCGAAGTACGGCTGCAAACGCCGCCCGAACGCGGCATGGTGGGTTCCGGAATGCTGGTGGTCAATCCGCCCTGGGGCATGGATGAACGGTTTTCGGCAATGATGAGCGATCTGACACCTGCTGCACGGCTTGGCCTGGGCCAACAGATGGATTGGCTGGCTCCCGAATAGCACCGCACAGTTGAGCTTTCAGGCTATGCTGTGTGTTATTAAGCCTTTGACAGTTATTAAGGTATTGGAGGGCGAGTGGGCAAGCAAAAGCCGAAGCAGGGAGCTGCCGATAGCGATAGCAGCAGCGGTAATGACAACCCGGTGTTACCGGGCGGGTTGATCCCGATAGAGGAGTGGACGCGGGCGGAAACATCTGTCCGGCGAACTTTGATGGGAGGCTTGAAGCACTGGGTGGATCAGCTCGGAGCAACTATTTCCCGGCAAGAAGATGCATTCGAAAGCATAGATAGTTTACCTGAACTGAGCAATGAGCAACTGCACGGCATAGCGCCGGGCCCTGATCGCAAAGAACACGCTCAAGCCGTGGTGGATGCGATCCGAACGCTACGTGAGCAGGGCAAGTGTCAGCGGCCCGTGGTGTTACTGGTCGCGCCACCTTTTTCCGGCGTGTCGCGAGCGCTGCGTTGTTTTCCCGACTGTCCCATAGGTGCCAAGACGGCATCAGTGCACGAGCGTGATTCAGCGGCATCGGCTTATCAATTAATCCTGCCGCCCGATAACCTTCTGATGAGCGAAGATGCTGCGCGGGAGTGGTGGCTACAGCAGCCATTGGATAAGCCTTGGGTGATCAGCGAGCTGGCGGCTTTTTGGCGGCGTCACCGAAGCGGTTTGGCGCTGGTGCAGGAATTGTTGCGGCGAGTTGCACAGAACAGTGCCGGTGAGGGAGTTATTGGTTGCAGCAGTTGGTGCTGGCAGTTTTGGACCAACTACTATCCCGACGCCCAGTTTGCGCCCTGGATGCCCGCTCCCATGACCACCGAGCGTTTAGGAATCTGGTTGCAGCAACTGGCGTGTCACGGCCGCGATAACGTGCCGGCTGTGCGAATGGCCACCGACGGCCTGAACGTGTTGCCACTGGAGCCTGAGGAAGCCGACGGTAAGACCCGGAAAAAACGTAAACACAGCGATTTTCTGCGTAATCTGGCTGCGGATTCCCGCGGGATTCCAGGGGTCGCTTTGTCCATCTGGCGCCGTGCTTTGCGCGCCCGCCCGGAGGCCGATTCGGAAGCTGCAGCGAACGACAGCGATGAGCAAGCTCCTGCCAAAAATCACAAAAAGCACGCCTATTGCTGGGTTGTGCCGCTGGACCAGTTAAGCCTGCCAGCCATGCCGGTGAGCAGTGAACGTAATCTTGGGTTAGTGCTGCACGCCCTGTTGCTGCACGATGGCTTGACGATTGCAGGCCTGGAGCTGGTGACCGATATGCCCGAACCGGACTTGAGTCTGGCTCTCGCACGCCTGGCGCGGGCCGATATTATCGGCTGTGACAAGGAGGGGCAAGACGCCGCGTTTGATCTGCCCCGGCCAGAACAGCAATCCCTGGTCTATCAGGAAATGTCCCCTGATGCGTCATGGCGAGTAACTCCCCTTGGTTATCCGTGCGTCCGCCGGCATCTGCAGAACCGGGGGTTTCCGATTGACAGCTTTTGATGTCAGCAGTGAGCATAGGAAGAACTTGCGATGATGGAAGACCTTGGATTGAAAGATGCTCTGGGCAGCATAACCTTTGGGGCGTTATGGCAGGCCCTGATGCTGATTGTGATGGCGTCGCTGTTAATCTGGGCGTTACAAAGCGTTTTTCCGCGCATAGCCGCTAAACTCGGGGGCAAGCCCCGGTTGTATTTGTTGGCATCGGTGCCATTGCTGCGGCTGGTGATTATCGTCGCCACCATGATTCTGGTGGTGCCGATTCTGGTAAAGCCGTCGTTTGAGAATATGGTGGCCATTTTTGGCGCCTTGGCACTGGCCCTGGGATTTGCGTTCAAAGACTACGCAAACAGCCTGATTGCTGGCATTGTTACCCTTTACGAAATGCCGTACCGGCCTGGCGACTGGATAGAAATTGACGGCCAGTACGGCGAGGTGCGTGCTATTGGCACCCGCGCGGCCGAGCTGATAACGCCAGACGACACGGTGATTGTGGTACCGCACAGCAAGCTGTGGAACTCACTCATTGCCAACGGCAATGACGGCACCGATCACCTTATGTGCGTTGCCGAATTTCATCTGCAACCCCACCATAATATGGCCAAGGTGATGACGTTACTGCGCACCGTCGCCTTCACCCACCCGCTAACTAAAACCTGGAAGCCGGTATTGGTTGTGGTGTCTAACAAGCCTTGGGGTATGGTGTACAGATTGAAAGCTTACCCCGTAGAACCGAGCGCCCAGTTCCGGTTCATTAGTGAACTAACAGCGACTGGCGCGCAGGTAATGGCCACCGAAGGCGTTGGATTTGTTTCTGCGCCGGTAACCGGAAACTGAGCCAAGTAAGTCGCTCGGGCGCGAGTCAGGGCATCAAAGCGTCAATTCGGTTGCGAATGCTCGGTTCGCTGTTGTACGCGACTGCGATGGCGTTATAGGTTTCAACATCGAGGTTCTGACTTTCAATAATTTTTGCCATTCGCGCATTCACTTCCTCTCCCAGCCTTTTTGCGTCAGCCTCAGACTCGGCGCCGTCAATGCGATCTTTGTAATCGCTCTCTAAATTGCCAATCTGTTGTTGTGCATTCACGAACTTGTGTAGCTGCGAATCGTTGTAAAACGCTTTGTGCGTTCCGGCCGCTGCAGGTTCGCTGAAACCTTCCGTAATCTTCTCAATCGCCGGCGTTTGCTGAGCCATGGCGTTGGCAGCGCTGAGTAGGCTAACGAGTGCTGTGGTGGTAAGAACGCTTAGAATCCGTCTGTTCATGGCGGTAGCCTCTGGTGATGGCAAAAAACCAGGTATTAGGCTGGCACAAGGCAATATTGTTAGCAAATTACCGACCTGTATAAGGTCGGTAATGATGGGTATACTGCGAAGCTCAGAGTCCGGCGTCAAAGCCGCGGTGAGAGTTTAAACTATGACCAATCAAAAACAGGCCATGATGTATGGCCTCGCTACGGTATTACTGTGGTCTACCGTGGCCACCGCGTTTAAGTTGGCACTGGCGGATCTATCTCCGCTGCAGTTGCTGTTAATTGCCTGCGTGGCCTCTATTCTGGTGATGGGCACAATTTTGGTGTTTCAGGGCCGCTGGCGTTTGGTGTTCCAGTTGCGCCGCGGGCAGTATGCGCAGTCATTTTTGATGGGTCTGATCAACCCGTGCCTGTATTATTTTCTACTGTTTGGCGCCTTTGACCGCCTGCCGGCTCAGGAAGCCCAACCCATCAATTATACTTGGGCGCTGGTGTTAGCTTATCTGTCTGTTCCTTTTCTGGGCCAACGTTTGCGCGGGCGCGACATCGCGGCCGGGCTGGTGTGTTATGCCGGCGTATTTGTGATCGCGACCCGTGGCGCGGTAACCGACTTGAGTTTTTCAGACCCCGTGGGAGTGGCCTTTGCTGTTGGTAGTACGTTGGTCTGGGCCAGTTATTGGATTATTGCCACCCGCGATGCCCGCGACCCAGTGGTGGGCTTGTTCCTGAATTTTCTGTTTGGTTTGCCAGTGATTGTTGCAGCGGCTGTGGCCACCGACAGCCTGCATTTTCCGCTGACGGGTTCCTTGCTGGCGGCCGGTTATGTTGGCGTGTTTGAAATGGGCATTGCGTTTGTGCTTTGGTCCTACGCTATGAAAAAAGCCGAAAATACAGCGAAAGTTAGCAATCTTATTTTTATATCGCCGTTTTTGTCGCTGGTGTTTATTTGGTTTATTTTGGGTGAGCGAATTTTGCCGTCTACTTACGTAGGGCTGGTACTGATTATGGCCGGCTTGTGGTTGCAACAGAAAAAAGCCGCGCAAAAACAGGATGCCGCCGCAGGAGTCGTGAACGGTGGCGGCTGAGTGGTCGGTTTACCTGGTGCGAACCGCCGCTGGCGCCTTATACACCGGAGTGTCTACGGATGTGGAACGGCGTTTTTCAGAACACCAGGGTAGCGTCAAAGGTGCTCGCAGCCTTCGCGGCAAGGGCCCCCTGGTTCTGGCGTTCCAGAGCTGTGTTGGTGGCCGTGCTCAAGCCATGCAGTTAGAGTGGAAAATTAAACGCTGGCCCAAAAGCCGTAAAGAGGCGCTGTGCAATGGCCAGCTTACGCTGGACGACGGGCTCTCCGACCAGTAGTGTTTCGTGAGCTTAAAGGCACAGAACGTGACGCCTTCAACGAATGTTTCTTACTCACCACAGGTGTCTAGCCTCTCGTGTACTGGAAAACAGATACTATAAAAATACCCGACTGGGACCGTAACTCGTTGCTGGACAGGCTGGAAGCGTTCGAGCCAGAAAACAGGCGAGAACTGAGCCGTGAAATGGTAGCTTACTGTCATTTTTATGGGCTGGACCTTTGGGTAGAGCATTCGCAGGTGGAATACCACCAAGGCTATGTGAACTCCGGCAAGCATCAGGTTATGGTGCACTATTACCGCAGCACAGCCGCAACACATTGCCGTGGAACGGTTTTTGTAATGCACGGTTATTTTGATCACGTTGGGCTTTACACCCAGCTGATAGACCGCTGCTTGGGGGAAGGCTTTGATGTGCTGGCGTATGACCAACCGGGCCACGGGCTTTCCAGTGGCACTCCGGCGGCCATAGGTAGCTTTTTGGAGTACCAGCAGGTGCTCAGCGATGTGACGGCAAAGGTGCGACAGAAAATTCGCGGGCCCTGGTATGCTGTGGGGCAGAGCACGGGAGGCGCCATACTGATTGACTATCTGCTGTCGAATCATCATACCCGGGCCACATCAGAGTTTCGCAAAGTGGTTTTACTGGCGCCACTGATACGCCCCGCTGGCTGGGTTAAAGCCCGCGTGTTGCACACGGTGCTTAAGCCGTTTGTCAGCCGTTGGCGACGGGTATTCAGTGCCAACAGCGGCAACTCGGAATTTTTGAAGTTTCTACGTAAGGTTGACCCGCTGCAGGCCCGCGCTGTTCACGTTGACTGGGTTTCGGCATTGCGTCAGTGGGTGCCTCATATTGAGTCTGCGCGTCCGGTTGAGTTCGATATAACCGTAGTCCAGGGTGAAAAAGACCTGACCGTAGATTGGCCCCACAATTTGCGGATTATCCGTAACAAATTTGCCCGGGTTCATGAAGTTAAGTTGCCGCGAGGCCGGCACCACCTAGCCAACGAGGCACGTGATTTGCAGGCGACGGTATTCAACACCATTATCGATACATTCACGACAGATGTCTGAACACGCTGTCATAGATCAACGGAAATACAGGAGAACTCTGTGAAAAAAACCATACTTGCGGTAACACTGGCCAGCCTGGCGCTTGGCGGCTGTATGACATACGACCCATACACCGGTGAACAGAAAACATCGAACGCCACCAAGGGTAGCGTGATTGGCGCTCTTGGCGGCGCGGCAATTGGTATGGCTACCTCAAGCAAAAGCGATCGTGGCAAAGGTGCGCTGATTGGCGCAGCCGCCGGCGGTGCTCTGGGTGGCGGTATTGGTGTGTACATGGATCGCCAGGAAGTGCAACTGCGCCAGCAGCTTGAAGGTACGGGCGTGCGCGTGGTGCGTAATGGTGACCAGATCTCGCTGGTGATGCCTGGCAACATTACTTTTGACCTCAACCAAACCAGTATCCGCTCGCAGTTCGCCGGAACTCTGGATTCTGTTGCCTTAGTACTGAAAGAATTTGACCAAACTATTATTCAAATAGAAGGGCACACCGACAGCCAGGGCGCCGATAGCTATAATCAGTTGTTGAGTGAGCGCCGCGCGTCTTCTGTTCGCGACTTTCTGCTAAATCAGGGCATTGAGTCCAAGCGTACCCGCGCGGTGGGTTATGGAGAGCGTTCCCCGGTGGCGTCCAACGACACCGAATCTGGCCGTGAACAGAACCGTCGCGTTGAATTAACGTTAGTACCTATGCGTTAAAGCGGAGTCCGTGTGCTGACGCTATAGAGTTAGGCTCAACTCCCGGATTAGAGTCACCGTGCCAGCGCCTTGGCCAGCCAATCGGCCAGGCGCTGGGCCCGCGGCGACACCGTATCACCGGGAAGCCGCAGGCACAGGGTGTTGCGGGTCTCTATAAAACCCCAGGGCGCCAGCAGTCGCCCGCTGCGAAGGTCTTCTTCCACCAGATATTGCGGCGCTATTGCCACGCCCAGTCCTACCAATGCTGCCTCCAGCATGTAATTTAAATGTTCGAATGATTGCCGTATCGGCAAACTCTGCGTATCTAATTGCTGATGCTTACACCATTGTGGCCAGGCTTGCGGCCGCGACAGGGTTTCCAGTAGCGGCAACCCCAGCAGTGCGCTCGCCGGCATGTCTGGGTTGGCAGGGGCCAGCCCGGGAGCCATCACCGGCCCAATTCGTTCAGGACCCAGAACAATCAGGTTTTGGCCTGAGGGCGCCGGCGCCGAGGTGAAGCCCAGAGCAGCGTCTACCCCCGCGGGCAGGTGAAGCTCTTCGTCGGTGGTGGTCAGGTGAATGTCCAGGCCGGGGCAGTCCTGGCGTAACTGGCCCAAGCGCGGAATAAACCAACGCGCCAGAAAGCTACCCGAGCAGCTCAACACCAGGGGCGCATCACGGGCTTCTCGCCGCAGGCGCTCGCACGCCTGTTCCAGTTGTGAGAAAACCGAATCCGTGGTGGCGAACAGCTGATGGCCTGCGGCGGTCAAAGCAATGCCGCGGCCCTGGCGTTCGAATAACGCTATGCCGAGTTGTTGTTCAAGCTGGCCGATTTGCCGGCTGATGGCACCGTGAGTCACGCTTAGGGTTTCAGCGGCGCGGCTCATACTTAGCAAGCGTGCTGCAGCATTAAAGGCGCGCAGCGCATTCAGCGACGGTAAAGTTAGGTTGGCATGTTCCATAAATCGGTTACTTTTTCTCACAGGTTGGTGCGATTTTATCGATTTCCCCCTGTGCTGTCCTGCTTTACACTGAATATTAATTAGTAATCGAACAGAAATCGAATCAGCGCAATGGAGTCAATCGCATGAGTACAGCAACCACGCTAAGACAGGGCCCGGATATCAACGGCTTTTTTGGTCATTTTGGTGGCCGTTTTGTGGCCGAGACCCTGATGCCGCTCATTCTTGAGCTGCAAAAAGAATACACAATTGCACGCAACTCAAAAGACTTTATTGATGAGATGGATGCGCTGCGCCGTGACTTTGTCGGCCGCAAGAGCCCGCTGTATCTGGCTGAGCGCTTAACCGAACAGCTCGGCGGGGCCAAGATTTACCTTAAGCGTGAAGATCTTCTGCACACCGGCGCTCACAAGATTAACAATTGCCTGGGCCAGATTTTGCTGGCCAAACGTATGGGTAAAACCCGCATCATTGCGGAAACCGGGGCGGGCATGCACGGTGTGGCAACCGCCACCGTAGCTGCGCGCTTTGGTATGGAGTGCGTGGTGTACATGGGCAGCGTCGATATTCACCGTCAGCAGCCCAACGTGCAGCGCATGCGCTTGCTGGGTGCAAAAGTAATTCCGGTCACCAGCGGTGCAGGCACCTTGAAAGATGCCATGAATGATGCCCTGCGTGACTGGGTTACCAACGTGGCCGATACTTTTTATATCATCGGCACAGTAGCAGGCCCGCATCCCTATCCGGCTATGGTGCGTGATTTCCAATCGATTATTGGTGAAGAAACCCGCGAGCAGATTATCGAGCGTGAGGGGCGCCTGCCCGACACGTTGGTAGCCTGTGTGGGTGGCGGCTCAAACGCCTTGGGTCTGTTCCATCCGTTTCTGGATGATAAGAGCGTCGCTATGGTGGGTGTTGAAGCCGCCGGTGAAGGCCTGGACAAGCGTCACGCCGCCAGCCTGAAAGGCGGCACCCCGGGCATATTGCACGGCAACCGTACCTTCCTGCTGCAATCCGCTGACGGTCAGATTCAGGATGCCCATTCGATTTCGGCAGGTCTGGATTACCCGGGCATTGGCCCAGAACACGCTTGGTTAAACGAGATTGGCCGGGTCAACTACGCCGCCATTACTGATGACGAAGCTCTTGAAGCCTTTCACACGTTGTGCCGCATTGAAGGTATTATTCCGGCGCTGGAAACAGCCCATGCTATTGCTTACGTGATGAAAGTGGCTCCGACATTGCCGCAGGATCACTTGATTGTTATCAACCTGAGCGGCCGTGGTGATAAAGACATGTCGACCGTCCTTGCCGCGATGGACGCCAGTGCGGAAAACGCCGAGAAAAACGCTGGTAAAGCCGTTAAAGGGGAAGCCTGATATGAGCGTAAGTCGTATAGATCGTTGTTTTGAAACCTTGCGCCAGCAAGACCGTGCTGCCCTGGTTACGTTTGTAACCGCAGGCTATCCGGACTATCAGCACAGCGCTGAGATTTTAAAAGGGTTGCCTGAAGCCGGTGCCGATATCATCGAACTGGGAATGCCGTTCACCGACCCTATGGCCGATGGTGTGCCCATTCAGCTTGCTAGCCAGCGCGCTTTGGCCGGTGGTCACAACACCATCAAAACCCTGCAGATGGTGCGTGAATTCCGCGAGCATAATCAGCACACACCGATTGTACTGATGGGCTATTACAACCCGATTTACTGCTACGGAGTAGATCGGTTTCTACACGATGCAGCAGCATCTGGTGTAGACGGCATGATCGTGGTGGACTTGCCACCAGAGCATGACAACGAACTGTGCGTGCCGGCCCGCGAAGCCGGTATTCACTTTATTCGTCTGGCAACGCCCACCACCGATGCTGCCCGGCTGCCCGGTGTGCTGGTAAATACTTCCGGCTTTTTGTACTACGTTTCCAGCACCGGTGTTACGGGCTCTGTGGCACCTACCGCTGAAAAAGTGGAAAAAGAACTGGCGCGGATTCGAGAGCATACCAACTTGCCGGTGGCTGTGGGCTTTGGTATTCGCACCGCACCCCAAGCTGAGCGTATTGCGCTCTTTGCGGATGCCGTAGTGGTGGGCTCGGCTTTGGTGGAGTGCATAGCCAATGCAAGTACCGAAGCGCAGGGCCGCGATGATGTTTTGTCACTGACGCGGGAGCTTTCGGCTGCAGTTAGAGACGCGCGGACGACATTGAACGTTTCCTGAACGCAGTCATTCGCTAGCGAAAGCGTCTGAAAAGCCTGTCCGAGTTTGCGCTCGGGCCGGCTTTTTTTTGGTGGCCAGTAGATTAGTGGGCGGCTATTAACCACCCATAAGCCACAATCTTCCTGAGCAGCACCGAGGTTATCTATGTTAATTAAAAGTTTATTTATTGCTTTTAGTCTTTTGTTTTCGAGTCTTATTGTAGCAGAAACAGTTTGGGTTGATGTCAGGAGCTCGGAAGAACATAAGGCCAATTATATAAAGGGTGATGTTACATGTAAAAAGCAGTTTAAACGGAACAAAATTTTTTTATTGCAAACCACTGCGCCATCGAGATTCTGCGCTTTCTGACTTATAGACATTCGCAAACCTCTGCAATAACTTTAAAAGATGTTCTCAGAGGTGAACGTGATGAAGATTGGTACTATTGAATCAATTTGGCGTTATCCGGTGAAAGGTATGTCGGGTGAACGTTTGCAGAACTGCGATATTGATGTCGGTGGTTTGAGGGGCGACCGTATTTGGGCTTTACAAGATATACAGCGCCGAGAGATCCAAAGTTGTAAATTTCGGCCGCAACTCCTTCAGTGTCGTGCGCGGTCTCGGGGGAGTATTGCCGGCGGCCATATAGAAATCACGTTTCCCAATGGGAGAATGCTTCGGTGCGATGATCCGCAGGCCAACGCAGAGGTGTCGGCCCTGGTGGGTTACGAAAGCGTGTTGCAACCCTTGCGCCCTGCGGCCGATGATGACTTTTATCGTCGTTATAAAACCGATGAGCACACCTGGCTTGAGGAGCTAAAAGCTACCTTTGCTCGAGAAGACGGCGAATCATTGCCCAATTTCGACAACTTGCCACAAACCATGCAAGATTTTGTGGCCGTTCCGGGCACGTTTTTTCTGGTGTCGCCTTTTCATATTCTGACAACGGCTAGCCTTAACCACATGAAACAGCAGAACCCTGAGTCTGATTGGCGTGTGGAGCGCTTTCGTCCCAACCTCGTGATCGAAACCCTGCCAGGGGTTAAGGGGTTAGCGGAACAGGACTGGATTGGAAAGGTTCTGAAAATTGGTGAGCTCGTTATAGGATGTGGTGATCCTGCACCACGCTGCGGTGCCGTCACAAGGAAGTAAAGCGGCTTTGGTGCAGACGCCAGCTTGCTTCGCAGCATTGTACGGGAAGCGGACCAGAACCTTGGAATTTACGGCAAAATCCAGAATGCAGGGTTGATAAACGTTGGTGATGAGATTCGTCTTGTCTAGCAGCGTTTCGGGTCTACCTTATGTGATTACCTATGACAGATTGTCGCTGACTGCAGTGAAAACGCAATTTGCCAGGTTGCCTGCAATTTTTACGGAATATCTATTATGAATAGTGGTGTGGGCCTGATCCAAAAAACCGGTTAAACGTAAGTAATCTCCGCAAGGTTGCGTTTATCTTGTTCTCAAGGTTGGCAGTCGGTTCAAAAAGCTTCGATAACATGCTGATTGCTGATTTCTAAGTACGATAGTTGAGAGGGTTAAGGACATGCTAGAGCTCGAAAGTTTATCAGTTGGTCAATATGGCTTTATAAGCAATGTTTTTTCTTTCGGTTTGGCCGTCATGGCATCGGCCACGCTGTTTTTATGGTTGATGAAGTCGTCTGTTGCGCCGGCCTATCGGATGGCCATCACGATCAGCGGCTTGGTCACGGCTATTGCAGCCTACCATTACCTTCAAATCATGCTTTCTTGGCACGGGTCGGCGTCGGTGATTACGGGTGAAGTATTGGCTTCGGGTGAAGGCTTTAACCGAGCATACCGCTATGTAGATTGGTTGTTGACAGTGCCTTTGCTGCTGGTTGAGCTGATTTTGGTGATGAAACTCAGCAACAGTGAAACTGTAAGCCGGTCTGTCAAACTCGGTGGCGCAGCCGCGCTAATGATTATTCTTGGCTATCCTGGCGAAGTTTCGGATCAAGTCGGAACTCGGGCAATATTCTGGATTCTGTCGATGATTCCGTTCCTGTATATCGTACGTGAACTGGTAGTCGGTCTTAAAGAATCGATTTCGCAGCAGCCGGACGAAGTGAAAGGCCTGATCAGCGCTGCATCTATTCTGGTGGTGGCTTCATGGGCGTTTTACCCGATTGTCTATCTGCTACCACTGCTCGGCGTAACCGGCGGTTCAGCGATTGTTGCTGTTGAAACCGGCTACACCATTGCTGACATTGTTGCGAAAGCCGTGTTCGGTTTATTGATCTTTACGATTGCAGTGCGCAAGAGTAAGGCAGATGAGCGCGCACATGCGGAAGTACCAGCAGAAACAGCCACTCAAGCAGAGCAGAAAACCTCGGTTAAAAAAGGCGCTTGAACGCAGTCGTAAGATCTGTCGGAACTTGACTGCTGATTGTCAGTCATTGTGATCAAACCGGTATGGACCAAGTCTGTGCCGGTTCCGCCTTTTCCTTTTAAGATTGAGCGGGCTCAATAAGTGGCTTTCAGTACTCATCCCCGTGTAGGGAGAATAACAATGACTGTTTCCGTCCTAGGCGCCGAAGTACCATTGAAAAAAAACGTTAGTGCTAACGTTGTTGCGGTCCGATCAGCCGACAAGGCCGATTATGCGGGAGCGTTAGAGCAGGTTAGCGCATTGATGCTCGATGCCTTGCAAGGTGTAATGGAAGGGCCGGCAAGCAACGCCAGCCAGTACCAGATCAGTACCAGGGGGAGTTTGTTGAGAGCTCGTTTGGCGCTGGCCAGCTGCAGAAGTTTTGAATGCTCCCAAGAATTTTCAGTTGTTGCAGCGGCATGCTGCGAACTCATCCACAACGCGTCTTTAGTACACGATGACCTCCTCGACGGCGATCAGCTTCGAAGAGGGCAGCCGACGGTATGGAAACGACACGGCAGAGGTGTCGCTTTGTGCGCCGGCGACTTGCTTCTTTGCACAGCTTTTGCTGTGTCCGCTAGTTTGGAAAATGCCAAGCAATCCCGTCTTTTGACGCAATATCTGGCGGCGATGACCGGTCGCGTTATTGTCGGGCAAAGCATTGAGATTGCCCCGGTGGAGCCCGGTGTTCATCCCCGGTTTCGAGCTTACATAAAGGCTGCGCAAGCCAAAACAGTCCCACTGATCCAGCTTCCGTTGATGACAGGTGCAATAGCCGCGGAAGCTGAGCTGTCGGTTCTGGACTCCATAAAACGTTTCGCAGAGGCGGTTGGTCTGGCCTATCAGATTATTGACGACCTGGACGATCTGGCGGAGCCAATGACTGATTTTAAAAGCAAGGTAAAATCGCTTCATCCTTTTCATGCCTGGCACCATCACCGAGGCAGGCTGAGTGATAGTCCAAAAATGAGAGTCCAAAGGGCGACTCGCCACGCACTGGCTGCATTGCAGCGTGGCCGACGCCAGCTTCAGCGTCTTGAAACACAGATGGCTACGCCGATTACGCCCACACTAGGCCCATTACTCATGAAATTGGAATGCAGAGCGCAAGCACATCGTTATTCCTTTGGATCGAATGGGGAGTGATGCCGTGACTCAGCAACTACGTGGGGTTAATTCGGCGAAAACAGCGGTGGTTGTTGGAGCCGGATTTGGCGGGCTTGCTGTTGCCTTACGCTTGTTGGCTCGAGGCTATAAGGTTGATCTGTTGGAAAAGCACGAGGACTTGGGGGGGCGAGCCAGAACCTTCGAGCTGGATGGCCACAGCTTTGATGCCGGGCCAACCGTGATCACCGCGCCTTTTCTTTTTGCTGAATTGTTCGAACGTTTTGGTGAAGTTCTGAAAGATCAGGTGACACTGCTGCCGGTGTCGCCTTTTTACCGCATGGACTTTGCCGATGGCAGTCATTTTGACTATTACGGTACAACAGAGGCGCTGGTTGCAGAAATTGACCGGCTGTCGCCGGGCGAAGGTAAACGCTACCCGCAATTTCTGCAAGCCGCCGACGCAATGTACGATCGGGGCTTCACCGAGTTGGCACAAAGGCCTTTTACCCGGGTTGCGGACATGCTGGAGGTTTTGCCAGACCTCATTAAGCTAAGGGCCGATCGAAGTATTTACCAATTTGTTTCTCAATTTTTCAGCGATGAGCGTCTGCGCCGAGCTTTTTCTGTGCCTTCCTTGCTGGTGGGAGGCAACCCGTTTCAGACCTCGTCGCTTTACGCCCTGATCCATGCGTTGGAGCGTAAAAGCGGTGTTTGGTATGTCCAAGGCGGAACAGGTGCGTTAATTAAGGCATTGGCGGAGCTGTTTCAGCGACACGGCGGTCGCCTGCACGTTGGCCAGTCAGTTCAGCATTTGGAAATGGACGGCTTGAATGTGCGTGCCGCTGTGACCGACCAGGGCCGGCGTTTTGATGCAGACTTGGTGGTGAGTAACGCGGATCCGCTTTACGTTTACGACCACTGGATTGAAAGAACCACTCGCCAGCGGCTTGCAGATAGCCACAGGGCGCGGTTAAAGCAGTCTATGGGGTTGTTTGTGCTTTATTTCACCACCGAGCGGGTTTACTCCGACATTGAACACCACACGATTGTGTTCGGTGAAACCTTCCGGGAAATTTTGACCGAGATTTTTGAACAGCGCCAGATTCCGGAAGATTTGAGCCTGTACTTGCACCGGCCCGGCGCAACAGACCCGACCATGGCGCCTGAGACTGGCGACGCTTTTTATGTGCTGGCTCCGGTTCCTAATCTTCAGGGCGATCAGGATTGGGATCAGATCTCTACTGACGTTGAAGATCAAATTATCAGGATTCTGACTGAGCGCCTCATGCCGGACCTTCCTCAGCAGATCCGCGCCAAGCGCAGCATTTCGCCCACTTATTTCCACACTGAGTTGAACAGTCCCTTTGGCAGCGGTTTCTCCATTGCGCCTACGCTCACACAGTCGGCCGGGCTGCGCTTTCATAACCAGTCGCCGCGCTACCGGAACCTGTTTTTTGTGGGTGCTGGTGTTCATCCTGGTGCAGGCGTGCCGGGTGTGGTGTGCTCCGCCGGTGTGGTTGAAAACCTAGTGGTCAGAGCCTTTGAAGCTCAGGCTGACATCGAAGCGTCAGCAGGCACCGCCATCAGGGGCGTGAAATGACTGAGTCGGTTGCCGAGACCAATCTATCTGCAACCGGCGCTGATGTGCTGCGGCGCAAGGGGAAGAGCTTTTATTGGGCTGGCCAGCTATTGACCGCAGAACAGCTTAAGAGTGCAGCAGGCCTTTATCAGATATGCCGAAGCATAGACGACCTGGTGGATGAGGCATCTACACCCGCCCAGGCGATGGCCGCTAACCGACAGCTTGGCGAATTCCATCAGGCGCTGATATCCGGGCCAGCATTGGCCAACGAAAAACCCAGCATTTACCAGCAGGCAGAATTGCTGCTGGGAGAACATCCGTTGGCGCTGAGCGCATTGGCTGATCTTGTTGATACGGTACGTCAGGATCTTTACTTTGTCAGAGTGGCGGACCAGGTCGAACTCCTTCGTTATTGTTACGGTGTGGCGGGAACGGTAGGGGTTATGATGACTTGCTTGTTAAACGCACGTGAGCGGGAAAATGCCCTACCGCACGCTATTGATTTAGGAATTGCCATGCAGCTGACTAACATCTCTCGAGATGTTTTGGAGGATGCCCACTTAAACCGTGTGTACCTGCCGGTCGATGGAGCAGCGGGCACGATTGACCCAGAAGACATTGTGGCTGGAAATCAAGTTGCCCGGCACCAAGCCTGGTTGGGCGTCCATGATCTCCTGGGTATATCCGAGGCCTACTATCGCAGTGGGTGGCATGGGTTGGGTTATCTGCCATTCAGAGCACGCTTGGCCATTGCTGTTGCTGCAAAGGTCTATCGGCAAATTGGCCGACAGATTCTGCAAAGGGGCGAACAACGTTATTGGCGGGGCCGATGTGTGGTTGGCTCTGCCGAGAAACTGAGGGTGTCGGTGGGAGCCGTTGCTCAACTGGCGGCAGGCGCAATCAAGCGGCAGCCTATTCGTCACGATCACTCGCTGCATCAAGGCCTGACAGCCAGTCTTGAACTGCGCCAGCCTGAAAAGCGATGAACTGCCGTCTTGAATCCGAACCTGAATCTGGACTAAAGCCCACACGTCAGAGCGCTGTGCCAAACGCTGAGTATGACCTTGTCATTATCGGAGGCGGGTTAGCTGGGTTCAGCTTGGCCTGCTGGCTCTTGCAGTTGGCAGAAGAGGGGCAGGCAACATTACCCACAGTGTGTTTTCTTGAACCACGAATATCCTACAGTAACGATCGAACATGGTGTTTCTGGGACCTTGAGCCACATCCTTTTCGCGATCTTATCACCCATCGTTGGTTTCGCTGGCAGGTCAGCCAGGGCAGTCGAATAGCGTGTCAGTCTGACGGAAACGCTGCTTATGCAATGCTGCCGGCCGATGTATTGTATCGGCACGCACTGGCCAAAATAGCAGGTACACCGGCCTTTGATTTGCACCTAGGTGTGACCGTTAGCGGCGTTGAATACATCGATGGTGGTGCTCTGGTGTCGGCGGATCAACGCTGTTGGCAGGCAAAGGCCGTCATAGACACGCGCCCTCCCGACAAGGGTCAGTTTATATCCGGCGTTGGGTTCTGGCAGGTTTTTTCAGGCCTTGAGATTACCTGTCCCAAGCACGGTTTTGATACCTCTACGGCCACACTGATGGATTTTCAGTCTGGCTACCCGCACCCGTGTTTTTTGTACCTGTTGCCTCTCGACGAGGATCACTTCCTGATTGAATGGACCGCCTTTCAACCGGAGAAAGAGCCTGCGCCGGACTATCGCTCAGACCTTGATTCATGGCTGCAGCGACAGGGCCTGGGGTACTACGAGGTCACAAGAGAGGAGTCTGGTAGCCTGCCTATGTTACGCATGCCGAATGTTCCGAACCTCGGTCGGGTGGTCAGGGCAGGCGTCGGTGCCGGCTGGATGAGGGCTGCCACGGGTTATCATTTTGTTAGTTGCCAAAAGGGCAGTGCGGCGCTTGCCCGGCAGATTCTTGCGGCTCACGCCAGTGGCGACTGGATGCTTCAGGGCCCAACGGTGCGGGCTGGCTGGCTGGACTGGATGGACAGTGTGTTTCTGCGAGCATTGAAGCGGCACCCGGACAAAGCACCGCAATGGTTCGTGGGACTGTTTTCTGCCACGAGTGCCGCACAAATGAGCCGGTTTATGAACGACCAGCCACGCTGGCGTGATGCTCTAGCAGTGGCCAGTGCGCTACCGCTTGGGCCTTTTGCGCGAGCCGCATTGCCATGGTGACAAACGACACCGCTAACACTGAAAATGTGCTTTATCGGAGTTTAGACGGACGCCGTCACCAGTTCGTTATATTGATTTTGGCCAGCCTCGCGCTGATCGCCGGGGTTATGCTGCCGGCTCTGTCTATTGAACAACAGTTCTGGATTGTGTTGCTGCCTATTGGTCTGTTTGGCCTGTCCCACGGGGGCGCGGATCCCATGATTCTCAAGAAACTGACTGCGACGTCGCCAACCGGTTTGTTCGTTGTTCTGTGCGCCTACTTGATGGCCTCGTTGGCTTTTGTTGCGCTAATCTGGCTGCTGCCGGTGGTGGCGCTGCTGGTCTTTCTGGGGTTGTCGATCTGGCATTTTGGCTATACCGACGAAGCTTTTCTAAGCTCGGCGAAAAACCCTCTGTTGCGTTGGCTAATCGGCAGCATGCCCATTCTGGGTCCTATGGTCGGGTATCCGCAACAAACGAGCGAGTTGTTTGCTTGGCTGATTAAGATTGAACCGCAGGTGGTTTTGGGCCTCGTGGTATGGCTTGGCCCGTGTTTGGCGGTGGTTTGGCTTTTGGGTTTTGGATACCTCTTGCTCGGACGCCTCAACCGACCAGACCCAAGGGTATTGGTCGAGTTATGCCTGGTGGGTGCGGCCTTGATCGCATTGCCACCGCTTCTGGGATTTGCCTTCTATTTTTGTGCGATTCACAGCGTACGTCATTTCCTTTCGATTGCAGAACACCGCTTGTTATCGAATCAAAAAAGCTTATTCCAGGCGTTTCCGGCCCGTAAAATCTTGCCTGCAACGCTGGGGGCGATCGCAATGGCGTGTGTAGCTTGGGGGTTGATCGTACTTATCGAGCCTTCCCCGAGTTTGTTCGTTGACGCAGTCAGAGTCATGTTTTGGGCACTGGCGGCGTTAACACTTCCCCACGCTATCATCGTCAGATTATGGTGGAATCAGAAGCTTTTTGAGTGAGGGGGCTGGCCTGAAAACTCGGGGACAGATTTCAAATCTGTCCCCTAAGAGCAAAAAAACCGGAGCTCAGTAGGGCTCCGGTTTTTCTGATTCAGCTTTGCGAGCTTAAAACAGCACGCGGCAGCGAATGGTACCTTTTACTTCCAGCAGCTTTTCCAGCGCCAGTTCACCATAGGCTTTGTCGACGTCGATCACCACGTAGCCGATGTCTTCCTTGGTTTGCAGATACTGACCGCAGACGTTGATACCGTTGGCGGAAAAGACTTGGTTGATTTCTGACATCACGCCCGGCACGTTTTCGTGAATGTGCAGCAGTCGATGCTGGTTCGGGTGTGAGGGCAGGGCCACTTCGGGGAAGTTCACAGACGATACAGATGTACCGTTGTCGCTGTACATGGCCAGCTTTTCAGCGACTTCACGACCGATATTTTCTTGGGCTTCTATGGTAGAGCCACCCACGTGTGGGGTCAGGATCACGTTGTCGAACTCACGTAACGGCGACTCGAATTCTTCTTTGTTAGATTTTGGCTCAACCGGGAACACGTCAATGGCAGCGCCAAGCAGCTTGCCGCTGCGCAGGGAGTCAGCCAAGGCGTCAATATCGACTACCGTGCCACGTGAGGCGTTCATCAAAATAGAGCCAGGCTTCATTTGTGCCAGCTGCTCGGCTTTAAACATGTACTTGGTGGCTGCGGTTTCCGGTACGTGCAGGCTCACTACATCACACAGGTTCAGCAGTTCTTGCAGGGAACCCACTTGCGTGGCATTGCCGATGGAGAGTTTGGACACCACATCGTAGAAGTACACGTCCATGCCCAAGCCTTCGGCCAACACACTGAACTGGGTGCCAATATTGCCATAACCAATAATGCCCAGCTTCTTGCCGCGGATTTCATAGCTGTCTTTGGCCGACTTTAGCCATTCGCCACGGTGGGCCTTGGCGTTCTTTTCCGGCACGCCGCGCAGCAGCAAAATGGCTTGCGCCAACACCAGTTCGGCTACCGAGCGGGTGTTGGAAAAGGGCGCATTAAACACCGCCACGCCACGCCGCGTAGCCGCCTGCAGGTCTACCTGATTGGTGCCAATACAAAAGCAACCCACCGCCACTAATTTCTTGGCTGCTTCGAATACGGCCTCTGTCAGCTGCGTGCGCGATCGAAGGCCGACAAAATGGGCGTCGGCGATTTTCTCGATCAGCGCGTCTTCAGCCAACGAGTGCGACAGGGACTCAATGTTGGTGTAACCGGCGGCGTGCAGAGAATCAAGTGCAGACTGGTGCACGCCTTCCAACAACAGAATTCGGATCTTGCTTTTTTTCAGAGACATATTGGACATGGGCTTACTTTCCAACTTTTTGTCGCGTTTAACCACCCGTGGCCAGTCATCTCAGCTTTACATCGCATGGGCTGGCTCACAGAACAGGGGCGCTATGATAACATAATCCTTGGCGTTGGCAGCGTGCCGGGTATCCTTGTTTTTATACGGACCTGGCGTTGCCAGCCGGTCTTGTTTTGACCGTGCCTCCCCATTTCAAGACACACTTGCGCGAGAGTCCAGCCTAATGATATCTGAACAAATCATAGCCGCCCTGAAGCAACTGATGGCCACGGGCGACGCCCCGGGTAAAGTACTGACAGATCCGTCTGACCTTGCCACCTACGGCACCGACTGGACCCGGATATATACCCCAAACCCGGTCGCTATTGTGCTGCCAAAAACCACCGAGCATGTGCAGGCGCTGGTTCAGTTTGCGAATCAAAACAAAGTTGCTTTGGTGCCTTCGGGCGGCCGCACTGGCTTGAGCGCCGGCGCCGTAGCCGCCAACGGTGAAGTGGTGGTGGCGTTTGACAACATGAACCAGATTCTGGACTTCAACGCTTGTGATCGCACCGTGCGTTGCCAAGCCGGTGTTATTACTGAACAGCTGCAGAATTTTGCCGAAGAAAACGGCCTCTATTACCCGGTGGACTTTGCATCCGCCGGCTCCAGCCAGCTGGGCGGTAACCTGTCCACCAACGCCGGTGGCATTAAAGTTATCCGCTACGGCATGAGCCGTGATTGGGTTGCCGGCCTGAAAGTGGTCACCGGTAAAGGCGATGTGCTGGATCTGAACAAAGACCTGGCAAAGAACAATACAGGCTACGATCTGCGCCATTTGTTCATCGGCGCTGAAGGCACCCTGGGTTTTATTACCGAAGCCACTATGAAGCTGTCACGCCAGCCCGACAATCTTACCGTTTTGGTACTGGGCCTGAACGATCTGGGCAGCACCATGGACGTGCTGAACACCTTCCGCAGTAAGCTGGATTTAACGGCTTACGAATTTTTCTCTCACCAGGCGATGAATCACGTGCTGGCCCATGGCCAGGTAAAAGCGCCTTTTGACACCGAAGCGCCTTACTACGCGCTGCTGGAATTTGAAGCGGTGTCTGATCAGGTGATGGAACAAGCCATGGAACTGTTCGAGCAGTGCATGGAAAACGGCTGGGTGCTCGACGGCGTGATCAGCCAAAGCGAAACCCAGGCTCAGAACCTTTGGCTGCTACGCGAGCGCATTTCTGAATCCATCGCCCCGCGCACCCCCTACAAAAACGACATTTCTGTGGTGGTATCCCGGGTGCCTGGCTTCCTGGAAGAAATCAACCAGGTGGTCAGCGACCACTATCCGGATTTTGAAATTATCTGGTTTGGTCACATCGGCGACGGAAACCTGCACCTGAACATCCTCAAACCTGAGGACATGGCGAAAGAAGACTTCTTCGAAAAGTGCCAGCAGGTGAACAAGTGGGTGTTTGAAATTGTCGAAAGATACCAGGGCAGCGTGTCCGCCGAACACGGCGTGGGCATGACCAAAAAAGCCTATCTGCAGTACACCCGAAGCGAAGCTGAAATTGCGTATCTGAGAGGCATCAAACAGGTTTTTGACCCTAACGGCATCATCAATCCGGGTAAAATATTCGACTGACAAGGTGGCTAGCGCGGACATGAAACGACACATCGTAGTACTCACCGGCGCTGGCATCAGCGCCGAAAGTGGCCTGGCCACCTTCCGTGACAACGACGGGCTGTGGGAAAAACACGATGTACACGATGTGGCCACCCCCGAAGCCTTCCAGCGCGATCCGGCGTTGGTGCTTCGCTTCTACAACGAACGCCGTCGCCAACTGGCCAACACCCAACCCAACCGCGCTCACCGCTTGCTGGCTGAGCTGGAACGCAGTTGTCAGGTGACTATAATCACCCAGAACGTAGACGACTTGCACGAACGCGGCGGCTCTACCCAAGTGTTACACCTGCACGGCGAACTCACGAAAGCCCGCAGCAGTAAAAACCCCAAAGCTATCCACCACATCGGCTACCGCGACATCAGCCTGGGTGAGCGCAGCCAAGACGGCAGCCAACTGCGCCCTTATATTGTCTGGTTTGGTGAAGAAGTCCCGATGATGAAAGCCGCTATAGACATAGTTCGCAACGCTGACGATCTGCTCATAGTAGGCACCTCCCTACAAGTCTACCCGGCTGCCGGCCTGGTTCACGAGGTAGAACGCGACGTGCCCGTCACCGTTATCGATCCGGCCATTCCCTCAGGAGTAGTCTCGCGCGCCCGATTTATTCAAAAAAGCGCAGTGGAAGGTGTTGCACAATGGATCAACAGTTTTAAGCGCTAGAAAAAATGACCGGCAGACATTTAAAAAGGCTGGGAGGCACAGGTCTGAATGAGCGACCAAAACTGTGCGGAGCCATGGATGGCAGAGCCCAAGCCGCACAGGGAAGTCTTGAGGCGTGTTTTGGTCGCTCATTCAGACCTGTGCCGTTCGCACCTGTCGCAGACTCACGTGTTAATCAGCAAACTCCGCCAGATAAGCCCGCAACTCGTTACCAAAAGCCGCCTGCACCCCCAGCCGCTTCAGCATCCAGTAATGCCCTGCAATCATCCGGTCAATAAAAATACTCTCCACCGGCGGCTTGAAAGAATCCAGATACTTGAATACCGTACTCGTCTTGGCCGCTACATCCTTATGCAGGCGCGCCTCACCAAAATCGTAGGGCTGCTCAGACTCAAACGGCACAACCAAAATATCTCGCCACATGGCGTAATAAGCTTCATCAATCGCCGGTTGGCTCTCAACCCGCGCACCCAAATCGATCAAATACTGGTCTAGCGCCTTATAATCCTGATCTAAAGCAGCCGTTACCGCATTGCGGTAAGCCCGGACAATCTCTGGCTTCAGCTTTTTTACGCAGCCAAAATCGTACATCACGATGGTGCCATCCGGACGGTAAGCAAAGTTACCGGCGTGTGGGTCACCGTGAATGCATTGAAAACGAAACAATTGATCTGCCATTGCGGTAAAAATGCGGTGGCCGATGAGATTGATGGTTTTTTGGTCGTAACGCTCTGGGGTGATATCGCCGACGTGGTCACCTTCTTCCAGTTCCAGCGTCATTACGTGACGGGTTGAATGGCTGCGCACCACCGCTGGAATAACAACCCAGGGATCGTTGCGATGAAACTCGCGGAACATATCAAGATTGCGGGCTTCGTTGTCGTAATCCAGCTCTTCGTGCAGTCGCTCGCGGATTTCGCCGAACAGCTGATCTACCGATTCCTTGGGCATTTTCAGCAGGCCGCCCAGCTTCAGAGCCAGGCGAAGTTGTTTGAGGTCGGAGTCACAGGATTCATCAACACCGGGGTATTGCACCTTCACAATCACATCGGTGCCATCGTGCATCCGCGCCCGATGTACCTGGCCGATAGACGCTGCCGCGTAAGGTGCTTCCTGCAGGTACTCGTAAAGCTCGTGTACCGGTTTGCCCAGTGCGGTTTCAATTTGCTGGCGAATCACATCGAAGGGCATGGGAGGCGCTTCTTTTTGAAGCTTTTGCAGGGCGTCAGAAAATTCACGGGGTAGAAAATCTTGGGTTTGCGAGGCTATCTGGCCCACCTTCATGGCGGCGCCTTTCATTTCTCCCAGAGTGTCGGTAATACGCGATGCCATACGGCTGTAGCTCTCGCTGCGGGCACCCTCGTCGTTTTCACTGCTGAAAAAACTGCGCGCCTTTTGGCCAGCGAATTGTCCGGCCACGGAGGCTGTCATGCCTGCGAGTTTGAAGAAACGACCACTGCGAGTGGTAACCGGTTTTTTTGCCATTCCAGATATACGCTCCCAACCAAAAAACGATTCAGCATCGTCACGTTAAACCACGCTTGAGGCTGTTGTTTAAATCACTCTCTAAGTCACTCTCTAAATCACTCGGGTCGACACCGACAGGCGATCTTCCAGCGTTAGTTGCAGGATTTGTCCGGATTGCAGCGGCCCGACGCCTTTGGGCGTTCCAGTCAGTATTACATCTCCGGGTAACAGAGAGAACTGTGTACTGATGTGGGCAATTAGGGGCACCACCGGAAACAGCATGTCGGCGGTGTCGCCGCTTTGTTGACGCTCGCCGTCTATATCCAGACTAAAGTGCAGGCGGCGCTTGTCCAGATCGCTGGCTGGTACGAACGGTGTGAGTGGGCAGGCGCGATCAAAACCTTTCGCCCGCTCCCATGGGTGCCCCTGCTCTTTAAGACGGCTTTGTAGGTCACGAAGGGTTAAATCCAGCGCTAGGCCGTAACCGAGTATCGCCGCTTCTGCGTCGCTGGCGGAGGCGTTCGTCAGGGGTTTGCCAATCAGCACTGCTAATTCGGTTTCAAAGTGCACTGCGCCTTGATCCCGCGGAAAGTCCAGAGGTCTGGTCAGGTGCACTGCGGCGGTGGCGGGTTTTATGAACAGAAGGGGCTCGGTCGGGACCGGGTTGTTCAGTTCTTTGGCGTGTTCGGCATAGTTACGGCCAATGCAGACAATTTTGCCCAAGGGCAAATGAATCGGTGTGGCGTCGTGCCAATGGTGCTGATAATTCACGGTAGTGTCCTCCGAAATCTGTGTAAATTCAGGAAGCTCGTCAAGAACAGCGCTGTCGCAACTCTCAACCAACTTCCTGCGTTCACTCAGGTTCGAGGGCGGCTTACTCTCCCTCGAATGAGCATACAGTATAAACCGCTAAGTCTTCGGCTCGCAGCTTGTCAGAACCGCCCAGGTCGGGTAGATCAATCATCGCCGCTACTTCTATAATTTCGGCGCCAATCCGGCGAATTAGCCGGGAGGCAGCCAGCATGGTACCACCGGTGGCGATCAGATCGTCTACCAGCACCACTTTGTCGCCGGGTTTGAGGGCGTCTTTGTGCAGCTCCACCGAGGCGGTGCCGTATTCCAGTTCGTAGTCTTCAATTAGGGTATCAAATGGCAGTTTGCCTTTCTTGCGAATCAACACCAATGAGGCGTTCAGTTCGTACGCCAGCGCAGAGCCAATGATAAAACCACGGGCATCTACCGCAGCAATCGCGTCTATATGCTGGTCGTGGTAGCGGTGTACAAAGGCATCAATCAGTTTGCGAAACGCGGTTTTGTTTTGCAGCACCGTCGTGATGTCGCGGAAAGTGACACCAGGTTTCGGCCAGTCCGGAACCGTGCGGATAGCCTGCTTGATGCTCTGGGAAAAGTAATCCATGAAACCCCTGCCTTACGCCCTGGCGCCGCTTACGCGACATCCAGGAAAATGAATTTAAGAATAAATACCAAAGCGATAACGACCACGCTCAGGTTGAGGTCAGACCAACGACCGCTCAGGGCTTTCAGTACCGCGTAGGTGATAAACCCAAGGGCGATGCCGTTAGCAATCGAGAACGTCAGGGGCATCATTAGCGCGGTGACAACCGCTGGAGCGGCATCGGTCACATCGTCCCAGTCGATCAGTTTCAGGCCACTGGCCATGAGCACGGCCACGTACAACAGCGCCGGAGCGGTGGCGTAGGCGGGAACGATGCTGGCAAGGGGCGCCAGTACCAGACACGCAGCGAACAGGCCGGCGACAACCACCGCCGTCAGGCCGGTGCGACCACCCGCGGCAATACCGGCGGTGGATTCCACGTAGCTGGTGGTGGTAGATGTGCCCAGAACAGCACCCGACATGGTCGCAACAGAGTCTGACATGAGCGCGCGGCCCAGACGTGGCAGTTTGCCATTTTCGTCCAGCAGGCCGCCACGTTGGGCGGCGCCGATCAAAGTGCCAGAAGTGTCAAAAAGATCAACAAACAGAAAGGCAAAAATAACGCTGATCATGCCGACGTTAAACGCGCCGGCCAGGTCGAGTTGCATAAAAGTGGGGGCCAGGCTCGGCGGTGCTGAGAACAAGCCTTTGTATTCAATCATGCCGGTGGCCAGCGCCACCAGAGTTACGGCAATAATGCCGATCATCACTGCGCCGGTAACGCGGCGGAACGACAGCGCGCAAATTAAAATAAAACCGCCAAAAAACAGCAGGCTCTCGGCGGCCTTGACGTCACCCATCCCCACCAGGGTAGCTGGGTGATCAACGACAATGCCGGCGTTTTTCAGGGCAATCAACGCCAGAAAGAAACCGATACCGGCAGAAATACCAAAGCGCAAAGATAATGGTATGGAGTTGATGATCCACTCTCGAACTTTAAAGATACTCAGCGCAAAGAATATCAAACCCGACAGAAACACAGCGCCAAGAGCCACCTGCCAGGTGTACCCCATGCTACCAACCACGGTGAACGAAAAAAACGCGTTCAGGCCCATCCCGGGTGCAAGAGCAATCGGGTAGTTTGCCCACAGGCCCATAATCAGCGTGCCAACAACCGCCGCCAGGCAGGTGGCTACGAACACCGCGCCAAAATCCATACCTGTGGATGACAGAATGCTGGGGTTAACCACGATGATGTAGGCCATGGTTAAAAAGGTGGTAATACCGGCAACAACTTCTTTACGAACGTTGGTGTCGTGGGCCTTGAGTTGAAACAATCGTTCAAGCATGACGGGGGTCTGCCTCACAGATGCTGGGATTTCAGGAGTCGGGCTGATTGGGAAAATTGAGCTGCTTAAAAAACGGCAATGTTAACGCCTGACGGCTCTCAGGCCAAGGGATGATTGATCTTGCCGACAGTTCCGGTAAAAACCAGCAACTTATCAGCCGTGAGGAACAGGATGGCCAGTTCAATTATAAAGCCACTAGTCATTGTGCAAGCTAAAAACGGTGTCTATGCAATCGAATAAGAAAGATTTATTTGCTTCATAAGTGGACTGTGTTTAGCTTGATGGCAACCACGAGGGGCATAATTTACCCTGCTAGAATCAAGCAACAGCATCTTATGGGAGTTTTTGTGAAAGCCATTCTCTGTAAAGAATACGGCCCTGCTAACAATCTCGTAATTGAAGATGTACCGAGCCCTACAGCGAAAGGCCGCGGTGTTAAAGTGCGCGTTAAAGCAGCGGGCTTGAACTTTCCTGATACGCTTATTATCGAAGGAAAATACCAGCTCAAGCCGGCCCTGCCGTTTTCTCCGGGCAGCGAAATGTCGGGTGAAGTGATCGCAGTGGGAGAAAAAGTTACTCGTTTTAAAGTCGGCGATCGGGTTGCGGGCTTGACCGGTTATGGCGCTTTTGCTGAAGAAGTGATTGTGCCTGAGCATAATTTGTTGCTTTTGCCAGACGGCATGAGCGACGAAAAAGCCGCTGCATTTATGATGGTTTACGGCACGTCTTATTACGCTCTGAAGCAGCGCGCGAACATTCAGTCTGGGGAAAGTCTTCTGGTTCTGGGTGCCAGTGGCGGTGTAGGGCGGGCAACTGTCGAATTGGGCAAGGCCATGGGCGCCCGCGTGATTGCGGCCGCAAGCTCGGCACAAAAGCTTGTAGTTGCCAAAGCTGCGGGTGCGGATGAGTTGATTAATTACACGGAAGAGCCCCTTAAAGACGCCATAAAGCGCCTGACTAACAGCAAAGGTGTGGATGTAATTTACGACCCCGTGGGTGGTGATTACACGGAACAGGCACTGCGAGCCATGGCCTGGAACGGCCGCCATCTGATTATTGGTTTTGCCGCGGGTGATATTCCGAAAATTCCAGCGAACTTGACGCTCTTGAAAGGCTGCTCTGTGGTTGGTGTGTTCTGGGGCAGCTTTACCCAGCGAGAGCCAGAAGCGAGTGCCCAGAACATGATGGAGCTGATGAAGCTCTTCGCCGAGGGTAAAATTGACCCGAAAATCAGCGAGGTTTTCGAGTTTGAGGATTACGCCAAGGCCCTCGGTGCCCTGACTGAGCGCCGTGCTACTGGTAAGGTGGTGCTTAAAGTTGGGTTATGAGTTCTTGTAGCCTGGCGTTGCTAAACAGCCGTTGAACTTTGCTGCTGAGTCTCTAAGCTAGGCCGCGGTCCACTATTTCCCATTCGGAGCTTTACCCCGCCCATGAGCGAGCAAACTTACAACGCCGATGCCATTGAAGTTTTGAGCGGTTTGGACCCGGTGCGAAAAAGGCCGGGGATGTACACTGACACCAGCCGTCCCAATCATCTTGCCCAAGAGGTGGTCGATAACAGCGTGGACGAGGCTCTGGCCGGTCACGCAAAGCGTATTGATGTTGTGCTTTACAGCGACGGATCACTGAGCGTGGAAGACGATGGCCGGGGAATGCCGGTGGATATGCACAAGGAAGAGGGCGTGCCGGGGGTAGAGCTAATTCTGTCGCGGCTGCACGCCGGTGGTAAGTTCTCCGAGGGCAACTACAGTTTTTCCGGTGGCCTGCACGGGGTGGGGGTGTCGGTGGTCAACGCACTGTCAACGCATCTGGAAGTGCTTATTCGGCGCAACGGCCAAGTACACCGTATGACATTCGCCAACGGCGATAAAGTGACTGAGCTGGA
Source organism: Marinobacter sp. (assembly GCA_036960525.1). Taxonomy (GTDB): domain Bacteria; phylum Pseudomonadota; class Gammaproteobacteria; order Pseudomonadales; family Oleiphilaceae; genus Marinobacter. Next base: position 55,204 of record JBALXR010000006.1, read on the forward strand.
GGTGGTCGACAGCTGCGGCAAGCGTAATACCGGTACCCGGCTTAAATTTACACCGGACACTAAATATTTCGACTCGGCCAATTTCTCGGTCAGCCGCCTGCGCCACAATTTACGCGCCAAGGCGGTTTTGTGTCCCGGGTTAACGGTGACCTTTAGCCAAGAAAAAACCGGTGAGAAAGACGAGTGGTGCTATCAAGAGGGCCTGCGGGACTATTTGCGTATTTCCCTGGCGGGCAGTGAAGTGGTGCCTCTTGAGCCGTTTACTGGCAGTTTCTCTGGTAATACAGAAACCGTGGACTGGGCCATTCAGTGGTTGCCTGACGGCGGTGACGCCGTTGCCGAAAGCTACGTTAACCTTATTCCAACCGCCCAGGGCGGCACCCACGTTAACGGTCTGCGCACGGGACTGCTAGAAGCCATGCGCGACTTTTGTGAGTTTCGCAGCCTGCTGCCTCGTGGCATCAAGCTGTCACCGGAGGATATCTGGGAGCGGGTGGTTTATGTGCTGTCATTCAAGATGCAGGAGCCGCAGTTTTCTGGCCAGACGAAAGAGCGCCTGTCGTCGCGCCAGGCTGCCGCGTTTATTTCCGGAGTGGTGAAAGACGCCTTCAGTTTGTGGTTGAATCAGCACACCGACATCGCCGAAATACTGGCCGAGCTTTTTATCAGCAACGCCCAGCGCCGCCTGAAAGCGAGTAAAAAAGTGGCTCGCAAACGGATCACGTCCGGCCCCGCGTTACCGGGCAAGCTGGCGGATTGCTCGGGCAGTGACACCGCTCGGTCGGAACTGTTTCTAGTGGAGGGCGATTCCGCCGGTGGCTCGGCGAAGCAGGCCCGGGACCGCGAATTTCAGGCCGTTATGCCATTGAAGGGCAAGATTCTGAATACTTGGGAAGTGGATTCCAGCGAAGTGCTGGCGTCGCAGGAAATTCACGACATTGCGGTGGCCATTGGGGTAGACCCGGGATCGGACGAGCTGGCCGGTTTACGCTACAACAAGGTGTGTATTCTGGCCGATGCCGACTCCGATGGGCTGCATATCGCAACGCTGCTGTGCGCGCTGTTTGTGAAGCACTTTCGGCCAGTGGTTGCTGCTGGCCACGTGTTTGTGGCCATGCCGCCGCTGTACCGGGTAGATCTTGGCAAGCAGACCTTCTACGCTCTGGATGAGTCGGAAAAGCAGGGCATTATCGACCGCCTGGCGGCAGAGAACAGTCGCGGAAAAGTGTCGGTTACGCGTTTTAAGGGCCTGGGCGAGATGAACCCGTTACAGCTGCGTGAAACCACCATGGCGCCGGATACCCGCAGGCTGGTGATGCTTACCATTGCAGACGGTGACGACACCGATAGCTGTATGGACATGTTACTGGGCAAAAAGCGGGCGCCTGATCGGCGTGCCTGGCTGGAAGCCAAGGGTAATATGGCGGATGTTCAGGTATAGGCCCGGAAAAATAAGTTCACCAAGAGTAAAACGACTTCGCTGATTCTCCGGGCCATCTTCTTTTACGAAGGGTTCAGGGAAATCAGGGAAGTCGTAATCACTTACCCGGCGTGAGCCACTGTACGTTGGTGTTGCCTTTAGTTATTGCTGGGTACGACTACGTTTTCGTCGAATTCAAGTTCCATGATTGTGTGTCCTTTTTTATTGATTAGTTGAAGTATCGTTATCATAGCGCTGGGCTATGTTTGAACAATCCGTAAATGCCCTATACGGCAAATGACTTATGTAGGAAAAGGAGCGTGAAGCGCTATGAAACTTCGTAACAGTCAGGCGACTTATGGCTTGGTGGCGGTGTTTCTTCACTGGTTGGTGGCCTTAACCGTGGCGGGGATGTTTGGCTTGGGTTATTGGATGGTAGGGCTCACTTATTATGACGCGTGGTACAAACAGGGGCCGGACATTCATCGTAGTGTAGGCGTGTTGTTGTTTACTGGCATGCTGCTACGGGTTGTGTGGCGCCTGATGAATCCGCGGCCGGAACCGGTGCCGGGCCATCGGCGCTGGGAGCTTGTCGCGGCGCACTTGGCCCATGGTTTGTTGTACCTGCTGCTGTTTGTTGCCATGGTCAGCGGCTACCTGATTACTACCGCCGACGGTTCGTCGGTGAGCGTGTTTGGCTGGTTTGATGTGGCCTCCATCACCGGTCGCATCAAGGGCATGGAAGACACCGCGGGTGTGGTGCATTATTGGGTAACCTGGAGTGTTGTCGTGTTAGCAGGCATTCATGCACTTGGCGCGCTTAAACACCATTTTATCGACCGAGACAAAACCTTGCGCCGTATGATAGGGCGTTGAAGATTTCCGGTACTGACAATTAACGGATGAGGAATCTTTTATGAAACGATTATTTCTGGCGTCGGCTGTGTCTTTGGCTCTGGTCGGTGTCGCCCAGGCGGCAGACCACTCAGGCACCTACGCTTTTGATAAAGAGGGTGCCCACCAGTTCGTTAACTTCCGTATTTCACATCTGGGTTACAGCTGGCTTTACGGGCGCTTTAACGATTTTGACGGGCAGTTTGTGTACGATGCCGCGAACCCGGAAAACAGCTCGGTGACAGTGACCATTGATACCGTCAGCGTAGACAGTAACCACGCCGAGCGGGACAAGCACATCCGCAATGAAGATTTCCTTTATACCGGTGAGTACCCGCAAGCGACGTTCAAAAGTACCGGCATTCGTTTGGACGAAAAAGGGAAAGCCGATATTGTGGGCGACCTGACGCTGCGCGGCGTTACCCGTGAAGTGGTGCTGGATACGGAAATGATTGGCCACGGCGCCGATCCCTGGGGTGGTTACCGCATGGGCTTTGAAGCAGAAACCGAGTTGCGGCTTGCGGACTTTGGTATTCCCACCAATTTGGGCCCGGCGTCAGAGGTTGTGACTCTGGAGATCTCGGTGGAAGGTATTCGCCAGTAATCCCCAAACGGCGAACGCAATAAACCGGCGCAAAAAATGGCGGAGCTGTGTGGCTCCGCCATTTTTTTTCAGCGTTTGTTGAGCGGGCTCAGGCTTCTTTGCGGCGCGGCTCACTGCGTTGGCACAGGTAGCGCATACGCCAGAACTGACCGAAAAAAATGAAAAGCCATATCACCAGGCCGGCCCAAAGATACGCCGCTGGAACGCTAAAGCTGCCGCTGATCGCAAACTCCACCAACAACATCAACACTAACGCTAGCACTGCATTAACCAGCGCAGTCATCATGGCTTGCCCGCAGGCTTTTAGATTTGGCTTCATAGTGGTCCGCTTAGGTGAAAGAAAAAACGGTCTTCTATTACTGTCAAGAAGCATACGATGATTGCGGAAGCTGTTCCATTCGGGAATTCCGCTATTGGAATGGGTGTATTCAGGCTCCACGCTTATACTCGGAACCTGCCTGCCTGCCTGTTTCTCCAGCTCACAGGCATAACCATCCAGCGCGTGGCTGGTCGCATTAATTTCTTCCGATCGGGCTGCCGACGCATAGGCCAAGTCGTTAATGTCTGTGATACTGCGATTTATTTCATCCACCACTTGGGTTTGTTGCTCGGTGGCGGATGCAACGCTCATGTTCATGTCGGTGATTCGGGTTATTGCCTCAAGAACGGCGTTCAGCTCCTGTTCAGCCTCTGTCGCAAGGGCAACCGCCTCGGACGCTTCCTGACTGCCGGTTTCCATAACCGACACTATGTCTGCGACGCCTTTCTGTAATGTTCCGATCATGGCTTGAATGTCTGCTGTCGACTTCTGTGTGCGCTGTGCAAGAGTCCTGACCTCGTCCGCAACCACCGCGAATCCGCGGCCCTGTTCGCCGGCCCTTGCGGCTTCTATCGCGGCATTCAGAGCGAGCAGGTTGGTTTGTTCGGCAACACTCCGGATAACGTCCAATACCGACGTGATCTTGTCGGAATTGTCAGAAAGTGCGCGGATAACCTTGACTGCTGTTTCGATCTGCGCAGCAAGGCGGTGAACTTGTACTGAGGATTTACGGATGATTTCCGAACTATTATGACCTTTTTGATCCGCTTCCCTGGTAACTTCTGCCGCCCGGGATGCATTGCCAGCAACTTCCTCGATCGCGCTCTGCATTTCGTTAATCGCGGTCGCAACTATGGAGATGGCACCGGTCTGCTGGTCAGTACTCTCACTGTTATCCTTTGAGGCCTGGCGCAGTTCGTCTGCACCTTTGCCTAACTCTACGGATAGCGTCTGTATTGCCGCAATCATTTGTTGGAGGTCTTCCAAAACCTGATTAAAGCTTCGGGCAAGGGCGCCCAGATCGTCATCCAGCTCGACGGGAACTCGCTGGGTAAGGTCGCCTTCGCCTTTGGCAATGTTATCGAGCTGCTCCTTGAACGTTGAAATTGGAAGAATAATCATTCGCAGGAACACGATAAACAGCGCTATGCTGCCTCCGAGTGCCAAAACTGTAATCACCAGTATTGCGCCGGAGCTGCTTTGGCCTTCAGAAGATACACTAAGCACGCGCTCTTCGGCCCTGGCATCCGCGTAAGCACCCATCTCATCAAAATAATTTCGCAAGGAGTCGAAGCGGACGGACGTCTCAGTCGCTGCCAACTCTCTGGCTGTTTTTTGTTGGTTGTTTTCCGCCAGGCTGAGAACTTCGCGGGCTGATTGGTACCAGCTGGCATAAGCGGCATCAAAGCCGGCAGCTATTTCGGAAACACCGGTGTCTTCGAGTTGCTTACGCTGAACAGCCCTATGAATATAAGAGCAATAAACGTGATAAAGAAAGGGATGGCAATTTTTAGTCGGAGCCCTAAGCGCTTTCCTGGATTCATGCGAGCTTGCCCCGGTAAGTGTCTGCCAATGCTTGTCTGATAATAGCAGCGCCGTGGTCACTGTCAGTTATTTGCCGGAAAAATAGTTGGTTGGCTTTTTTGGTGAGCGTAGTCTAGACGAAGGTTTTGATACGAGGTGTCACAGGTTATTGGTATATCTGTGTGCTGCTCCATATACTGTCACGCGCTAACGGGTCGTGATTATTCCGAGCGCACAGGGTAGCATCACGGGCTCCTTAAATATTAGGCAATACGGGCAACAAAGAGGCATCCATGCCAGAGTTTCAGACAACGGATGAGGGCTTTGAGCGGGTTGCGCTCAGGGACTACACGGAAAAAGCCTATCTCGATTACTCCATGTACGTCATTCTTGATCGTGCCCTTCCCAATGTTGGGGACGGGCTGAAGCCGGTCCAGCGACGCATTATTTATGCTATGTCAGAATTGGGTCTGAAATCGACGTCGAAGTATAAGAAATCTGCCCGCACAGTGGGCGACGTGCTGGGTAAGTTCCACCCCCACGGCGACAGTGCCTGTTACGAAGCCATGGTGCTGATGGCACAGCCATTTTCTTACCGTTACCCGCTGGTGGACGGCCAGGGCAACTGGGGTTCACCAGACGATCCAAAATCGTTCGCTGCCATGCGCTATACCGAATCGCGTTTGGCGCGCTTCGCCGATGTGCTGCTTAGCGAACTGGGCCAGGGTACGGCCGATTGGGTGCCCAACTTTGACGGCACCATGGACGAGCCGTCTATACTACCGGCTCGCTTGCCCCATGTGTTGCTTAATGGCACCACGGGCATAGCCGTCGGCATGGCGACCGATATACCGCCTCACAACGTGCGCGAAGTGACGGCTGCATGTATTCACCTGCTGGACGCGCCGGATGCCACGGTAGAACAGCTGTGCGAATACATCCACGGCCCGGATTACCCTACTCGGGCAGAAATTATTACCCCGCGCAAAGATCTGCTGCAAATGTACGAAACCGGCCGCGGTTCGTTGCGCATGCGTGCGCGCTGGGTGAATGAAGGCGGCGACCTCGTAATCACTGACTTGCCCCACCAGGTATCCGGTAACCGGGTACTTGAGCAGATCGCCCATCAGATGCAGGCCAAAAAGCTGCCCATGGTGGCGGATTTGCGCGATGAATCAGACCACGAAAACCCCACTAGGTTGGTGATTGTGCCCCGTTCAAACCGGGTGGATGCCGAAGGTCTGATGGCGCACCTGTTTGCCAGTACCGATTTGGAAAAGCCTTACCGAGTGAATATCAACGTGATTGGCAACGATGGCCGCCCGGGTGTAAAAGGCCTGGTGCAGTTGCTGACAGAGTGGCTTACGTTCCGTCGCGCCACGGTGATAAGGCGCCTGCAATACCGGCTGGATAAAGTGCTGGCCCGACTTCACTTGCTGGAAGGGCTGCTGATTGCTTATCTGAATCTGGACGAAGTGATAGAGATTATCCGCTATGAGGACAAGCCTAAAGCCGAATTGATGGCTCGGTTTTTGTTGTCGGCGGACCAAGCCGAGGCAATTCTTGAGCTGAAGCTGCGCCACTTGGCGAAGCTGGAAGAAATGAAAATTCGTGGTGAACAGGATGAGCTGGCCACCGAGCGCGATCATTTGCAATCCATTTTGGGTTCCGAGAAAAAGCT
>JBALXR010000070.1:0-7428 GCA_036960525.1 Marinobacter sp.
GACAGTCGCCCGGGCCTTGCTGGCGAATCTCCGGATGCATCGGACAGGTGAACATGGTGCCGTGCACTACCGGCTCTGCCGACTCACTTTTCCCGCTGAGGTACTTTTCCGGGTCGCCTTCGAACTTCGACTGACATCCGGACGAACAGAAATACCAGGTTTTGCCTGCATGCTCGCTACGATGCTTTGCTGTGTGGGGGTCTACCGACATTCCGCAGACAGGGTCTTTTGCGGAATGCTCTTCGTGGTTTTCATGTCCGTGATGGTCGTGCTGGTGCTCACTCATTCCGTGCTCCTGTTTTATCCGCAGGCCAATCGGCAAAAGCGATAAAATACAACAACGCCAGATTGACCATCGGAATCAGCATCAAGAACCCCAACCAGCCGGGATATCCCGCACGCTGGCATATTCGCCAGACCGGTATGACGACTACAATCGCAATCACCAGCATCCACAGCCAGTGCCCGGCCCACATGGTGTTACCAAACATGCTTTCGTTCATCATGGAATTTTCTCCCTTTCAAATCGTAGACGTTAATGGTAGGAACTGGTTGTGCTATTTTTTGAGGACATAATTCGGCTATCCTTTTCTGGTTATCATCTTCAATCCAGAAGACCTGATTTAAAATCTTGTGTCCAGATCAAGTAAGGGCTCATACCGTGCTGTCATCATGGCTGGCTCGCGAAGCCGCCGCGAGTTGGCGCCAGCTGCCCCAACGAGGGATAAACATCGGTACTTGCCGCCTATAGTTGCGATAAGCGTCTCCGAACTGCTTCAGTACTTGCTGTTCCTCACGTCTAGCCAGCCAGGTGTAGACCAGTACGACCACCGGGAAAAGGCCTACCGAAAAGAGCGTTGGCCAATGCACCACGCCTTCTCCAAACAGAGCAATGAACAGCCCTGTGTATTGGGGGTGCCGCACATACGCATACAACCCGTCTGTTACCAGGCGATTTTCCCCTCGCGCTTTGTGAACCTGGCGCCACCCCTGAATAAAGAGCCCTATTCCGGTAAATGCAATCCCGTAGCCAAGCAACATTGAGACAATCATGCCGGTTTCGCCAAGCCCAACCAGGGTCGACCATAGACTGGCGCTAACATACTCGCTGTCGAGACCGAAAAAGCGCACCAGGAGATAGATAGTGAGCGGAAAACCGTACATTTCAGCATAAAGCGCGATGATAAAAGCCTGCACCACACCAGCACCGGCCCACTCTCGCCAGTTCTTTGGCGCAAAATATCGATAAAAAAACCAAGACACCAAAACGATAACGATCAGTGTAATGCCCCAGGCTCCAGAGTGGTTGAAGGACTCATTCATAAATCGTCCATCCGGCCAACCTGACTAGCCAGGCGCTTTGACTCGTTTATTTCCATCGTCAATAGTGACTCCATTAGCTCTTTGAGCTCCGGAATCTCTGCTTTGCCGACCAGTGTTTGGTAGAGATCGATTATTTGATCGTGAAAGTCGAACACCTCACGGCAGATACCGTTGAAATCAAGCGTTGCATAGGATTCGTCACAGGTTCGGTGAGTTTTAATGGGGTTATGGTAAAGATAGTCATAAACCCTTGTTTCCAATGCATTGTTGTCTGCCTGGCGCTCAAACTCGCTCACAATACGTTCAATTTCCGACTCATGAGCGGCCAGGTAGTCCAGAAGCGCCCTGGCCCGCTCTTCCTCATGCCGTGTCGCACAGTGTGAAAGGCAGCTTGCCAGATTCGCATGCAGATCACGTGTCCAGTCGATCAGTTCTCTAAACGTTTTAATGTCCATTCCGATTTTCCTTTGATATGTGTTGCGCTCCCGCTTTGAATGACAAGCATCCATAGCCAATGTCCAGCCCACATGGTGTTTCCAAACATATCGCCGTCGATCATGGGATTACCCTCCGGTTTAGACTGTGAATATCAGTGATGGCGTCCATTAGACTCATCACCGTCCATCGCCTGTTTTCTTGCTGAAGACTTCAGGAATATCTGCTCGGCAACCGCAATAACAATCATCGTGACCACCGCCACACCGATCACAAAAGGGTCAGAATTCAATTTAACCCAAACAAAGCCGCCCAGAACCACCAGATCCAGACCGATCGCCACGGCGGGCACCCACCTCGTGGCCTTCACATCCTGATACAGGTAGCGCAGCACACCCCAGTGAATCGAGATGTCCATAATCAGATAGAAGATAATACCGAGGGCCGCAATCCTTGAGAGATCAAAAAAGGCGGTCAGAACCAGGCCCAGCACCACGGTATAAACAAGCGTGTGTTTCTGGATGCTGCCCGGCATACCAAAGTGGCTGTGGGGTACCAGTTTCATCTCAGTCAACATGGCCAGCATGCGGGAGACCGCAAAAATACTGGCCAGAATGCCCCCAGCGGTCGCCATCATGGCAATCGCCACGGTGAACCACAGACCATAATCACCCAGTGCTGGACGCGCTGCGGCAGCCAGGGAGTAATCCCGGGTCTCGATGATTTCGGCGAGGGACAGATTGCTTGCAACGGCAAAGCCCACCAGGGTGTAAATAACCACGCAGGCGGCAATGGAGATCACAATGGCGCGACCAACATTACGTTTTGGGTCTTTCACCTCGGCGCCGCTATTGGTAATGGTGGTAAAACCTTTGAAGGCCAGAATGCCCAACGCCGTGGCACCCAGAAAGTTGCCGACAACACCGGTTTCGCCACTGCTGGAAAAATCGACCGCAAGGCTTTCAGCTAACCATACGCCCACCAGCCCGAAGGCCAGAATGCCACCAATTTTGAGAATACCAATGAACGAAGCGACGCCTTGAATCCAGCGATTGCCCAGAAGGTTGATCATGAATGCCGTCAAAATAAGCGACACACCCAGTATCGGCACCATACGCCCGTCTTCATCGCCGCCGAACAGCTGCATGGTGTAAGACCCAAACGTGCGGGCCAGAAAACTCTGTGCGATCACCATCGAGAAATACATCAGCAAGGCATTGAACCCCGTCGATAAGCGATCGCCGTAGGCCTTGTGCAGATACATACCAATGCCACCCGCTGACGGGTAAGCATTGGAGATTTTGATATAGGAATAGGAACTGAAGGAAATGACGATAGCGGCGGCCAGAAAAGCCAGCGGAAAGAGCGCACCTGCCATTTGCGCCATTTGTCCGGTAAGCGCGAATATGCCGGCGCCAATCATGACACCGGTGCCTAACATGACCGTTCCTGGCAGCGTCAGGCTGCCTTCCTGATAGCGCGAGGTTCTATCCTGGTCCTTGCTCATTCAAACTCCTTTTATTTTTTCATCGGTGGAATTTTTGAACAGCAGAAGGGATCAAGGTTGGCGTTGGCTCGGAGGTGACGATCAAATAGTTTCCCGATTTGCGTTCGGCAAAATCGACGCACGGATGATGATTCAGCTCATCAATGAAGTCGTTCCACTGAATCTCGGTAAGGCCTTCTAGGGCTAGTTTGCGCTGGAGCAGAAATTGAGCCTGGTTTGTTGCTTTATGAGCTTTCGTCATGATTTTCCCCTGTCAGCCGGTGCTCTCAGGAGCTATAACAATACGCCAAGCTGAACTCTAACTGAAAAAGGCAGGGGTAGACGGTCTATTAGACCAAAGCTTGAGTTACATCAAATTGTGCGGAAAAAAAGGCCGAGGACGGACGTCCAGGGCCTTTCCGGAGTATCAGAAAAGAAGCCGTGCGCCAACTACCGCAAACCAGCTCTCGGTGCCGCCGCCATCGGCTCTGGCGAAGTCTGCTGTGTTGCCGTACTTGCGTTCGTGAACAACACCGACGTAGGGCGAGAAGGCGCGGTCAATAAGATCATAGCTCAACCGCAACCCGGTTTCTGTTGATACCAGGCCCGTTCCAACCCCAATCTCTTTATCTTCACTGAACGCCACAGTCGCATCCAGAGTGGCCGAAAGTATCCAGTAGTTGGTGAAGAGCAGTTCATACTCTGCATCCAGAGCAGCGGACGTATCGCCATCTTTGCTTACGTAAAAGTTCGCATCAATTTCGAACCACTGAGGCGCAAGGCCCGCAACTCCCAGCACGGCGTAGGTGCGATCAGGGCCTTCGGGCGTGTCAAACCTGACCCCGGCTTTGGCATCGAAGAAGTCAGAAATAGGAATCTGGCCGACGATCTGATTTTCCAGCTTTTCGTAAGCCTGCTCTTCAATGGCGTACTCGCCTTTTGTTAGCCAACGAACTTTCAGCGCATCCGTGCCGTAGAAAAAATCGCCGCTCCATACCCCAAGTTCTTCGTCGTTGTCACTGTAGCGGTATTCTAACTCCTCAAATTGAGCGCCCCACACTTTCAATGGCGCCTTCCGCTCAGTGGTGTCACGCACCCGCTCTTGAGCAAATGCCAGAGTTGGCAGAACACTCAGACCCAAAACCGTACCTACTATTAAAGGTGTCCATAGTTTCATGCGTCACCTCCAACATCGCCTGTCTGGCCATCGGATGCCGCCTGCGTAGAATCTGGTCCGCCCTCAACAATGACTTTGCGGAACATACCCGCTGCAGCGTGATAAGACAGATGGCAATGGAACGCCCATTGACCGGGTTCATCCACTTCAGTCTCCATATAAACCGTGGTGCCAGGCTGAACACTGATGGTGTGCTTGACGGGATTCAACTGGCCTGCGCCAACGTCGAGCATGGACCACATGCCGTGCAGGTGCATGGGGTGGGTCATCATGGTTGTATTAACAAACTTGAATCGCACCCGCTCGCCATACTGGAGACGGATCGGGTCCGCGTCCTCATATTTGACGCCGTTGATGCTCCAGGTGTAGCGCTCCATGTTGCCCGTCAGTTTCAGTTCAATTTCCCGGGTTGGTTCGCGTTCGTCATAAAGCGGTTTTTGCGCCCTCAGGTCGGAATAAGACAGAAACTTGCCACCATTGGCCGCCGTTGGAACCAGGCCACTGCCTGCGGCGTAAAACGGATCACTTGCACCACCCGCGGATGCCATTGAACTCTGGCCCATCGCTGAATGATCCATGCCCTCCATACCTTTCATGCCGGAATGGTCCATACCAGCCATTTTGGAGTGATCCATCCCTTCCATACCTTTCATGTCAGACTGATCCATGCCGGCCATTTTGGAGTGATCCATTCCTTCCATCCCCTTCATGCCGGAGTGGTCCATGCCGGACATGCCTTCCATACCGGCCATGCTCGAATGATCCATGCCTTCCATGCCTTCCATGCCGGCCATACCGGAGTGATCCATGCCTTCCATGCCGCCCATGTCGGCCATGGTCAATCGGGCCGCTTCCCGCAATTCTGGCACCGCAGCGACCATTCCTGCCTCAGGGGCCAGCGTTCCCCTCGCATATCCTGAACGCCCCATGGACTCGGCAAAAATCGTGTAAGCCTGTTCTTCTTTGGGCCGCACTATCACATCGTAGGTTTCTGCCACACCAATGCGGAACTCATCCACAGTCACCGGCTGAACATTGTTGCCATCCGCTTGAACAACGGTCATTTCAAGGCCTGGAATGCGGATATCAAAATAGGTCATGGCAGACGAGTTAATAAAACGTAGCCGAATCCGCTCGCCGGGCTCGAAAATGCCGGTCCAGTTCTGGTCAGGGCCTTTGCCATTCATCAGGCCGGTGAAGCCCTGCAGGTCTTCAACATCGGCTTTCATCATGCGCATATCGCCCCAAGCCATGCGATCTTTCACGGTGGCCATCAGGCCGTTTTCAGAAGTGTCTGAGAAGAACTCCCCAACGGTTTGCTGCTCGCGATTGTAGTAGTCCGGCATTATTTTTAGATTGCGCATGATGCGATCGCCGGAATGGGGGTGCTTGTCGGTCAGCTGAACCACGTAATCGCGATCGTAACGAAACGGCTCGCGGCCTTCGGGTTCAATCACAATGGCACCGTAGGCGCCATCTGGCTCCTGAAAGCCGGAGTGGCTGTGAAACCAGTAAGTGCCTGACTGGGTAATAGGAAACTTATAGGTGAAGGTTTCCCCCGGCTCGATACCCGGGAAACTGATACCGGGAACGCCGTCCTGGGTGAAAGGCAGGATAAGGCCATGCCAGTGAATGGACGTCATTTCGTTCAGGTTGTTAGTCACGTTAATCGAGACCTCTTCGCCTTCCTTGAAGCGTAGAACCGGCCCGGGGGACGCGCCATTGTAGCCGATGCCCTCTTTGACAAAGTCACCGGTGTCGATCTGAACCCGGTCGACAGTCAGGTTGTATTCACCCGCCAGGCCAATAACCGGTAGAAGCAAGCCTAAAGCGCCTGCCAAGAAGGTTGTCTTCATCGTTAAAAGCTCCTGACTACGTGACTTTTTTTGGGAATTGCCCGCCGCAGCAAGCATCCCGTTACTTCAGAATGGGATCAGTTAAAATTAACTTCACCGTACATGCCGGCCTGGTAGTGCCCCGGAACGTTGCAGGCGAATTCAATATTGCCCTTCTCCGAGAACTTCCAAACAATCTCTTGGCTCTCGCCGGCCTCTAACAGCAAGCTGTTGGGGTCGTCATGTTTCATGGACATGCCATTTCCCATGTCCATCTCCATCATGTCGCGGTTCAGTTTGCCGCCCTGAATAACGCCGTGATCGACCATCATCATCATTTCTTTTTGATGAGTTTCGTGCATCGCAGCAGTGCCAATATTAAACTCGTGAACAAATTCTCCGGTATTTTTTATCACAAAACGCACCGTCTCCCCTGGTTCAACCTCGATAGATTCAGGCTCGTAGTAGTTGTCGTACATCTGCACAGTAATGCTGCGCCCGGCTTCCGAGGCTTTACCCGGCTCACCGCTCTTTGTACCTTGACCGTGCCCGTGGCCGTCTCCGTGAGCACCAGCCCCAAGAGCTACTGCTGAAACTGACATGGCTAATGCTGCGACTACGAACTTTGATACGCTCATCAAACTTTCTCCTGTGATATGTCATGGCGTGCCTTCAAAACCCACTGGGTTCATCCGGCAACGTGAGCATTCGGCTAAAACGATTGATATCATCGCTCATCAACCTGAATTCTTTCTGAAAATGCTGAAGTATTTTTAGTTCAGGCTGAATTCAGGTTAATACTGGACACTGCATCAGCCGGTTTGGCCTAAGGCATCAGTGGGTTTGACACATAGAAAGGAACAACAGATGAGATTACTGCTTGTAGAGGATGACCGTTTGTTGGCCGAAGGGCTCGCCAGCCAGCTGGCGAAGGCCGGCTTCAGTGTCGATGTCACCGGCACGGCCAAAGAAGCGATGCTTCTGGGTGCGCAGGAAGACTACCGGGCAGCAGTGTTGGATCTCGGGCTGCCCGACGGAAATGGTTTGGACGTGTTACGGAAATGGCGGCAGGACAACGCAAACTTTGCGGTATTGATTTTAACGGCGCGAGGCGACTGGCAAGACAAAGTCAGCGGCCTGAAAGCCGGCGCCGACGATTATCTCGCCAAACC
>JBALXR010000070.1:7528-15191 GCA_036960525.1 Marinobacter sp.
TGATTGCCAGGCTGAGCGCCATCGTGCGCCGCAGCGAAGGGCGCGTTCTCTCCTCAGTAAAAGTTGGGCATTTTGAGCTTGATGAAAACCGGCAGTGCCTGAAAATCGACGGTAGTGCGGCACACAGTTTAACCGGCACCGAATTCCGACTGCTCAGGTGTTTGATGAGCCGCCCCGGGCACATTTTTTCCAAAGAGCAACTCATGGAACAGCTCTACAATCTTAATGAAAGCCCCAATGAAAACGTCATCGAAGCGTATATCCGGCGCCTTCGAAAATTAGTGGGCGCGGAGACAATCGCAACGCGGCGTGGTCAGGGGTACGTATTTAATGACGCTGTTTAAAAAGCCGGTTTCTGTAAAAGGTGCGCTTCTGACCCTGTTGTTACCCGCCGGCATTGCTCTTATGACTATCGCCTGGTTTGTACACGGATTACTTCTGGAGCGAATGTCCCGGGAATTCGTTGAAAGCCGCCTGAAAGACGAAGTCGCGTTCTTGGAGCTCAACATTCGGCAAGCCGAAGGCAAGATAGATATGCTCAAAACCGGCGACTACTTTGAGAAAGTGTTTCATCATGCCTTTGCCATCCAATCCCCTGATCAAACGGTCATATCGCCGCAATCGTGGCAGCCGCTTTTAAAGCCTTTGCTGCAATTTGATGGCGACGAAAGTATCAGAGTTCACAATGCAAAAATAGCCAATGCCCCCTCCGACATTCTCGCCTACCGAAAATCATTTGTTGTAAACGGCGTTCCTATAAAAATTATCATTTCGGAAGACATGGGAGCGCTGAAAAGCAGCCAGGCAGAACTGCATGCGTGGACCGCGATCGTATCGATCTTGCTGATCTTTTTGCTTGTGGGAATCATATGGTTTGGTATAAACCTGTCAATGCGGCCCGTTGTCTCGCTTCAGGCCGCTCTTAAACGATTACAGAGCGGTGAAATATCGAGGATCGACGCTAAAGCTCCAGAAGAGTTCCAACCACTAGTGCAACAGCTCAATCAACTCCTCGATTCTTTGGACCAAAGGCTAGAGCGTTCCCGTGAAGCGCTGGCGAACCTGTCTCACAGCGTTAAAACGCCCATTGCGGCTGTTAGACAGGTTCTTGAAGATACCGACCGACCGCTAGATGAAAGCCTGAGGCATGAGATGGGATCGCGCCTGAGCGATATTGACAGGCAATTAGAAGCGGAGATGCGGCGCAGTCGGTTTGCAGGGCCCCAATTGGGTAAAAGCGCTTACCCAATTAAGCAAGCCCGCGATCTTTTGTGGATGCTGGGCCGGCTTTACCCTGAGAAGTCGTTCGAACTGTCTACCTCACTCACGGAGGAATTTCGCTGGCCGATTGAGGAGCATGATCTAAACGAAATATTGGGAAATTTACTCGATAATGCCGGGAAATGGTCTAAAGAATGCGTTGAACTTTCTTTAGAGCAGCGCGATGGTTTAGCGCAGATTGTCGTAACAGATGATGGGTCTGGGGTATCAGAAAGTGATCAGGTGCACTTGGGTCAGAGAGGGCGACGGCTGGATGAACAAACCCCGGGGCATGGGCTTGGTCTCGCTATCGTTCGCGATATTGTTGCCCGGTATGGCGGACACTCTTCTTTTTCCTCCGGGTCAAAAGGAGGTTTGAGGGTGCTGGTAGAAATATCGATCTAAACCAGGCAGCTTTGGCGCGGAAAAGGCTTTAATCATCCAAAACATAGGCATGACGGCCGGCTTTTAGACCTGCCAGAACAGCACCAATGCCGATCGCAATGAGAAATCCTCCGGCGGCTTGCCAGCCGCCGAACAGATCACGCAGCATGCCAACCAACAGTGGCCCAGAGGCCGCCATAATATACCCCAAACTTTGCGCCATGCCGGAAAGGCGCCCGGCGCCCTCTGCGTCCCGTGCTCTCACTGCCAGTAAAGTAAGCGCCAGGCTAAAGCTACCACCCTGACCAAGACCCAACAACACAACCCACAACCACATCTGATCCATTGGCCCGTAGATACAGCCGGCAAGGCCTGCGATAACCAGCAACATCACCAAAGAAATCATTGCCCGCTGATCGCGCATTTGGCTGGCAATTAGAGGCGCTGCGATGGCGCTAACTACTTGCACTAAAATAGACACAGACAGCGCCAGGCCGGCTTCAACGGAGCTGATGCCGCGGTCTTGTAAAATGGTTGGCAGCCAGCCGAATACGGTGTACGCCAATGACGACTGCAAACCCATATACAGAGCTATTTGCCACGCCAGCCGATCACGATAAATCGATTTTCCAAGGACTTTTGGCCGTTTAACACCCAGCTTTTTATCATTTAACTGAACCCACCAGGCCACGAACGCAATAAGGGCGGGCACCAGCCAGAAAGCCAGTGCCGGACGCCATTGCTGATCAAAAAACTCCCGCAGGGGTTCGGTTGTGCCCGCCGCAATGGCTGCACCTGAGCAGAGTATTGCGGTATAGATACCCGTCATTAAACTCGCATGGTTAGGGAAATCACGTTTCACAATACCCGGCAGCAACACACCGATGATACCGATGCAGCCCCCTGCTATGGCAGTACCGATAAACAAACCCGCTAATCCAGAATAGGGCCGCACAAGCAGCGCCAGCGCTAACACAACCAGAACAACCAAAACCGTTCTTTCAATACCCAGGCGGCTTGTCAACTTTGGTGCCAGAGGTGCGGCCAATCCTAAAAACAGTACAGGAAGAGTCGTCAAAATGCCCAGTGCGGTAGACGACAAGGTAAAACTGTCGCCGATCGTGCGCAGCATAGGGCCGATACTGGTCAGGGTTGGGCGCAGGTTAAGCGCGACTAGCATCAGACCGATAAACGCCAGGACAGCTTGCCGGGTTTCGAGTGTACTCATTACGGTGGAAATCCAATTCTAGGAGTTGAAGCTACATTAGCTTTGCTTGGCAAAGCGTTGTAGTTCCGGGAAAAAATTCAGGAAATGGCATTCCAGCTGAACGTCGTTAGCGCGAATTTCATCAATAATGCCGGCGAACTGATTGGGGAAACGGATGCGCTCGGCCACTCTGTCCAGGGCGTCACCAATGTTGCCCAGATTCTGATAAGCACCAAACCAGTCATGACTTACCATGTGGCGTGTCACCCTCACCATGGGCGCGGGCATCAGGTGTTCGTTATGTTGAAGCTCGTGATACACGCGATGCACAAACGCATCCCGCGACGCAGGGCTAAAACTCTGCCAGTGGCGCAGCAGATAGTGATCGTAAAGCACATCCAGAGCTACTCCGGCAAAGCGCCTGCGTTGGGGCGAAAACAAGCGTTTACTGGCGAGCACCTCGGCGTGGCTGTCTGTGAACACGTCAACGGCGATATGATGGCGAACTCCTTCGCGCACCTTGCCCGGTAACGCCGACAGGTCAACGCCGCGGCTGAAGTCGCCCAGAATGCTGCCAACGCGGCATTCTGCTGAGTCCGGTGCCAGAAAAACGTGGGCAAGATGGTTCAAGGAATGAGTCCTGTCGGGTTTCTTGTCAGTGTATGCCTCTAAGACTGCAACCGGTCATTTAAAGGGCGTATTTGCGGATGAACTTGCCGATTTCTTTAATTTCCTCAAGGCACACGCTGTGTTCCATAGGGAATGTCATATAGGCCGGCTCATATCCCATTTCCTTGAGTGCTTCCAAACTGCGAAGGCCCAACGCTTCCTGAACCATCGGGTCAGCGGTTCCGTGATAGATATTGATTGGAATACCGGCATTGGCCTGCGAGGGCTTTACCGACTTTGCGGTGGCAAAATAGGTTGAAAGCGCAAGAATACCGGCAAGACGCTTCGGATAGGTCAGGCCTAATTCATAGGCAACCGCGCCACCCTGGGAAAAACCGGCAATAACGATGTTTTCAGAGGCGATGCCGCGCTCGATCTCGCGATCCACCAGTTTGCCCACAGCGCGGGCTGACGCCATCAGCTGCTCGGTATCGATAATACGGTCAAGGTCCATAGCTTTGATGTCATACCAGGCCGGCATAGACATGCCGCCGTTAATGGTGATCGGCAGATTGGGCGCGTGTGGGAATATAAAGCGCACGGCTGCGCCTTTCGGTAAACCGAGTTCGGGTACTACGGGTTCAAAATCGTGTCCATTAGCGCCCAGTCCGTGCAGCCAGATAACGGCGGCCGTGGGGTTAGCTTGGGTTTCAATCTCAATGTACTGAAGATCCTGCACTTGATACCTCGTTTATTTGGAACCGGTAATTGCAACCAGGGGCAAAGCCCGCGCGGTAATATGTTCCTGCATGATCGCACACTCATGAGCCGCCATGAAGGCCAGAATACTGCGCTGCTGGTCAGTAAGAGCCGCGGCCTGTGCTATTTTTAGTTCTGCGTGTTGTTGACGGTAGGTGCCGCGTTGACTTAGGCCGCCTGCCGCGCTGCAATCCAGTGCCAGCCAGTCTTGCGGTACCAGAATATGCCCCCTGCCCCAATTCAGCGCTATCGCCATGCCCGCCGGGTCAAAATCGTTATACAAAGCCAGTCTATCGGACGGCTGTGCCTGCGCCAGTTGGTTGACATCGCGGGCGTTCTCACCGTGGCCGCGATAAAGCAATACGGCGTTCTGCCACGCCTGTGGTAGAACAATGCGATGCCAGTCTGGCATCAATGAGCCGTTTTCAATCACAATCAGGTTTTGTTGTGTCAGCGCCTCACAGTTAATTGCATCGGGTTTCACCCCGAGTAACGAGCCCGACTGCGTGGCGCTTGGTTGGCCGCTGATGAACACGCTGGCCTCACCGGCAGTTGCCAGGAGCAGAAGGCTGCCGAATACCGACTGGCTGGTGAATTTTTCGTTGTTGTGAATCTCCGCCATGTCCATACGCGGGCCGGCAGGCTGATAAAACAGAGGGTCTAACTCACCGCCGGTCAGGCTGCGGCCAAACTGACGCAGTTTGTCCAGTTCGTCCTCTGAGAACAAGAATTTGTTGCCACGAACGGTGCCTAATCCGGTTTCCTGGTGAATTCTTTTCCAGACGTCACTGCTGCGGGCGACTTCTCGCTTCCCGGCCTGCAGCAGCGTGGTGATGGCCTTAAATTCGGCTTTCATTGCTTCTTCGTAAAGTCATACCGGTTATGTAGAGGTTGTCTTTATAAAGCGGATCCAGTTGGCTTTTGTATTCCACCGTAATCTGGCTTTGGTCGTTGGGTGCCAGCGAGTCGATCTGAGCTTCCAGCGTAGACAGCCAGGTAGCCGAGTCCAATGCCAGACCGCTGGCGCTGAGGGCTTCTAAGGCATCAATTTCGCCGTCGCCAATATCTCCATCCACCACGAACTGCACCA
Source organism: Marinobacter sp. (assembly GCA_036960525.1). Lineage (GTDB taxonomy): Bacteria > Pseudomonadota > Gammaproteobacteria > Pseudomonadales > Oleiphilaceae > Marinobacter. The sequence goes on from JBALXR010000070.1 coordinate 12,838, forward strand.
ACTGTTCAATCAACTCGTCCACCGGATCTTCTTCTTCGGGGTCCGACGCTCCAACAACGTCAAACTCGACGATTTGCAAAGTGGCAGCAGGTTCAGTGCCCTGCTGATCAGCTGCCAAGGTGCGGGCGGTTTGCGCCAGAGCAACCAGGTCTTCGTCATCTGCTGGATCATAAATATCACCACGAGCGACGATCGCGAAGGGCGCGACATTGTTCAGCGGCGCCGGGCAGTGGCCTAAGTCCAGATCATCAATAGACGGAATGTATCCACGATTATTGGCAAAATAGCTTTCAAAGCCGCCGACCAATTTACTCAGGCGCTGATCTTCCCGCAGGCGCACCAGCGTCAGGCGCAGCTGATTAAGGGCATAGCTGAGATTTTTCTGGCCTTGTTCTAACGCAGCAGGCAGATATTTCAGTAGAAGCCGTTTTAGGAACGGATCGTTACCGGCCTGATCGGCCAAGTCTTGGGTGTTGAAGCTTTCAAAAAGGCTATTTAGTTGCCCTGCCCGCTCAATTACTTCGTGGTTCTTGCGAATTCGCAAATCCATATCGGTGATGTAGCTGAAGCCGCTGCTGATGTAAGACGAAAAAGTATCGGTGGCGTTGCGGATGTCTTCAATAATTTCCGACAGGCATTCTTTGATTTCACTTTCAATTCGCGATTTGTCCGTCAACGCTGCGCGTTTTTTGGCTTCGCGATAATCCACAAACAGCCGATTCAAATCGCTCCAAAGGCGGTCAACCTGCGCACTGGCAAAGCGCCGGCGTTCCGATTCGGTGATGTGGTCTAGCAATCGCACCAGAACATTTTTCAGCTGCAGGTCTTCGGTGTCTCCCAGGCGCCACACCAGGCGGTGGTGTTCCAGGGTTTCCAGTACGCCAACGTTGTCGTCGTTCAGGGCAATCCTGTTACCCCGGTTCAGATGGGCTTCCAGAATCACGTCACCGTAGGTGGCCAACGCCCGCAGTGTAGATTGCGCGTCGTGGGTTCTGGCCATTAGACAATCCTCAGCTGCGGGTCGTCTTCTGCGCTGTCTTCGCGGATGCCTTCATGGGTCTGAATGAAGGTCATCACGTCGTACAACCAGCTCCATTTTGCCGTCGCCAGAAACACGCTGCCGCTGGTACCGATGGGCTTCAAATAACCGGCTTTGGTAAGGTTCTCAAGCACCACACGCAATTGGCCCGCGCTATCGCTGCGTTTGGTGCGGAACAAGTCTTTTTCGCACAACGAACGCAGTTTGGCTTCGAGCGACGGCGCGGTTGAAATGCGCTCCAGCATTTTCCCCTCTCGCAGGTGTTCGCCGGCGGAAATGGGCCTTTGTGCGGCTTCCACCACCATCACCAGCCGCAAAAATTGCACCAGCGCTTCCATGTGGTTAGCTACTTCGCGAAATTGCTGGCGCACAGCGTCTTTGGCGTCGGGGCGCGACAGATCCTGATAAGAACATAGCCAGGCATCGTGGCTGCTGGTTTGGCGCAAGGTGCGGTTCATCTGTTGTAGAAAATCCGAAACTTTTTGCTGCACCGGTTGCGTCAGTAAATAGTTATACAGTTCATCGTGACTGTATTCGCAGATAATTTCACCGGCCAGTAAGGCGCTTACCGTGCGTTCGAACAGTGGGTTAGTTTGCATGGTTGCCTCCTTCGGTGGCGCTGGTAAACAGATCTTCTACCAGATCGTCTGGTAGATCGGCCTCTGGGCGCGGCCGGGTCAAACTAGTCAGTAAATCGCTTTTCGGCGCGCCCGGTGCGGCGCTTTCAAAGTTGTGTACGCGGCCATGTTGCAGGCTGATTTTGTTTTCGAAGAACTTGCGCAGTGGCCGGTCCAGTTTAGGACACGCTGAAATCATGGTCAGGTTGTTGTGTTCCAGCATTTCCGCCATACGTGCGATGTTGTTGGGGCTGAGAGTGCCCAACTCGTCGATCGGCCAGGTAATCCGGGTGTTCTTGTCCGGACACAGGTAGCGGGTCAAACCCATAAACACCGCCATAATGGCCAGATACGTCAGGCCCTGGGAACTGGCGGTCAGGAAGTCGTTGTCGTTACGAATCACCGCTTCGCGCCCGTTTTCCTTCATGGTCAGGTGCATATCCACCATAGATTCTACGCTTTCGCCCAGACTGGCCGATTTCAAAGTGTCGCTGACCAGCTGGAACGCCATGGTGATGCTGTCATCGGGCATTTCGCGGCGGTGCACTGCGTGCCAGTCGCGCCACTGCACCACAAAGCTCTTCAGGGGCTGCCAGCTTTCGTCGTCTTCAATCCGCGGCCTTAAGACCACTTGAATGTCGCTGAGGGATTCAATGCGCTGATCGGTGTTGATCTTCTGGCGCAGAGTGCGTGACACG
>JBALXR010000070.1:15200-16873 GCA_036960525.1 Marinobacter sp.
CTTAAGACCACTTGAATGTCGCTGAGGGATTCAATGCGCTGATCGGTGTTGATCTTCTGGCGCAGAGTGCGTGACACGGCTTTTACTTCCCGGGCCATGGTTTCCAGACTGTCGAAGTAACGGCACAGTGTGTTGGCTTCGGAAGTAAACTGATCCACCAAGGTAGCGCGCAACTGCGGAATATCGGTATCGAGCAGTGATCGCAAGTCCTGCACCTGCATCAACTGGAAGGCTTCATCGTATTCCTGGGCCGGGTCTGTCAGCCGCTGCCGACGGAATTCACTCAGTTTCTGCCAGGCGCTCTGAATTTGGGTGCCGTAGTACTGGTTCAGCACTGTGAGCGCGCGTTTGAAGGTAGCCATCACCTCGCGGCGCAGTTTGTCCAGCCGCTCGTAGGCTTCCTGAAGTTCACCGGTCAGATTAGCAATGTTGCCTGGCATCGCCATATCATCAGGGGCGACTTCGAACTTCTTCAGGATACCGTCGGCTTCTTCGATCTGTTTCGCCAGCACGCCGATTTTCTGCTGATGCTGAGTAATGTCGCCATTCACCTGTTTGACGTTTTCCTGGTGCTTGCGCTGACGTTCGCTGCGCCGGGTTTTTACGTCTGCGACCTGTTTTTCCAGTAAGTTGCAGTCCCCGGTCAGGCCGTCTTTACGTGACCAGTCTTTGTCGAGCCAGTTTTTGTATTCGCGCACCAAAGGCTCGGCTTGCTCTATATCCTGCACCCGGCTCTTCAGGCGTTCAGCTTTGGCACGTGCCTGCTGAACCACTTTAGGGTCTATCCCTTCGTCTTCTAATTTTTGGTTAAACGCGGTTTGTTTTAGCTCCAGGCGTTGTTCGTGTTCGCTACGGGCTTGCTGAACCCGCTGTTGGGCGTGGTCGATGTTCAACTGCAGCTGGGATTCGCGCTCGGCCCACTGGCCGCGAAAATCCATTAAACGCTTGGCAAACTGGCTGGCGATGGCGGTTTCGACCATCTCACTGTCTTTATTGAACTGCTCCAGGCGACTCTGCAGTTCAGTCACTTTCGCGCCTTGGGATTGCTTGCGTTCATTCAGCGCCCGGCGGATTTGTTCACGCAGGGACTTCAGGTACTCACGCTGCCGGGTGAGTGAGTCATCGGTAAGCTTTTTCTCGGTGTTCATGTGTTCTATAGCGGAACATCGGGACTGGTAAGCCTCGTTACGATTGCGTGCGGCTTTTTCTGTGTCATCACGGGATTTGCGGGCAGCTTGGCGTTTTTGGTCGATGCCGAGCAGGCGCGCTTGCAACTCTTCTTCCGAGGCCGCAAATTCCGAGGCAGATATCGCATCGGTGTTCAGTACCCAGCCCATAACTTGTCGGCGGTCAGCTGCTGCGGTGCTGTGCATTACCGGGTTGAGGTCGGTGCGCATCAACAGGTCGGGATGAATGACTTTTGCCAGGCCTTGGGCCCACTTCGGATCTTGCTTGCGCAATGCCCAGAGCCAGGTGTCGCTGTCTGGCGAAATCTGTCGCTGTAAATCTTCAAACGCCGCCGCTAGCGTATCGATCTGCTCTTGCGCGTGAAGAAGATGTTTTTGGGTAGTGTCGCGATCTTCGCGGGCCTGGTCTTTTTTGCGGTTAGCGTCGATAAGCTCGCCAGAAACATGCTGCGCCTGTTCTTCGGCGTTTTGCACGGCTGCTTCAGC
>JBALXR010000071.1:0-4192 GCA_036960525.1 Marinobacter sp.
GAGCTGGAATAGCGTCCGGATGCGCCGGCATTGTACTCATCCGCTTTTTCAACTCCGCGATATCGTCATCCCCAATGTCCACCTGGTGAATGTCGGCGGTCATGCGCAGTGCGCCCACGCCAAGTTCGCCAAAAGGTGTGTAAAGACCGGACAGAGTCATTGTCTGTGAATAGAGAACCAATGCGGAAAACCATTCCCTCAGTACCTGTCGGTCACCAAACACGCGATCGAATAATGGCTCCAGGGTGGTTATATCGAGAAGTGTTTCATTCACATCAAACACGATAATGGATGGAAACTTCTTGTCGGACATGAGTACCCTCGTCAGGTTACATTATTGGTTGTGGAGACTCGGTCAGTACATTATTTCATCGCCAGCCGGGCATCTGTGCGCTGACAGCTTAAAAATTCAGACGTGGCCAGCCACTCGGGATCTGGGTAGTAGGTAAACAGGTACTGGTTTTCTTTCAGGCTATCGATCAGTTTGATGGCCACTTCCTGGCGAACCGCAGGGCAGCCGTGGCTGCGCCCCAACCGCCCCGTGCGCTCTATGAAGTTCTCGCTGACGTAATCGGCACCGTGAATTACGATGGCCCGTTGGTAGGCCTGATCGTTGATGCCCGCCTCCAAACCTTTCAGACGCAATGAATAGCCATTGCGGCCGTGATAACTGTTAAGCGTGCGAAACAGGCCAATACTGGATTGATGGCTTTCAGGAATGTTGGAAAATGACTCGGCCACCGCATTGCCAGAGCCTTGGCCATGGGAAACAAGTTCCTTAAACAGCAGTTTCTGACGTTTCAAATCAAATACCCAAAGCCGCTGCTCAGTTGATGGCAAAGAAAAATCGATTACGGCAAGCCTCTCGGCATCGGGTTGGGCGCAGGCCAGTGCTCGCGCTGCCAGGCGCATAACTTGTGGGTTGGCGTTGGGAGCCAGCTTTGCCAGTGTGCTCTGAAGGCGGGTTTGCTGGGCTATAGACGTTGCGCTACTGAGAGCTGCGGTTTTAAAGGTTGCGTTGTTTGCGGGTTTGTCGGCATTGGCGGCCATTACATTGTGGCTACCCAGAATAATTTGACTAAAAAAAGCTGCTCCGAGCAGCCATCGGTTTAAGCGTATCATCGGCATCCAGAAAACCCGTATTAGAGGCAGCACCTTACCTGACGTCAGGCTGTCTTACTGGTAATGGTGGATCATGCTGTCATTATGAAAACGGATCATCCGGTTTTCCGCAAGGTCCGTTATTATAACGATAGAAACTGAGATAGCCAGATTTTCGCTGGCACATGGAGAAACTGTATGCTAGGGCGTCATAGGCGAAGCCGCGTTTTGCTGATGCTTGTTTTGTGGCTGGGCGTTGCTTGTCACAGCCTGAACGCTCAGGAAAGCGGCGAGCCAGACCAGAATTTCGCCACTTACCTATCGTTTGAGACCGAGAATTTGCGCGCGTTTTACGCGGCAAGAGACGGTCGATTGGTGTGGCAACACAGTGAATCGGTTGCGGCTTTTGCGGCCGCACTCAATACTCTGCAAAGCGATGGTCTGAATGTGGCCGACTATCAACCCGGCGCCATCATGGCGCGCTATCGCCAACTGCAGACGCCTTACACAACAGCCAGTGATCGCCTGCGCTTTGAACTGTCGCTGAGCCGAATTTTATTGACCGCGCTGACGCACTTGCAGCGGGGCAAGGTGGACCCTTACCGAATTGATCCCGAGTGGGAAATTCCGATTATGGCGCGCCCTCTGGACTATCAGGGCATTTCCGAGGAGGTCGATGCGCAGCGTTTTGAACAGGCATTTTCCCTGGCACGGCCTTACGCCGCGCCTTACCAGCGCCTGCGAGCAGGACTGGCATACTATCGCAATATCCAGACGGAAGGCGGCTGGCCGCAGTTGCCGCAACGAAGTGAGTCTCTAAAGCCTGGGGATGTTGATGCCTATGTCCCTGCGCTGCGCCAGCGACTGGCGATGATTGGCGGCCCGGTTTTACCAGACGCCATGTCACCTGGTCAGCAGGACCTGCAGACTGAAAATCCTCTCAAATACGATGACGCCCTGGTAGAGGCCGTACGCCGTTTCCAGCAACATCACTTGCTGGAGGCGGACGGTATTGTGGGTCAACAAACACGAGACGCGTTGAACGTTCCTGTTGCTGAGCGTATTGACCAGATTCGAGCCAACCTGGAGCGCGCTCGCTGGCTGTTACACGGTGAAGCCAGTGCTTTTATTCTGGTGGATATCGCCGGTTATCGCATCAGCTATTTTCGCCCCAATGGCGAAATCTGGCGTTCGCGGATTGTGGTTGGTCAGCCCTACCGCAGCACGCCGTCTTTGCGCTCCGAGATCACCCACTTAACCGTCAATCCCACCTGGACAGTGCCGCCGACCATTTATCGTGAAGATTCATTGCCAAAAATTCGCGACGACATCGGCTATCTGAATCGCCAGAACATGAGCGTGCTTGATCTTCGGGGGCAGCGGCTGGACCCGCAACAGATTGACTGGTGGAAGCCCGGTGGCATTATGCTGCGCCAGGATCCGGGCCCGATGAACGCGCTGGGGCAACTGGTTTTGCGTTTTCCCAACAATCACTCGGTCTATTTGCACGATACGCCTGCGCAGGCGCTGTTCGGGCGCCAGCAGCGGGCGTTCAGCTCGGGCTGTATTCGGGTACAGGGCATAACGGAGTTGGCGCAACTGCTGTTTGATGACACCGACACGGTTGCCGATGTGAGCGCGTTGATCGCAACCGGAGAGACCCGAAACATCAGCTTGCGGCGCACGGTGCCCGTCATACTGCATTATTGGACGGTACACCCGGGCGAAGACGGCGAACTGGTGTTTCGCCCGGATATTTATCGGCAAGATGCCAGACTGCAGCAGGCACTTGACCAGACTTTGAAACCACAGGGCTGGTTCGAGTTTAATCGTTTGACGCCAGGTGAGTCCGAATCAGGTCCGCCAGCTGACGTGCCGGTTCCGATGGCCGCCCACTAGAGCGGTGCAGGGCGATTTCAACGGATTGTAGCGCCGGCATGCCGCTGCGCTCGTCAATAACCCTTAGTTGATCCGTTAGCATGTTGCGGGTTACCACAACCACCGCCAAGCCGGCTACCACTACGGGTAAAAGACCGGTCATGGACTGGCTGGAGTAGGCCATACGCCAGCTCCGGCCCGCCGCAGCCAGCGACTCCTCAGCAACATCACGAAATACATCTGCACCGGGTGAGTAAAGCGCCAGCGGTATCGGGTCTGCCAGCGATGGCTGTGTGGTGGCGCCAACCGCCCATACCAGAGGCTCACGGCGAATCACCTCACCACCTGGTGAGCGCACCTGGCGGGTTACCACCGCCATATCCAGGCTGCCCTCCTGTACCTGCTTCACCAGATCAACGCTGGATCGGCAAATAACCTGTAACTGAATAGCCGGATATCGCTGGCTGAAGTGCGACAATACAGACGTTAGCAAAAATGCGTAATCTTCGGGAATACCCAGGCTAAGCTCGCCGGAAACCTGCCGACGTTGAACGTCGTCTACCGCTTCACTGTTCAGCGCCAGCATTTTGCGCGCGTACCCCACCAGCTTCTGTCCCTCTGCTGTGAGGCGAATTTTACGCCCCGCGGGTTCGTGCAGGGCAACGTCCAACGATGCTTCCAACCGACGCAGTTGCATGCTTACAGCGGATTGAGTGTAAGCCAGGCGTTCGGCCGCTGCAGTCACGCTGCCGGCGTCGGCAATCGCGACCAGCGTGTGCAGCATGTTCAAATCCAGGATGCGTCGCCTCAATTCATCAATTCCTGTTAGGTGATGTATCAAAAAATGTCGATTTTGTGATGTATTGGAAGTGTATAGGGTTAGCCCCTGTCTTGCTAATTCAGCAGCGTTAAGGGGGTACTAACGGTGAGTAGCCATACCATTGCCTTGCATCAACCGCTTTATCTCAGCGTTTTTGCGGCGCTTGTCGCCGTTGTCCTGTGGGCAATTGCTCCGTTGCTGGTGGATATCGCAAGCGCGGTACCACCGTTTCGGCTGGCAACAATTGCTTTGTTAAGTGGTGCTGTGGCGGCTTTTCCCATGGCGTTGCGCAAGCGTAAAAAAGCGCAAGCGCAAGCGCAAACCAGGCAGCCAGTGCTGACGCTCAAATGGAAGTTCGTGATTTACGGCTTGGTACCGGCGCTGATTTTCGGT
>JBALXR010000071.1:4292-16561 GCA_036960525.1 Marinobacter sp.
GTGCTGGCCGCCGTGCTGCTGGTTGTTGCGGGCATTGCCGCCCCGGATTGGCGACTGCCGGTAGCGGCGTTGCTGGTAGTGGCAGGCTCGCTGGTGGCGTCGATGAAATCTGGCCGCCAGCAATCCGCCTGAAATTAATCACGCTATAATCAATACGCCCGGAGCCAAGCCTATTCCCTGATGGCTTCGAAACCAAAGCGCAAAGTGACTTCGTCGCCTACCATGTCGCCATCAAGGCCGTAGGTCATTCCCCATTCGCTGCGTTTCAGGCGGGTTTCGGCGCTGATGCCCAGAGTGTATTCTTCGTGCCCGAAGGGATAAACCGCAGATTTGTTGAGAGTGACGTTTAATACAACCGGATTGGTTTGGCCGAGCATGGCCAAATCACCGGTGACCTGGCCTGTGTTGTCGCCAGTGGTATTGAAATCGGTCACGGTGAAAACGATGTCGGGATACTTGCGGCTGTTCAGGAAGTCTTTGTTGGAGACGTGCTCATCGCGCTTTTTATGGTTGGTGAATACGCTGTCGCTTTTGAATACCAGCTTGCCGGAACTGAGCTCACGGGTTTCCTCATCGTAAACAAAGTCTCCCTCTATCTCGCGGAACATGCCCATCACCGGGGCATAGCCTATGTGCATGATTTCAAAAACCATGGAAAAGTGCTCGTCATCGACCTTGAAATTGGTCGGCTCGGCGTGAACCAGCGGGGCTGAGGCCAGGCAGGCCGGTATCACCATGGCGGTAGCAATGCGGCGCCAGGATGGGGCGGCGACTCCGGAAGTAGGTTTTTTGTCAGTGAGTTTCATGTTTTGCTCTCCATTGTTCTCTCCGTTGATAGAGCCAATATACGTCTAGAAAAAACGACCAGGTTAACAGTAACAGTGCTGTTGCCAGCGACACGCTGACAAGCAGGGAAGGCGCTGGCGGCACAATCGCCACCATCAGCGTGACAATCTGCCATACGCACACGGTTTTGCGGCGGAAGCTCGGCGGCAGCGGCTGGTTCATCCACGGCAGAGCCCAGGCCGCAGCAACAAATCCATAACGCATCAGGCCTAAGGCCAGCACCCACGCGCCCGCTTTGCCAAGGGCGAAAACCATCAGGCACAGGCCGAGAATAAACAGGGCATCCAGCTCCATGTCGAATCTGGCGCCGAACTCACTGGCGCTGTTGGTGCGCCGCGCCAGTTGACCGTCTACGCCATCCAGTATCAGTGCCAACAAAGCCGCAATGGCATACCACCAGAGGCTGTTAACCGACAGTTCGGCGCCGGCGGCCACAGCGCAGGCAATGGCAACCAATATAATAATCATGCAGCCCCGTAGCAGAGTTGCCCGGTTGGCCCAGCCAAAATTCTGGTGCGGCGGCCAGCGTGTCAGCACACTTGCTACAACAGCGGCATAAAGAAGGATGGTGACTGCGGTGGCCAGTGTGGCTGCGGCAGGCTGGGTTGCCGCAATAGGCGGAATCACCAGTGCAAACAGAACCGCCAGCACAACGGCGCCCCACAGCAGGTCCATCCACGGCGAAAGGCCTTGCGACCGCGCTTGGGGTACTGAATTCATCAGTGAACTCCGTCAATAATTCTGTAGACTGTTTGGCTTTCAGTATAGACATAAGGAGTACAGGATGAGTTCCACAATTGATGGCTCATCGCACACAGCGACACGGGCATTCTGGATTACCGCCGCTGGCGAAGGGAAAATACTGAATACGTTACTGGATAATCCGCCAGACATCATTGCAGCGGCCGCCGGCGCTGAGGTAACGGTGCAATCGTTGTACTCCGGTGTTAGCCGTGGCACCGAATCTCTGGTGTTCGCTGGCCGGGTGCCGGCCAGCGAACACCAGAGTATGCGCGCACCTTTTCAGCAGGGAGATTTCCCTTGGCCCGTTAAATACGGCTATGCCAATGTTGGTCGGGTTGTCAGTGGTCCTGAGGCGCTGACGGGCAAGACGGTCTTTTGTCTGTACCCTCATCAACAGCGTTACAAAGTGCCTGCCGCAGCCGTTATGCCCTTGCCGTCGGGGTTACCTGCTGCTCGTGCGATTCTGGCTGCTAATATGGAAACAGCCGTAAATGGTCTTTGGGATGCCATGCCGGGCGTGGGCGACCGTATTGCGGTGGTGGGTTTGGGGGTTGTTGGTTTGCTTGTAGCCTGGCTAGCCAACCGTATTCCCGGAACTAGGGTCGTCGCTTTGGATACCAATCCGGGTCGCGAGGTCGTGGCGCGCAAGCTGGGCTTGAACTTCGTCAGCCAAAGCAGCGCGGATGATTTTGACCTGGTGATTCACTCCAGTGGCCAAAGTGCCGGCTTGGCAACTGCTTTAGGCTTGGCCGGCCCGGAAGCAACGGTGGTGGAAATGAGCTGGTACGGCGACCAGCCCGTCAACGCTCCTCTTGGCGCGGCTTTTCATCCCCGTCGTCTGACCTTGAAATCGAGCCAGGTGGGTGGGATTAATCCGCTCCGTCAGCCGCGATGGGATTACCGCCGGCGCCTGACGCTGGCTCTGGATTTGCTGCAAGACCCGGTGTTGGACGCTCTGATCAGTGCCGAAACCCTGTTCGAAGATATGCCGCAAACCATGGCGCAAATTCTTGCCCCGGGTAATGATACGTTATGCCATCGAATTCGTTATTAGTCATAGCTCTTAACATCATGTTTTGCCCAAGGAGATTTAAATGTACAGCCTGACCGTTCGCGACCACATCATGATTGCCCACAGCTTTAACGGCGAAATTTTTGGGCCGGCCCAGAAAACCCACGGTGCTACTTATATCGTCGACGTTAGCTTTGAGCGTAAGACGCTCGACCATGACGATTTGATTGTGGACATTGGCCTGGCTTCTGAGCAGCTGAAAGCATTGCTGGCGGAGTTCAATATGAAAAATCTGGACGACGTGGAGGAGTTTAAAGGCCGCAACACCACCACCGAATTCATGGCAAAAGTTATATTTGAACGTCTTGCCACGGCGATTCGAGCCGGCCAACTGGGGGAGTCAGGCAGAGGTGTTGAAAGCGTGAAGGTAACCTTGGCGGAATCCCATCTTGCCTGGGCTAGCTACCATGGCGACATTTGAATCCAGCCACGAACTGCTGTTTGTTGTACCGGGTGATCCGCAACAGAACACCGGTGGTTATCGCTATGTGCGCGAGCTAGTAGCCGCGCTAAACCAAGCCGGTGCGTCAAATCAGCCAGGTATAAGAGCACGAGTAACGGGGTTGCCAGGCCAGTTTCCGCAGCCCGACACTGTGGCATTGTCTGCCATGAACGAGTTGCTTGCGAGTGCAGCAGAACAGTCCTGGGTTGTGCTCGACGGACTTGCCATGAGCGCCATGCCAGAAATACTGGAAAAACACCGGTCGAGGCTGAATCTGGTCGCGTTGATTCATCATCCGCTGGCTGATGAAACCGGCCTGAGTTTGCAGCAGCAGGCGTGTTTTTTTGCCGCCGAAAAACGTGCTCTGACGGCGGTGCGCCACGTTGTGACCACCAGCCGCTTTACTGCAGAACGCCTTCGAGACTTTGGCGTAGCGTCAAACCGAATCCATATTGCTGAACCGGGGGTTGAAAAGCGTGCGTCTGCTACGCCGAAACACTCTGCCAATAGCATGGCTGAATCTGCAAAAACGATACGGCTGTTATGCGTTGCGCAACTGTCGCCGCGTAAGGCCCAGCATCAGTTGGTAGAGGCCCTTTCCGGGTTGAAAGAATTGCCATGGCAGTGCGTTCTGGTAGGCGCCTGTGATCGCGATTCGCACTACGCCGAGCAGGTTCGTGAGCAGATTCAGCAGGCCGGTTTGGGTTCGCGTATTTCGCTGACCGGCGAAGTGGACGGCGATGCGCTGGCAGCGCTTTACAACAACGCCGACGTTTTCGTGTTGCCGTCGCTGTATGAAGGTTATGGCATGGTGATTGATGAAGCACTGGGTGTCGGTTTGCCGGTTATTTCCTCAAACGGTGGCGCTTTGTTGTATACCGCCGATCGCCCCGGCGTTGCGATTTACAACGCGGGGGATGTGACAGAGCTTCGTGACCGTTTGGGCATTTGGATAACCCACCCTGACGTCCTTGCGCAAGCCCGCCTTAGTGCCGAATCCGAATCGCGGCTTGTGCGCACCTGGGCAGATACAGCAGTCGCCTTTACGGCCGCGCTTGTCGACTTTCAATGCCATCACCCGCAGACTGAGTTCAGCGCAGGCTGGCTCAGCCTGCGGCAGCCTGCGGATTATAAGGCGCGGGCGCAAAATCTTAACGCCATGCTGCGTGATTGGCTAAAACAGCAATCGGGCGACCATGTTGGGTCACTTCCACCCACACTGGTCGATCTGGGTACCGGGCTGGGGTCCAATGCTGGGTATTTGGCCAAGGTGCTTGATAACCCGCAAAAGTGGCTTTTGATCGACCAGGACACAAGTCTGTTGGCAGCCGCAGCGGCGCGACTGGAACTGCTGGGCCTGAGCGTTGAAACCCGGGCTTTACAGCTGTTACCACAGACGTTTGCCGGGCTATTACCAGCACAGACACGCTTGGTGACTGCATCGGCGCTGATTGACCTTGTGTCGGCCCAATGGTTGCAGGCGCTGGTAAAAGAAGTCGCGGACAATCGTGCGGCCTTATTAATTGTGCTGAGCTACGCCGGACGCTTCGAGCTTAGCCCCCAGCACCCTGATGACGACCTGCTGCGCGTGCTGGTGAATCAACATCAGCACGGTGACAAAGGCCTTGGAGCGGCGCTGGGGCCAAGCGCTACAGCGGCGCTGGCTGTCGAACTTAAAAATGCTGGTTATGACGTACACATTGCCGCCAGTGACTGGTGGCTGGGTGAAGATGCAAGTGCGGGGTCTGCCGAGCTGGCGCACCAATTGATGCACGGCTGGGTAAATGCCGCTATTCAGCAGGACCCGGAGCAGAGTACGGGCTTGAGGGACTGGCTTGACGCCAGAGAACAGCAGTTGGGCAGGGGCGAGTTGCGCATCAAAGTGTGCCATGAGGATCTGCTCGCGTTGCCGCCAAGGGTCGGGTAGCCGGTATGTCTTCCATGACAAAAATGGGCGTGCGGGGCACCGTTACCCTGCGGTGGCTGGCGAGTATCGTTTTGCTTGGCGCACTTTTGTTGCTGGTGGACACCGCGGCTCTATGGCGGGAGTTGCAACGAATTCCGCTATGGGTGGGACTGCCAGCCGTTGTTTTGAGTGGGGTGCAGGTCGTGATTTCTGCCTGGCGCTGGTGTTACACCGGTAGGCGCTTGGGTTTGAATATGGTTTTGGGTCATGCCGTGCAGGAATATTACCTGGCCACGTTTATAAATCAGGTTTTGCCTGGCGGGGTCCTCGGGGATGTGAACCGTGCGTTGCGCCACGGCGCCAAAGCCGGAAAACGACAAAAAGCCGCCCATGCAGTCGCGATTGAACGGCTGTCAGGGCAGCTGGTTTTGGCGCTGGTTGTTGGGATGGGTATGCTCGTGCTTTGGCGGGCAAACGTGTTCAAACCGTCGCTGGCAGACTCTTCCGCCGCAATTAGCTGGCTGCCGGTTGTTTTGTTACTGGCAATCACGGGCGGTTTTCTGTTGTTGCGGCGGCACAACACCCGTTTCAAAGTTTACCTTCTGGCCCTGCGTGATGATCTACGCCAGGCTTTGTTCAGTTGGTCCGCTTTGCCACTGCAACTGATGTCGTCGTTGTTGGTTATGGCCAGCTATCTTGCGGTGTTTTTATTGCTGGCGGTGGCTGCGAATTACGTTAACAGTGCCGCTACGGCGGCTGTGCTGCTGGCGCTGTGTACGGTGTTATTGCTGAGTATGGTTGTGCCGCTAACGGTGGCAGGGTGGGGTGTACGCGAAGGCGTCGCAGCCTTGTTGTGGCCGCTGGCGGGATTGCCGGCAGAGCAGGGCGTGGCGCTCAGTGTTGGCTACGGTGCACTGGTGTTTGTCGGCAGTTGTCCCGGTGCCCTGGTGCTGTTCAGAGGTCGTCGCGTTTTACCTTGAATTCCAGAGCGAACAGCATATCCGAACCCAGATTGACCATGGTTGCCTTGGGCCGAAGTGCGTCGTCCAGTTGATCAATGTCGGGCAGGGTAAACGCCGGCCGACCACTGCCGATGATCATTGGCGCCACCATCACGTGCAGTCGGTCCAGCAATTGCGCGTTCAGAAATGCCGACACAGTCACTCCGCCACCTTCTATAAATATTTTGTACAAACCAAAGTCTGCCAGCACCGCGAGAATCTGCGCGGGGCAAACCGGTTGCTGGTTATGCCCCAGGCACGGAACGTCTAAAACACCCCGTTGTAGCTTTGTTTTCGGGCCGGGTTGGTAATCGCCGGCCACCAGCCGCAGCGTTGGGGCTGCGTTGTCGGTAAATAAGTGATGGCTGGCGGGCACCCGGCGGCGGCGATCGATAACCACCCGCACCGGGTTGTCACCAGAGGTGCGTCTGACCGTAAGCTGGGGATTGTCGGCCACGGCCGTTCCAGCGCCCACTACAACCGCGTCTGATAGCGCCCTTATGCGATGTAAGTGGGTAATGCCATCGTCACCATTGATGAATCGTGAATGGCCACTCACCGTGGCAATACGGCCGTCCAGGCTTTGGCCTAACTGGCCGATAACCGATGTGGTCTGGCCCTCTACCAGCGGGCTTGCCAACGGTAAAAACAGGTCAAACAGCCGCTGTGCCTGTTCGTTGGCAGGCCGCAACAAACGCCAGTTTCCGCCGGCTTCAGACAACGCAAGCGCGGGTTCTGTGCTGTTTGGGACGGGCAAAATAACGTTGGCACAATCTCGAGCCTGCAGTATGAGTTGCCAGGCTGAGTGGGTGTCCAGAAGGGGGGAATCCATAGCCAGTCTATTCATAGCCACTCTATCCATAGCCAGTCGGTTTGGTTCTTGGCTGTATCTAAACAGGGAAAGCGCGCAAGGTATACCCGCCCAGGCTAAATAATGCCGGAACCTCGCAAAACAAATACCCCCAGTGTGACGGTCACACTGGCAAACAAAGTGGTCAATCCGATAATGTTTGCGGCTAGGCGGTCGTTCCCCCCTAACGCTTTAACCATCACAAAACTGGCCGCTGCCGTCGGGCTGGCAAAAAACAGGAACATCAAACCCAGTTCTGCGCCGCGAAAGCCCCAAAGCCACGCCGCCGTTGTGGCTAGCGCAGGAATCGTCACCATTTTCATTAGGCTGGCGCCCATCGCCGTGCGGCTGTCGGTGCGAATGGATCCCAGTGATACGGTAGCACCAATGCACATAAGGGCCAGCGGCAAGGTAAGCGAGGCAAAGTAATCCCCCGATGTCATTACCCAGGCGGGCAGTTCCAGATTCAGCGCGGCGACTGGAATTGCAATAACCACCGAAATGATCAGCGGATTGTGCAATATGTCATGGAAGATTTTGCGTGGGCTGGCGCTTTGGCCGTGCTGATAGGCCAGCAGTACCACCACAGACAAGATGTTGTAGGAAATAATTACCAGGCCAAGCAGAATGCCACCGGCAGACAAGCCATAATCGCCATACAGACTGGCCGCCAAAGCGAGCCCCACGATTCCACAGTTACCACGGAATGCGCCCTGTACGTAAACACCTCGGTCTTGCCGACGCACGAAGAAGTGCGCCCACACCCAGGCCAGGCAAAAGCTGCCAACGGTCGCTATCAAAAAGAACACGAGCAAACCGGGGTTCAGAGCGGTGTTCAAATCCGCCCGGGTAATGCTCAGAAAAATCAGCGTTGGCAATGTTGCTTTGAACACCAGAGCCGAGGCGGTATTGACGAACGCGTCATCTATCCAGTTAACGCGGCGCAGCCCCACGCCAATAAATACCATGATGAATACTGGCAGCGTGGTTGCCAAGGTCTGAGCAAATGTATCCAGCAATTCCATAGAGGTGTTTTCCAATGATTCCGGCCCGGTCATTCAGAGCTCTGATTCAGAACAGGCCGGCCTGTTGAATGGCCATATACGGAAGGGTACCGGCAGCGATGGACAGCAAGGCGTTACGGCGCCAAAGGTGAACCAGCACCACAAGAGCGCCGGGGATTAGCGCGTCGAGGCCAACAACCGGTAACGACCATGTCGCCGAACGTTGTAAAAATACGATAGCGAGCAACGCCATAACAGCGGCAGGTAAATAACGCCCCAAGTGCTTTATGAGGGGGTGCTCCGTATGGCGCTCGAAAAACACAAACGGAATGATGCGGGTGGCGAATGTTGCCAGCACCGTTACTGCTATAAAACTGGACAGATAGTGGTTTTGAAAAAGGTTCTCAGCCATGAGTTGCCTCCCCGCTGCGATTGCGGGCCATGGCGTTTCTGTGCCGGCGGTATTGCACTAACAACACCAGTGAGACGATCACAATGGCTCCGATGAGTTGCTGCGGCGCTGGCACAACGGCCATAGCTATCCCGGCGGCCAGAGCGCCGAGCCAAAGCGGAAAAGTTTCACCCAGTGCTTTGTATTGCTCAATAGTTAGCACAATGAACAAAGCGATCAGCGCAAATTCAATGCCGGCGCTGTTGAAGGCAACGCTATGCCCCAAAAACCCACCGGCTGCGCAGCCCACTACCCAGTACAACTGGTTCAGCAGGGTAATGCGAAAATCTGTATGCAACTCCTGCTCGCGGCTCTGGGTACGGTCGCGGCTGGTAAGAAGCGAGTAAGTTTCATCGGTCAGGCCGAATATCAAATACAGCTTACGCCAGCCAGCACCGCGAAATTGCCCTAGCAAAGACAAACCATAAAATAAATGCCGAGCGTTGAGCACAAACATCGCAATGAATACCTCCAGTAATCCGGCATGGGCGGCTAGCAAACTAACCGCCAGTATCTGCCCGGCACCGGCGTACACCAGCACACCCATTAGCGGGGCTATCCACCAGGGGTAGTCGAGTTGTGTGGCAAACAGCACGCCAAACGCCATGCCTAGCGGCAAATAGCCAAACAGGATGGGTAAAGTGAGTCGAAACGCAGAGGGGTTCATTAGCATCCAAACTATTTTCAGAGGCGGCCATGATAGTCAATTTAAAGCGCAGATTGAAGAACCAAAAAACCGCGGAGAAACATAAGCTTCGCCGCGGTTTTCAGGTGAATCATTTTACACTCTGAAATCAGCTTTTCGCTGCATCCGCTGCGCGGACTTTCACGTAGCTGCCAGGGGCATCTTCCAATGCCTTCAGCTTGCCTTCGCCTGGGACGCGGGCAGGAACCTGGTCTCCTTGATACTGCGCCAGCCACTCAACCCAGTGCGGCCACCAAGAACCGGGGTGCTGCTTGGCTTCTGCCAGCCAGTCGTCAGGATTTTCTGGCAATGTTTCCACGTTATTGGTCCAAAAACCGTATTTTACTTTGTATGGAGGGTTAATAATGCCGGCAATGTGACCGGAGCCACCCAGCAAAAACTGTACTTTTCCACCGTGAGCCTGAGCTCCGGTGTAGCAGGATTTCCACTTGGCAATGTGATCATGGCGTGCGGCTATGAACATAGACGGCACGTCAATATCCTGAAGGTTATTGGTTTCACCGCAGAATGTCAGCGAATCTGGTTGCACCAGTCGGTTGTTCAAGTACATTTCACGCAAATAAGGGCCGTGCAGCGCCGCGGGCAGGTTAGTGCCATCGGTGTTCCAGTACAGCAGATCAAAAGCCGCTGGCTTTTCACCTTTTAGGTAGTTCTTGGTCCAGAAAGACCAGAACAACTCGTTTTCACGCAGCAGGTTGAAGGTAAAGGCCATAGCTCGGCCGTCCAGATAGCCCTTCTTGTTCATCATCTTTTCGATGCCGGCAAGCGAACGATCGTTGATGTATATGCTAATCCCGCCCGGATCAGTGAAGTCCAGAAGCGTGGTGAAGTAGGTAACACTGACGGTTGGTTTGCGGCCTTTCTTCTTCAACCAAGAAAGGGTTGATGCAACCAAGGTGCCACCGATGCAGTATCCAATTAGGTTTATTTTCGCTTCGCCGGTCGCTTTGGTGACGTTGTCCATCGCCGCTACCACGCCTTTCTCCATGTAATCATCCCACGTCAGGTCTCTTTGGCTGGGGCCCGGGTTTAGCCAGGAAACAACAAATACGGTTTGACCCTGATTAACCAGCCACTGAATAAACGAGTTGCGGGCGGTCAGATCCAGAATGTAAAACTTGTTGATCCAGGGCGGCACGATCAACATTGGGCGCTTGGCCACTGTTTCTGTTGTCGGGGCGTACTGAATCAGTTGTATCAGTTCGTTCTGGAACACAACTTTGCCTGGTGTTGTGGCCAGGTTGTCACCGACTTCAAAGGCAGAGCGATCGGTCATGCCAACGTTAAACAGTTTCGGGTTCTGACGGTAATCGTCGATAAACTGCTTGCCACCCGTTACCAGGTTCTTGCCTTTGGTTTCCCAAGTAATACGCAGTGCTTCCGGGTTGGTGGCCAGGAAGTTAGCAGGGGACAGCGCACTGGTGACCTGGCGTGCGTAAAAAAGCATTTGGTCACGGGTGTGTTTGGGCAGGTTGTCCATGCCCTCTAACCAGTCTTGAAATGCCTGGGAGTTGATCAGATAAGCTTGTAACAGCAAATCAAAAGGCAAGTGCTTGGACCAGTCTTCAGCTTGAAAACGGCGGTCGTCTGCTTCCGGGCTAGCCACTGAATCCTGATCTTTGCCAATTGCGCGGCTAAACGTGTACGAACCGAGCGCCAGATATTTGCGCAGCAAGTCGCTTTCTGCCGAAATCGTGCGCAACGGATTCTTGGCAACATCTGCGGCCATGACCTTATAAATATCCGACATTTCTCCCATCATCGCCAGGGTGGTCGGGCTGATCAAGCCTTTATCGCCTAACATTTTTGCCAATCGCTCTTGAGCACGACGCACATTAGTGTCGACAACACCTGCCACTAGTTGTTTGGTTTTACTCAGCTTTTCCATTCCCAGCATGCAGAACTCCTCAAACGAAGCAAGAGCAGTCGGTCAGGTATCAAAGCCTGACCGATCGCAAAAATATTACTTTAAAAGCGGGACGCAATTAACCTTTTTGCGCGCCCGCTTTGCCTTTTTGTGCGGCAGACGTATCAGCACTGGCAAAGGCTTTTTGAACTTTTTCGCGCGCTTCGCCGGAGTAATCCTGCCATGCCTTCATGTCGGCAGTGAATTGCTCGTGCAACGCTTTCAGCGTTTCACTCTGTCCAGAAACCAGGCTCTTCAGGCCGTCCAGGTCACGAACCTCAGACGCTTTTTTGGCCTGGCTCAAAGCCATCTCGGAGTAGCGTTGGAATGCGTTCATTTGCATCTCGGCGGCTTTACCCAGTTGTTCCAACAGGGTTTCGTTCAGGTGACTCGCTTTTTCGAACATACCGTTAGACATATTTAATAATCCTTTGTGGTTGGAATCATTAAAGAAACACACTTTGCATTGCCGTATAATAAACCTACGCAAAAAGTGAGTGCCGTAAATTCATTATCTTATTCTTTGCCATGGTATACAGGCAACTAATCAATTTAAAGCTACAACAATTTATGGTTTTTGCGAGCGTACGCCAATTAGACTTTCGATATTTATGATTCAATGAGCGGGGTTTTAAATGATGAACGAGTCACTTTCTACGGTACCTGAACAGGACCCGCGAGAAGAATTATTTATTGTACCTGCTGATTTACTGGCCGACGACCAGATACTGGGTCTTGTTGAAGAATACTGCACCCGCTATCACGGCCTGAACGATCAGGAAAATCCTTTGGTGGAAACCAGCAGAGTAAAGGCTGCTGTCGACAAAGGAGAGTTGGTGGTGTGGTTCGATCCAGTTACCAATACCGCCAGTCTGGATAGGCCCAAGGCTCAGTGCTGACTGTGTTTCGGCCTGGTTTGTTGCCTATCGTGATTCGGTGTTAACCGTTACAATTGCGGTCTGAATTTTACTAGCTGTGTGTGAGGTGCATATTGATCAGAGTGTTACTGGTAGACGACCATGACCTGGTTCGATCCGGGATTTCACGCATGCTGTCTGACAACCCGGACATCGAGGTAATCGGCGAGGCGAAAAGTGGTGAAGATGCCATTGAACAGGTACGCCGTAACCCGCCCGATGTGGTGTTGATGGACATTCGCATGCCCGGTATTGGCGGTCTTGAAGCAACCCGTAAAATTCTGCGATTGAATGACGCCGTGCGGGTCGTCGTGGTAACGGGTTGTGCAGATAGCCCCTATCCGGTACGAGTTATGCAAGCCGGTGCTTCAGGCTATATTACCAAAGGCGCTGATATTCGCGAGATCATTCGCGCTGTGCGCAA
>JBALXR010000072.1:0-11001 GCA_036960525.1 Marinobacter sp.
GGCCTGCCGTTTCAGTTTGTGGTGACCACCGGTGGCAGTTACGAGCAATTGAGCAGCGTTGCCGACGAACTGGTAGGCGCGGCCATGCAAAGTGGCAATTTCATGTTCCTGCGCAAGTCCATCAGCTTTGACAAGCCGGTTACCCGCATCGATGTAGATCGTGATCGGGTAGCAGACCTGGGCCTGTCGATGAGAGACGTGGGCCAGCAATTGAGCAGCATGCTCGGCGGCGGATACGTTAACCGGTTCAGTATGGAAGGTCGTTCCTATCAGGTTATTCCCCAAGTGGATCAAAACTTCCGCACAGACGAACAAGCTCTCAAGGATTACTACATTCGTGCCGACAACGGCGCACTGGTTCCCTTGTCCAGCGTGGTGACTTTCAGCCGCGATGTAGAACCGTCGAACCGTACCCAGTTCAACCAACAGAATTCGCTGACCCTTGAGGGCGTGGTTTCGCCCGGCGTGGCCTCCGGCACTGCCATGGATTTCATGGAAAAGACGTCGGCGGATCTTTTCCCGCAGACCTTTGGTTTCGACTACAAGGGCGAAACCCGCCAGCAGTCGAAACAGGGCAGCGCTTTGATGGTCACCTTCTTCCTGTCGCTACTGGTCATCTATCTGGTGCTGGCCGCGCAATTTGAAAGCTGGCGCGATCCGCTGATTATTCTGATCTCCGTGCCCATGTCTGTGGCAGGCGCCATGGCGTTTATTGTACTTGGCTATGCCACCATGAATATCTACACTCAGGTAGGTCTGATTACCCTGATAGGCGTAGTATCGAAGAACGGCATATTGATTGTTGAGTTCGCCAATCAGCTGCAAAAAGATAAAGGGCTGAACAAACTGGATGCGGTGGTGGAGGCCGCGTCTATTCGTTTGCGGCCCATTATCATGACGTCACTGGCACTGATCTTTGCTATGGTACCGCTGCTACTGGCATCCGGTCCGGGTGCTCAAAGCCGATTTTCGATCGGCATTACGATTACTGCCGGGCTAGGCATTGGTACTTTTTTCACTGTTTTTGTGCTTCCAGCGTTTTACGTGCTGCTGGCGCGGGACCACAACGCCGCCAGCAGAGGCAAGCATGAGGATGACAATGGCGAAAATCGCGATCACCCCAACCACGCTCCAGCCAGTTAGTTCACATTGACGCTGCTCAACCTTTTTTGGCTGTTTGTTCTTGGCTTCGCCACCTGGTATTGGTGGCGGGCCAAGGCCATCGAAGATGGAGTGCTGGTTGCCGCCAAGCGTTACTGCAAGACCATGGATGTGATGTTGCTGGATGACGTCGTGTACCTCCGTGGCGTTTGGGTAAAACGCGACAGTGGCGGACAACTGCGGGTATGGCGGCGCTTCATGTTTGACTTCACCACCACCGGCGAAGAACGTTATAGCGGTCGCATTATTATGCTGGGGCGGCACATTGTGCACAGCGAGCTTGATACTCATCGGTTTTGAACACCGCTTTACGGCCAGGAGGCGCCATGTCTGATTCTGTTTCCCTGCGCGAGATCACCGATTTCGCCCAAGCCCTGGCCCTTGAAGCCGGTGAACTGATTCGCCACGAGCGCGATCACAACACCCTGCGTACCGACTACAAACAGCAAACCGAATTGGTAACTCACGCCGATGTAATGGCGGACGAATTTATTACCAATGCCATTCGTAAACGCTTCCCAGGCCATCGCATTCTGTCGGAAGAAACCATGCCCGACCTGGCTCAGGCCAAGCACATCGATACGCCATTGTGGGTGGTTGACCCGATCGACGGCACCGTAAACTACGCCTACGGCCACCCGCAAGTTGCCGTTTCCATCGCCTACGCCGAGCGCGGCCAGGTGCAGGCAGGTGTGGTTCACGCACCCTTCGCCGGCCAGAACGGCAAAGGTGAAACCTTCCGCGCTACCCGCAGTGAAGGGGCAACCCTAAACGGCCAGGCGATCAGCCACAGCAACGCCAGCGAACTGCGCCAAGCACTGTTTGCCACCGGTTTTCCTTACACAAAAGACGCGCTGGAACCCCTGTTAAAGCGGTTAGATGCAATGATTCACCAATGCCGTGATTTGCGCCGAATTGGCTCTGCGGCTCTGGATATATGCTGGGTGGCCTGCGGCCGGCTGGATGTGTACTACGAAAATGTCAGCCCCTGGGATTTTGCCGCCGCAAGGCTGATTGCCATAGAAGCCGGCGCCCACGCAGGACATTTCGGCGAAGTACCTGAAAATCAACCCGCGGACCTTTGGGGCAAAGACATACTGATCAGCGCGCCAAAGCTGTGGCAGCCTGTGTGTGAGATTCTGCGCAAAGCGTCTGGTTATTAACGGTTAGCCGCCACCAATGGCGCGCACCACCTCTACCTGATCGCCCTCAACCAAGGCCGTGTCTGCGTGCTGGCTGCGGGGTACTATGTCTTCGTTCAGTTCAATGGCCAGGCGCTTACCCACCAGCCCCAGATGTTCGATTAAGGCACCAATGGTGGTGCCGGCTGGCAACGCCATTGGCTCGCCGTTCACTGTCAACTTCATAGCCCTTACCTTATTCAATCCGCTTTAAATGTCAGTGCAGCCACCACAAGCAGCAGCCAGCCAAGCATGAAACACACCCCGCCAATCGGCGTAATCAGGCCAAGGCCCTTGGCTTGAACCAGCACCAGCGCATACAGACTGCCGCTGAACAAAACCACACCGGCGAGCATAAACGCCGCCGCCACCGTCAGCAGCTTGCGCGATAAGCCAAAACCAGCCAGTACGGCTACCAGAACCAGGCCCAGGGCGTGGTACATCTGGTAAGTCGCAGCCATTTCAAATACTTCCAAACCACGAGCATCAACCACATTGCGCAGGCCGTGGGCGCCAAAGGCACCCGCCATCACTGCAGTCAGTGCCAGCAGGGCACCGGCTACCAAAGCCCATATCATCAACGCTGGACGAGCTATAACCTGCCCGTCGGCGTGGCCAGCCAGCCCCGATTCAGCATGCTTAGCAGTCACAGCAGATCATCTCCTCGCTATCCAGGTTCATCATGGTCAATGCTCCACCCCAGACACAGCCGGTATCCAGGCCGATAAAGCGTTTGTGTCCGGTGTGACCCTCCAGCGCGGCCCAATGGCCAAATACCACCCGGGTGTTGTCGTCGCGGGCATAATCAAACCAGGGCGCAAAGCCCTCGGGTGCGGTGTCCACCGATTCTTTAGCCGTCAATTCCAAAGCGCCATCAGCGGAAATAAAACGCATGCGGGTAAAGTAATTGGTGATCACCCGCCAGCGGTCCATACCACTCAGACCAGGTTGCCAGCCTGCAGGCTGATTGCCGTACATACCGGCAAAGTACTCGGCGGCTTGCGGGCCGCAGATCACCTGTTCTACTTCGCGAGCGTGGGTGCAGGCCTGCTCCACCGTCCAGATATGAGGAAGCCCGGCGTGGGCCATAAACAGATCACGCTTGGGATCGTAAACGCACAGTTTCTGCTGGCGCAGCCAATCCAGAAGCTGATCGCGGTCGGGCGCCGTTAGAATGCTGTCTAGAGTGTCTTTACGCTTTGTCTTGTGGTCCGCCATGGCAATGGCTAGCAGGTGCAAGTCGTGATTGCCTAAAACCACCTCGGCGCTGGTGCCCAGGTTGGCAATATAACGCAGTGTTTTCAGGGACTGCGGACCACGGTTGATTAAATCTCCCGCTACCCACAGGCGGTCCCGCGACGGCGAGAATCCGACCTTGTCTAAAACCTGCTGCAAAGCATCGTAGCACCCTTGAATGTCGCCAACGGCATACTCGCTCATAGACGATCACTCATTGCCAGCTCCGGGCGCCTCGATGTCAGCACCGGGTGCACGTGTCACCAGATAGTCAGCAATGGCGACATAATCCGCCAGGCCTAGATTTTCCGGGCGCAGGCCATCGTTGATCCCTAACTGCTGAAGCTCGGCGGCGGTAACAAAACCGCCCAGGGCCTTGCGCAGGGTTTTACGGCGGGCGTTGAACGCACTGCGCACCACCGCCTGCAGCGTACCCAGGTCTTTAGCCGGGTGCGGTAAGGTAGCGTAGGGCACCAGCCGGACAATGAACGAATCCACTTTTGGCGCAGGGCGGAAGGCATCCGGCCCCACTTCAAACAATGGATGCACTTTGCAGAAATACTGAGTCATTATGCCAAGACGGCCATAATTGTTGTCACCCGGAATCGCCGCCATACGCTGCACCACTTCCTTTTGCAGCATAAAGTGCATGTCCTTAACCACGCCGCTCTGGGCCAGCAAGTGAAAAATCAGCGGCGTTGAAATGTTATAGGGCAGGTTGCCAACAATCCGCAGCGGCTGCTCGCCCGCCAGTTCTTTAAAGTCGAACTTCAGCGCGTCGGCTTGGTGAATTCGAAACTCTGGATAGTTAAAGAACTTGGTGCGCAATATGGGTATCAAATCGCGATCCAGCTCCACCACCTGCAGGCGCGGATTCACCGCCAGAATTTCTTCGGTGATCGCGCCCAAGCCGGGGCCAATTTCTACAATAGACTGGTCGGGCTTGGGGGCAATGGAGCGAACAATTCGTTCAATAACGCCGGGGTCGTGCAGGAAGTTCTGGCCAAAGCGCTTGCGGGCCTGATGGCCGGGTTGTCTACTCAAGATATTTCTCTCTTCTTCTGATTGGCTCGCAAACCACGGGCCATTTGTTCACCCACGCGAATGGCTGTTAACAGGCTGCCGCCGTCGGCTTTGCCGGTACCGGCCAAATCCAGCGCGGTGCCATGGTCCACCGAGGTGCGCACAATGGGCAGGCCAAGGGTAATGTTTACCGCGCGACCAAAACCCTGAAATTTCAACACTGGCAAGCCTTGATCGTGAAACATTGCCAGTGCGACGTCGGCGTTATCAAGCCAGTGCGGCGTAAACAAGGTGTCTGCTGGCAGTGGGCCAGTCAGAGCTATGCCCTCAGCGCGCAACTGATCCAGTGTGGGCTCAATCACTTCAATTTCTTCACGCCCCAAGTGCCCGCCTTCGCCGGCATGGGGATTCAGCCCGGCTACCAGAATGCGCGGCCGGGCAATATTAAAAAAGGTTTTCAGGTCGGCGTTCAGAATCCGCACCACCTGACTCAGGCGCTCGGGCGTTATAGCCGCAGACACGTCTTTTAGGGGCAAGTGGGTAGTCACCAGCGCCACCCGCAATTCTTCGGTGGCCAACATCATGACCACCCGTTCAACACCACACAACTCCTGCAGGAACTCGGTGTGACCGCTGAAGGCAATGCCGGCGTCGTTAATCACGCCTTTATGCACTGGCGCGGTCACCATGCCGTCAAAACTGCGGTTCAGGCAGCCTTCGGCAGCACAGGTCAGGGTATCCAGTACGTACTGGCTATTGCCGGTGTCTAGCTGGCCAGCTTGGTTACTATTACAACCGTTAACGTGCATGACCGACAGCTCGCCAGCGGCCTTAGTGGCTACCATGCCGGGCTGCCAGGCTAGCAGCCGAACGCTTAACCCGAGCACGTGAGCACGGGCTTCCAGCAATGGCTGGCTGGCTACCACAACGATGCCTACCCGCCGTTCTTGGCCTGCCAGCTGCAAGCACAATTCAGGCCCAATGCCGGCAGGTTCACCAGCGGTCACGGCGAGGGTAATCCCCTCACTCATGATGCACTGTCATCTATGTTTGCGGAGGCTTCAGTGTCACTGTTTTCCGCATAGCCCAGCTTGAACTCGACAAAAGCCTCATCACGAATTTCCCGCAGCCAGTTCTGCAGTTCATTTTCGAACTTGCGCTGATATAGGGTCTGGCGAGTTTCAGATTCGCGGAATTCGTCGCTCATGTCTTTCTGCCGACGCTCTTGCACCTGCAACAGGTGCCAACCGAACTGCGAACGCACCGGGCCTTCAACCTGCCCCACGGTGGCATTTTGCATAGCCTGTTCAAATTCTGGCACCATCTGCCCGGGGTTTACCCAACCCAGATTACCACCGTCAGAACCCGACACTGTGTCGTCTGACTCGGCCTTAGCCAGTTCGGCAAAATCGGCGCCGTTCTGCAATTTTTCAAAAAGATCGCGGACCTTATCCTCGGCTTCGGCCTCGGTGATCGCGTCAGACGGCTGCACCAGAATATGCCTTACCCGGTTTTGCTGAACCAATTTCTGCTGTTCGCCACCGCGCTGCTCCATCACCATCACCAAGTGAAAACCGCTGCTATTCTGCAACACTTCGGACGGCTGGCCCACCACCAGGTCTGGCACCACTGGAGCGACCAGAGAAGGCAACTGGCTTTCAACGCGCCAGCCCATATCGCCGCCCTCAAGGGCGTTGCTAGCATCCGATTCTGCTACCGCAACCGCGCGAAAATCCCGACCTTCCACAATCTGCTGGCGCAGTGTCTCGGCTTTGCTACGAGCCGCTTCTACCGACGTATCGCTGCCGGAGTCCTCGGTTTCAATAAAGATGTAAGACAGGCGATACTCGGCGGTATTGCCACCGCCGGCTTGCTGCGCCTGCTGATAGTTTTCCACTTCGCGGTCTGTTACCCGAATGCGACTGCCCACCTGACGCTGCTGAACCCGGCTGGTAAGCAATTCATTGCGAATCTGCTCACGGGCGTCGCGGTAACTGACGCCTTCGCTGACCAACTGCTCTTCGAACTGTTCCAAGCTCATGCCATTGCGACCAGCAATACTGATCATGGTTTCGTTGAGTTCGTTATCGCTGATACGCATACCCATTTTGCCCGCCATCTGCAGCTGCACTGACTCGGTGATCAGCTGATCCAGCACCCGCTCCTGAAGCAAACTGCGCGGCGGCAAGGTGGTTTCCTGGGCTTGCAGGCGGGTGACGATGGTGTTGATACGCGCGTCCAGCTCGGTGGCCAGAATCACGTCGTCATCAACAATCGCAACCACTTGATCCAGCAGCTGCCGCTCGGCCTGAGCCGCCAGCGGCAGCAATGCCAAAACCAGCAGCAGGGATGTTACACAGTGGCGAAAGGTCGCCTTCATAGTCACCTCATTGTTAAACAGTGGCATAGCGTTTAAAAGCTCCAAAATTGTGTTATGGCGCGCTAAAGCGGCGGCTCTCGCGCTCATCAAAACCATAAATGGCGTCCGCAATGCTGGTAGAGGCGCCGCCGGTGCCCCCCAGGCCTTTAAGCTGAATCTGGAACAGTATACGACTGTCCAGTTTTTGATCGTCGGTAAAGTAATTCTGGTGCACCACCTGCAGACTCCAGCAACAATTATTGTATTCCACTCCCGCCAGCGACCCCACGGTACGGTCCAGATCGGTGTCGTGCACCCAGCGCCCAATCAGGCTCAGGCGGTTGCTAACGGGGAATACCGCGCCCACATCGGCCTGTTCCAGCTGGGTTGCCGCGGTAGTGCCTTTGCTGTAAGTGTGACCTACGCTGGCCAGATAACGGTAGTCGGGAGAATGGAAGGTTAACTGGCTGCGGCCCTCCTCGGTTTGGTTAGCGTCTGGGTCCCACAGCAGAGCACTGCGAATTTCCAGAGTATCCAGCGGATTCAGCACCACTTCAGCCGCTATTGGCGACCGGCTGCGGTCTTCCGCACCCACGCCAAACAAACTAACGTCACGATCTTCAAAATACTGGATCTGGCCCACACTAAAACGGGCACGTTCGGCACCGGTTAGCAGATCGTTAAAACGACTGGTCAATGCAACCGTCAACTGATTGGTATCGCCTACCCTGTCGCCACCAGTAAAACGGTTACGTTGAAAAAGTTGGTCAAAGCGAAAGGACTTCAAGTCCGTGTCAAAATCAGGAATGCGATCCTGATTAGCGTCAGCGTCAGCCCAGGCGTAATACAACCGCGGCTCCAGAGTCTGGTTAAACGGTACGCTGAACAGGCTGCTTCGACGATCAAAATACAAGCCGTTGTCCCACTCCGCCACAGGCACTGTGCGATCAAGGGTACCGCTGCCCAGGGTGTAATCTTCTAGCTGGTAGCGAGTATAGTCAACGCTAACAGAGGGCCGGCTATAGCCCCAGAGTGCGCGCATGGGCAGAGCCACCTCGGGTACCAAGCGCAGGCGTTGGCCGTTCGCACGAGCCAGGCCAATCAGGTTGTCATTGTCGCGTTGGAAATACGTGTATTGGCTCTCAACGCCCAGTTCCAGGGTGCCAGTATCGGCTACGGCGGAGTACAGAACCTCCGGTAACTGGGCGTAAGGCCGGTTCACGTCGGCGATGCGCTCCGCCACCGTCTGGTAATCGTTCAGATACGCATCGAAGTACTGACTGGCATCCCGATAGCGTACGCCGCCCCGGCGCTGAAGGTGAGTCGCCTGGCTGATGCTCAGGCTGCGATTCAGGTCACTCAGATAATCTTCGTCGCTAACCACTGAAAAATCGCCGTATCCCGTCCAGCCTCGGCCCAAGGCCGCATCGGTGGTGGCATCCAGCGCCCAGCGCTGGCCATTTTCGCCCGGATTTTCGTCGCGGAAAAAATTGTCGTTATCAATATAACCCAGCTGAAGGACTGTTTCGCCGTAGTTACTCAAATAGCGGCCTTCCACTTCTGTAAACAAACCGCGGCCGCCAATGAACTGGGGGGTAATGGTGGCATCGTAGCTGGGCGCCAGATTAAGATAATAAGGCAGCGCCACAAAACCACCGCTGCCGGCGTTCGATGTGCCAAACCCCGGATACAAAAATCCGCTCTTGCGGCGGTCGTCAATGGGAAAACTAACCCAGGGCCAATAAAACACTGGCACATCCAATACTTCAAGCCGCAAATGTTTGGCGGTGCCAAAACCTGCGGCCTGATCCAAACGAATTTCCTGCGCCACAAGGGCCCAGTCGTTCTGCTGCGGGCCGCAGGTGGTCAACAGCCCCTGACTGATAAGCACTTCGCTATTGCCGATTCGGGCCAGGCTCTCTGCCTGGCCACGCATCTCCGGCCCATGCAACAAAAAGGTTGCGGTATTGATGTCTAAGCGACCACTTTCAACGTTGTAATCAGCGGAATCACCGGTCAGTAAAAAACCTTCGCCGCGGCTTGTCAAAGGGCCGGTGATGGCAACCCGGCCATCTGCCAGGCGATATCGAGCTTCCTCGCCAGACACCTGAAAGCCTCCCTGCCGCAGCCTCACATCGCCCTTCAAGTACAACTCATTGTCGATTTCATAGCGAGCTGTCAGACCGCTGGCCTGCAGTGGCTGCCCGGCACCGCTTTGCTGCGACATCATCGCATCACTCCCGTCAACAGCGCTCCCGCCCGATAAATAACCGCCCTCGCAAAAAGACGGCAAGCGCGCCTGGGCGCTGGCGGGCAGTTGCTCGCGCGATCGCCAATCTATTTCAGCCGCCGATGGCGCCGGTTGTGCCGCCGCAGCCAAACCGCCACAACCCAAGAGTCCGCCGCTCAGCAGGCAGACCAACGAGCGCGGCAAGCGGCCAAGCGAGTTCTTCCGTGGGTGATTACGCAATTGCACGGTGGCCGTTATCCTGTGGTCAGTGGGTGAGAGATTCAACAGTTTACACGGCACCCCCCGGCTTGTTAACGGAAACCCCCGCCGGGCGAGCTTAACTTTCTTTCAGTCGCCGTTGCAGCAGGCTTTACTCCAACCGCGGATCTTCGTAGTTTAGTGCTCCAGAAGCCCGCATCCAAGCTGCGGGTACCGGCTTTGTATCCTCTAAGGAAACCCGCGCGCCATGGATCACCGTCTGCAACTTCTGACCCGCTGGGTCAGCCAGTTCCCCGGCTTTGCAAACACCGCCGTGGCGCCTGTAGCTGGCGACGCCAGTTTTCGGCGTTATTTTCGGGTATGGCGCAGCGCTGATTTGCAAGAGCCGCAGGGGGTGAAAAGCGCACCGGGAGCAACAGCCGATCAGGCGTTTATTGTGATGGACGCACCACCCGAGCACGAAGACTGCCAGACTTTTGTCACCTTAGCTCAACATTGGCGCAGTCAGGGCGTTAAAGTGCCTGCCATTGTGCAGCAAGATCTTGCCCGGGGCCTTCTTCTTATGGAAGATTTTGGTGATCGCTTGCTGCTGGGGCAGCTCAACACGGTTAACGCCGATCAACTTTACGGCAACGCACTGGCGGAATTGCTGCGCATTCAGCAGCTACCCGATAACCCTGACTACCCGCTGGCGGCTTATAGCAACGATTTACTGGACAGGGAAATGGCACTGTTCCACGACTGGCTGCTAAAGCGCCAGCTAGGATTAGAGCTGAACAACAGCGATCTTGCCATGCTAAACGCCACGTTCACCCTATTGCGGGAAAGTGCCAGTGCACAGCCAAAGGTGCCAGTGCACCGTGACTACCACTCCCGCAATCTGCTGGTAACGAGCGGCGACGATCGCCCCGGCGTCATCGATTTTCAGGATGCGGTCATGGGACCTGTCACCTATGACCTGGTGTCGCTGTTGAAGGACTGCTACGTGCAATGGCCTCACGAACGCGTGCAGAACTGGCTGGAAAGCTATCGCCAGAGCAGCCTGAACGCCGGCCTGCACAGCGCTGATGCAGTCACCTTCCAGCAATGGTTCGAACTGATGGGAATGCAACGCCACCTGAAAGCCGCGGGTATTTTTGCCCGCCTGGCGCTGCGCGATGGCAAGCCGGACTACCTCAATG
This sequence comes from Marinobacter sp., assembly GCA_036960525.1. GTDB lineage: Bacteria > Pseudomonadota > Gammaproteobacteria > Pseudomonadales > Oleiphilaceae > Marinobacter. The sequence goes on from JBALXR010000072.1 coordinate 10,591, forward strand.
ACATTCCCCGCACCCTTGGATACCTGTGCAGTGCGAGCGCCCGACAACCGGCTTTACGCCCCTTCCATGACTGGCTGTTGAGCACTGCGGTACCGGCAGTGGAAGCCACCTTGGGCTCCGTGCCCGGCCTGCACGCATGAAAGCCATGATTCTGGCCGCGGGCAAAGGCGAACGCATGCGTCCGCTGACCCTGCACACACCAAAACCGCTGCTGAGAGCCGGCGGGCAACCGCTGATTCACTACCATCTGCAGCGCCTTGCGCGCAGCGGCTTTAGCGACGTTGTTATAAACCTGGCCTGGCTTGGCGAGCAGATTGAAACGGCGCTGGGCAAGGGCGACGCCTTTGGCGTGAAGCTAAGATATTCCCGCGAAGGCGAACCGCTGGAAACCGCTGGCGGTATTGTGCGCGC
>JBALXR010000072.1:11011-16414 GCA_036960525.1 Marinobacter sp.
TGACCGACGCCGGCGACGAATGGTTCGTGGTGATTAACGGCGACATCTGGTGCGATTTTGATTTACGCGAATTGAAACCACCCAGCGATGCCGACGCGTTGCTGGTACTCACCGACAACCCCGCACATAACCCGCAAGGGGACTTTGCGCTAAAGCCCGATGGCCTTATTGGTTGTGATGAAACCTTGCCGAGGCTGACGTTTACCGGCGTTAGCCTGCTTAGCCGCCGGCTGTTTGCAGGATTGACAGATCAGTCCGGCAAACTCGGGCCACTGTTGCAACAAGCGGCCGGGGCAAATCGGGTAAAAGGCGCCTATCATGGCGGTCAATGGCTGGATGTAGGAACACCGGAACGCCTCAACTGGCTTGACCGGCAGCTGCGCGCGCCCAATTCCCGAGATTCCCGATGGTAAAAAGACGCCCGACATCACGGCGGCTTGATAACGCCCTGCGCTATCTTCTTCCGCGACTGACACACTGCCAGAATCAAGCTGAAGAACTGCTTGAGCAGCAACGGCTACCGCTTTTCAGTCAGCGCTACCTGTTCTTTTTTCTCGGCCACATTGCCAAGGCAGAGGGCACAGTTAGTAAGGACGACATTCACTACGCCGAAGCGCTGATAGCCGCACTAAGCCTGAATCGGCGCCAGCGTAAACGCGCAGTTCGTTGGTTCACCCAAGGCAAAACCACCGGTCAACTTGGGCCGCTGAAGGCTTGGTGGCTAAAAATGGTTACGCCCCTATTGGCACGGCGGGCAGTCATGTTGGCCGTATGCCTGTGCCACAGCGCACAACTGTATGGCCGACCATCACAGGCGCGACGTTACCGCTGTGAAGACGCTATAGTGCAAAGTGGCTTGCCGGTAGGCGTAAGCGATGACATATTCGACCACTACGCCGCCCAAGTGTGGCCCCAAGCGGCGACCCTGCCGCCGGCACCGAAAAGCTACCAAGACGCCTGCGAGATTCTGGGTATTACCCGCCACGATTCTCTGCAAGAGGCCAAACGTATTTGGCGCCGCAAAGTTTCTTCAATACATCCTGATAAACTCGCCCAGCAACAACTGACCCGCGCCGAACTGGATGCCGCAAAAGAACGCCTGCTGCGCTATCAGCAAGCCTGGGAGTTCATCAAACAACGCCATAAGCCATTATAATGGTGATGCTGTAGCTCGTTTGGCGGCTGCACGGGCCGCCAAGCCGCCTGCTAATCCATAGCCGGCTTGCTGTCCGCTTTTATCCACGCCGCAAGGCGGCTGGCCAAAGCGTCACCTTGCCTCGCCTGCACAGGCTCTTGCACCGTTACTCGCTGGCGCTGGTACTGTGCAATCTCAATCTGGTTCATAACGGTTGTGCGCTGCGTCGCGCTTTGCGACTGGTCACCCCGCGAAGCCTGCACATCCAAAACACGTAAACGGGGGGTTTCGGTAAAACGTTCTGCCAACACTTCAAGGTCACGAGGATAAAACCTGGGCAATAGCCAAACCAGACCCGCACTGTCGGCCAGCTCGGGCAGCGCAGTGGCAAAATTGGCGCCCCGGCCAACGCCTACAATCACCACTTCCTGGTAACCTTCGCGTTTCAGATAGCCAAAGGCCGCCCGTAACTGCTCAGCCACTTCCCGGCGATACTGCAACTCCGCTTCAGACAATTCGGAATCCGCCATTACGTCAATCAGCACAGGGTCTGGATTTGAGGACGCCCCGGCAACTTCGGCCGCCACCGGCTGCGGTGCCTGGCCTTCATCTGCAGCTGCCTCAGCAGGCGATGCTTCCGGTAGTGGCAGTTCGCGCTCCATCACCTGTTTCAACCCACCCGTCGGCGCACGCAGGCCTAGCGTGAGAGCTGCCAACCCCCGGTCAGCAAGACTTCCGGCAAAGGCGGTCACAAATCCATCACCGGCGTTATAGCCTTCATCTGCCAACACCACAACGCCAATGGTTGCTGCATTTTTCAGTGGTGTGAAAACCAGCGACAGCACAGAATTCGGCGTGCCGTCGGCGCCATCGACTTCTAGCCACACCGCAGACTGAGGCCACTGCTGCAACAGCGCCATGGTGCCCTGACCGGTTACCACGCTGGCCCGTTGTGGCTGGGCGTCAGCTGGCTGCGCCTCTTTATCGTCAGGAATAGAATTTGGTTCCGCTGCCTCATCGGCAACGGCGACATCACCACTGGCCTGAACCGCATCGGCGGGCTCCTCTTGCGCCTGAATCAAAGGCGGGGCACATATGACCAACATCCCGGCAAATAACAACAGCATTGCCCGAAGCCTGAAGCTACGCCTAACGAACCGCACGCTAGCGTTTAACAAAAAACGTTTATCCATCACTTACATTGCCACCCATTGCGCTATCCCGCTGCGAAAAACTCTTGTGAGCTGATAGACTAGCAGTCGCAGCCGTGCGCAGCACCAAACATACCGAAATGCCGGAACCGTTCCGGCCGACAGCCAGAGGCGAACCATGAATCCGTACCTGATCGCACCCTCCATCCTTTCTGCCGACTTTGCCCGCCTGGGCGAGGAAGTGGACAACGTATTGGCCGCCGGTGCCGACGTGGTGCATTTTGATGTTATGGACAACCATTACGTGCCCAATCTGACCATCGGCCCCATGGTCTGCGAGGCACTGCGCAAACACGGTGTTACCGCGCCCATTGACGTACACCTGATGGTGTCTCCGGTGGACGACCTGATTCGCAAGTTCATGGATGCCGGCGCAAGCTATATTACTTTTCATCCGGAAGCGTCCCAGCACGTTGACCGTTCTTTGCAACTGATCCGCGATGGCGGCTGCAAGGCCGGGCTGGTGTTTAACCCCGCAACGTCGCTCCAGTACATGGACTATGTGATGGACAGGCTCGACATGGTGCTGCTGATGTCGGTAAACCCGGGCTTTGGCGGCCAGAAGTTCATCCCCGGCACCCTGGATAAACTGCGCGAAGCGCGCAAGCGTATAGACGCCAGTAATTACAATATCCGCCTTGAGATAGATGGCGGAGTAAAAACCGACAATATCCGCGAAATTGCCGAAGCGGGTGCCGATACCTTTGTTGCCGGTTCAGCCATTTTCAATACCGATGACTACAAGGCCACCATCGACGCTATGCGAGCCGAACTTGAACAAGCCAGTAAAACTCTGGGCTTTTGAACGGAACCTGTCATGACTCTGAAAGGCCTTTTTAACACACGCTGGCCAGCCGCCGCCCTGTTTGATCTGGATGGCACCCTGGTTGACAGCGCGCTGGACTTGGCCGCTGCCGTTGACCAAACCCTGGAACGGCTGGATCGCCCACCTGCCGGCATTGATCAAGTGCGACAGTGGGTAGGCCACGGCGCCGCTGTTCTGATCCGCCGCGCGCTGGCAGGAGAAGCCGACTGGCAGCCGGCCAGCGCCGCAGATGAAGACTTATTCGAGGAGGCTATGACACTGTTCTTCCAGCACTACGAAATAGCCAACGGCCAGCATGCCAAGGTGTATCCAGGCGTAATCGAATGCCTGAATCGATTGCAGCAAATGAACTGCCCGATGGCGATCGTTACCAACAAGCCCGAGCAGTTTGTTGCGCCCTTGTTGAAACAGCTGAAGCTCGACGGTTATTTCCAGTTGATCATAGGGGGCGATACTCTGACCAGTAAAAAACCTGACCCGGAACCCCTGCTGTACGCCATGGAAAAATTAAACGGCCGGCCAGCCACTACAGTAATGGTCGGCGACTCGGCCGCCGATGTGCAGGCCGCCAAAGCCGCGGGCATTCCGTGCGTGGCCGTTACTTACGGCTACAACTTTGGCAACCCCGTGCAGGCACTGGGAGCCAATGCCGTGGTTGATTCCCTGAGCGAGCTTTTGTAGCCTCGCAGAAACTAGGAAGCCCGATCATGACCCCCGAATATTTCCGCGAGCTGGCACAAACCGGCTACAACCGTATTCCCGTGTACCGTGAAGTACTGGCGGACATGGACACCCCGTTAAGCACCTATATAAAACTGGCTAGCGGGCCCTACTCCTATCTATTCGAATCCGTTCAGGGTGGAGAAAAATGGGGCCGTTATTCCATTATTGGCCTGCCCAGCCAGGAAGTGCTGAAAGTTTTCGATCACCGTATCGAAATCCGTCGCCATGGCGAGCTGGTGGAAAGCAGCGAGGTTAAAGACCCTCTGGCTTTCATCGCCAGCTATCAGGAACGTTTCCACGCCCCTGACCTGGCTGAACTGCCGCGTTTCAACGGTGGTTTGGTGGGCTATTTTGGCTACGACACCGTTCGCTACATTGAAAAGCGCCTGGCTAACAGCTGCCCGCCAGACCGCATTGGCACCCCCGACATCCTGTTAATGGTATCTAACGAACTGGTGGTGTTCGATAACCTGCGCGGCAAACTGCACCTGATTGTGCACGTAAACCCGGCAGACGACGGCGCCTTTGAACAGGCCCAGACGCGTCTGGATCAACTGGAACAGCAGCTGCGCCAAAGCACCGCGCAAGCGCCGAAAACCCCGGATCACCTGCGCGGTAAAACCGTGGATGAGAGCGAGTTTGTGTCTGGTTTCAGCCAGGAAAAATTCGAAGCAGCCGTAGACACTATCAAAGATTACGTGCTGGATGGCGACGTGATGCAAACCGTCATTTCTCAGCGTATGTCGATTCCGTTTGAGGCGCCGCCGCTGAACCTGTACCGCTCGCTGCGAATAATGAACCCTTCGCCTTACATGTACTTTCTGGATCTCGACGACTTCCACATTGTGGGCTCGTCGCCGGAAATTCTGGCGCGCATGGAAGACCGCGAAGTGACCGTAAGGCCCATCGCCGGAACCCGCAAACGCGGCGCCACCGAAGCCGAAGACCGCGCCCTGGAAGCCGAACTGCTGGCCGACCCGAAAGAAATTGCCGAACACCTGATGCTGATTGACCTGGGCCGTAACGACGCGGGCCGTGTATCGGAAACCGGCACCGTGCGGTTAACTGAAAAAATGGCGGTTGAGCGCTACTCCCATGTAATGCACATCGTATCGAACGTCACCGGCCAGGTAAAAGACGGCATCAGCTGCCTTGATGTCCTAAAAGCCACCCTGCCTGCCGGCACATTAAGTGGCGCACCAAAAACCCGTGCCATGGAAATCATTGACGAGCTGGAGCCGGTCAAACGCGGCGTGTATGGCGGCGCCGTGGGCTATTTGTCGTTCAACGGCAATATGGACACCGCCATCGCCATCCGCACCGCGGTGATCAAAGACAACACCCTGCACATACAGGCCGGCGCCGGTATAGTCGCAGATTCTGTACCACGCTTGGAATGGAAAGAAACCATGAACAAAGGCCGCGCCATTTTCCGCGCCGTCGCCATGACCTACAACGACTTTGACCACTAAGGCGAGGGACAAATTATGCTTTTAATGATCGACAAC
>JBALXR010000073.1:0-16267 GCA_036960525.1 Marinobacter sp.
TAGTAAATCTTCACCGCGTGACCAAACACAATCGGGTGAGAGATTTTCATCATGGTTGCTTTAACGTGCAGCGAGAACATCACACCGGTGTCTTCGCAGTCTTTAATGGCTGTTTCGAAGAATGCACACAGCGCTTTTTTGCTCATATTCATGCCGTCGAGCACTTCACCTTCCTGCAGCGGCAGATCGGCTTTCAGCACGGTCTGCTCGCCTTTCTTGTTCTCGAACACGATGCGGCTGTTGGTGGCTTTGTCCAGGGTGACAGACTGTTCTGATGAGTAGAAGTCGCCGCCTTTCATATGCGCTACGTGGGTGCGCGAGGCCGGGCTCCACTCGCCCATAGAATGCGGGTACTTGCGAGCAAAAGCTTTTACCGCAGCAGGCGCACGGCGGTCAGAGTTGCCTTCACGCAATACCGGGTTTACAGCGCTGCCCAGTACTTTGCCATAGCGGGCGGTGGCGTCTTTTTCTTCGTCAGTCTGCGGGTTTTCTTTGTATTCCGGAACTTTATAACCCTGCTTGTTCAGCTCTTTGATGGCAGAGCGCAGCTGCGGGATAGAGGCGGAAATGTTCGGCAGTTTGATGATGTTGGCGTTGGGGTCTTTGGTGTATTCACCCAGTTCGGCCAGGGCATCGGGCACGCGCTGATCTTCTGCGAGGTAGTCCGGGAAGTTGGCCAGGATTCGAGCCGCCAATGAGATATCGCTGGTTTCAAAATGAATACCGGCCGGCTTGGCGTAGGTTTCCAGAATTGGCAACAGTGACCGGGTAGCAAGCGCTGGCGCTTCGTCGGTCAGTGTGTAGATAATTTTGGTGATTGACTCTGTCATGTTCGTCCTCGAGCTATAAAGGGTGGATTCAGGACGGTCACGGCTGGCAGCTGCGCTGGGCACGGCTGGCACTGGCTGTGACTGGTTAGTAGCTTTTATTAGGCCTACTAAGATAACATTTTTTGGAGAATTGCGGCTAAGATCTTAGTATAAGGACGGATTTTGGTTAGGTGCGGGTGCTAAAGATAGCAGAGATAGGTGGTGTCGCCTTGGTGGGGCCTGCCTCCAAAACACGCTCAAGCCCATCTATGGGGCGCTTGGGCTCCGCCATCCATGGCTCCGCACAGTTTTGAAAGCAGGCCCCACCAAGCCTCTTTGCACTTTGGTTCTCTCTATCCAGTGCCCGACCCAGCACCGATTTAGCCTGCCCTCGGCAACAACCCCGCTTCCTGCAAACACGCCTGAATAGCATCCAGCGCTTCCGGATTGGCCAGTGCGTCGCGGTTGTCGCTGCGGGCAGAGCCGTTGATGAGGCGAGCTACGGCGAGCTCTACTTTCTTACCGCTACGGGTGTAGGGAATGTCTGGCACCGGGATGATGTGACGAGGCACGTGCCGGGGGCTGGCGCCTTTGCGGATTTGGGTTTTCAGGCGCTTGAGCAATTCGTCGCTCAGGGTTTCGCCATCGGCCAGTACGACCAGCAATACCACTTCTACGTCACCGTCTACCTGTCGACCAACCACCAGGCTGTCTTTTATGGCCGCTTCGGTTTCTACCTGCCGGTAGATTTCAGCAGTGCCGATGCGCACACCGCCGGGGTTCAGGGTGGCGTCGGAACGACCGTAGATGATGGCGCCGCCGTGCTCAGTGAATTCGATGAAGTCGCCGTGGGCCCATACGCCAGGGGCGGATTCGGCGAAAGTGTCGAAGTAGGCATTACGGTAGCGTTCGCCGTCTGAGTCGTCCCAGAAGCTGACGGGCATGGACGGCAAAGGCTGGCGGCATACCAGTTCACCGCGGCCGGAGCTAACGGATTTTCCGTTGTCGTCAAAGGCGGCGGCGTCTACGCCTAAAAGGCGACATTGTATTTCGCCGCGGCGTACGGCCAGCAAAGGTGTGGAGCCTACAAAGCAGCCGCAGATGTCGGTGCCACCGGCGATGGAGCCCAACAGGGCATTCGGTGCGCCGTCGCTGTACATCCAGTCATAGTCTTCTGGCAACAACGGCGAGCCCGTGGAGAACACAACTCTGAGTGCGCTTAAATCCAAATCTTTAGCCGGGGTCATGCCCTCTTTGCGGCAGCCGGCAAGGAAGCGGGCACTGGTGCCGAAGTGGGTTACTTTTTCATCGGCTACGGTTTGCCACAGCATGTTCAGGCTGGGGTAGCCCGGCGAGCCGTCTACGGTGATCACCGCCGCGCCGGTCAACAGGGCGGAGGCCTGCCAGTTCCACATCATCCAGCCGCAGGTGGTGAAGTACATGAAACGGTCGCCGATACCAACATCGCCGTGCAGCATCAGCTCTTTCGCATGGTTGACCAGCAGGCCAGCAGTGCCGTGTACGATGCATTTGGGTTTGCCGGTGGTGCCAGAAGAATAGAGGATATACACAGGGTGATCCGGGGCCACCGGTGTGAACGACGGCGGTGTGCCTGCACCGGCTGCAATGGCGTCGTGCCAGTCGCGGGCCAGCGGGCCTTCAATGGCCGGTGCGTCTGGCAGCTGCGGCACGCTGACCACGCATTTCAGCGAGGGCAGGCCGCTGATTAATTGGGCAAATTCCTGCTGGCGCTGGAATACCTTGCCGCCATAGCCGTAGCCGTTTACGACAATCAGTGCCGTTGGTTCAATCTGACCAAAGCGGTCCAGAATGGCGCCAATGCCGAAGTCCGGTGATGCTGAACTCCACACCGCTCCCATGCTGGTGGCCGCCAGCATACCCGCGATGGCTTCATAGCCGTTGGTAACAATACCGGCAACCCGGTCGCCTTTGGTAACGCCCTGGCTGTGCAGATAGGCTTCCAGGGCGCCCGCGTCGGCGCGTAATTCCGCGTAAGTACGGCGCAATACCGGGCGGGTTTCGCAGTAGGCAACAATGGCTTCGCTGTTAGCCTGTTCGCCTTCGGCGTGGCGCAGCAAGTTGGCGGCGAAGTTGAGGGTCATACCGGGAAACCATTCAGCTCCGGGCATCTCACGCTTGCCCAATACCTGTTGCGCGGGCGTATGGCTAATCAGTCCGCAGTAATCCCAGACGGCTTTCCAGAAGCCTTCAAGGTCGGTCACCGACCACTCATGCAGTTCGTGATAATCCGCAAATGGACCGTAACCCAGACTTTCCAGCCAATGTTGAAAGCGCCCCATCTGGCTGTCTTTAAGAACGGTGTCAGAAGGCGACCAGACTACCGGGGATTGTTCATTGTTATTCATCCGTTACTCCGTTTTCTTACTGCATATGCCAGCCGTGGCTGACCACAATAGATTGCCCCGTTAGCGCCGCTGACGGGAAAGCCGCCAGGTGCACGGCAAGTTCTGACACGTCCGCCAGAGTTGTGAACTCTCCGTCTACGGTGTTTTTCAACATCACCTTGGAAATCACGTCTTCTTCAGATATGCCCAACGCCTGTGCTTGCTCGGGAATCTGTTTGTCCACCAGCGGGGTGCGCACAAATCCGGGGCAGATAATGTTGCTACGCACACCGTGTTCGGCTCCCTCTTTGGCCACCGCCCGGCAAAGGCCAAGCATGCCATGCTTGGCAGCAACGTAAGGCGCTTTCATCGGCGACGCCTCCAGCGAGTGTACCGAGCCCATATACAGGATTGTACCGCCACCTTTGGCGTACATGGTTTGCAGCGCAGCACGGGTCAGCAGAAATGCACCATCCAGATGCACGCTCATCACCTGGCGCCAATCTTTAAAGCTCAGCTTATCCAGTGGCGCAATGTGTTGTATGCCGGCGTTGGCCAGCACAATGTCCAGGCCACCCCAGGCTTGCACCACGGAGCTTACACCCTGTTCCACCGCCTGTTCGTCGGTAACATCCATGGCCAGTGCCATGGCACTTCCACCGGCGCTATTAATGACCCCAGCCACTTCCTGTGCCGTGTCGTAATCCAGATCGGCCACTGCCACTCGGGCGCCTTCGCGGGCATAGTGTTCAGCGATGGCGCGGCCAATACCACGGCCAGCACCGGTAATCAGGGCTATTCGGTTTTCCAGACGCATTATTATCTCCTCAGTCGTAAGCCACGCTGGGCAGCTGGGCATAGCTGTTATTTATCCAGGTAATACGGGCCTCGCGATCAACCGCAATGGCGCCGGCGCTGGCTTGTTCAAACATCGGAAACAGGGCTTCTATCAGCTCCCGCGTCAGACCGCTTTTGTTCTTGCCTTTAAGCGGTTGTGTCATTGAACAGGTACCGCCGGGGTTCGTGTTGTGCGTGGTGAAAACTGGAGTGCCAAAAGCACTGTGGGAGTATATGGCCGGCTTCCCCAAGGAGCAAACCGGCTGGATAGCGCCAGCACAATGGCCTATTACACTGAAATGACGTATTACAAGGTGTAGCGGCCACCGCTCGCACCAGACTGAATATTTTATGAAAAGGAGTTTTCACACCATGTCCTATGCCGCCGGTTATCCCGGAAAAATACTCGGCGCATCTATTTTTCTGCTCACGGCGCTGGCGTCATTGCCAGGCTGCAGCCATTACTACGGCGCGGAAAACCTGATCGGTCCAGAACCCAAAACCACTGAATATGACGTAGTGGAAGGCTTGGTATACACCCCGGGGAACTGGCCCCAGACGCTGACCGGTGACTTGTATTTGCCGCAACAAAGTGGTCCCAGCCCGGTCGTGCTGATGGTGCATGGGGGCGGCTGGAACGGCCGTTCGCCGTCGGACATGGTGTGGATTGCCGAAGAGCTCGCCAGCCACGGTTTTGCGGTGTTCAACATTGCCTACCGGTTTGCCCCCGAATATACCTTTCCCGCCCAGTTGTATGATCTGCAGGTAGCACGCCAGTGGCTGGCAACCAACGGTTCACGCTATGGTCTGGACACACAGCGGGTCAGCGGTTTCGGATTTTCATCAGGTGCGCATCTGGTTGCACTGCTGGCGGTGGTTGCCAGCAGTGATAGTGATCTTAATCAGCCTTACGGCGGCGCAAACACCCAGCTTCAAGCGGTGGTCGCCGGCGGCATACCAGCGGATTTGACCAGCTTCGATTCGGGCAAGCTGCTGTTTCAGTTTCTGGGAGCCAACAAGCAACAAATACCTGAAACCTATCGGATTGCGTCCCCCATCACTCACATAACCCCGCAAACACCCCCGTTTTTTCTGTTTCACGGCGGCGTAGATTCACTGGTGCCATTTTCACAGGCTGAACGTTTTCATCAGGCTTTGTTGCAAAAAGGTGTAGACAGCGGCCTGTTGAAACTGAACTTACGTGGCCACATCACCAGCTTTCTGACCGGCGGCAATGCGGTCGAGCGGGGCCTGGATTTCCTGGTGCGTCAGCAGATACCCGAGGCCAGCCAGTGACGTGTCTGGCCTCGTTTATTAAGCATTAACCCATTCGCAGGTAAGGCAACAGGCTAACGCCTACAATGACCCCTAAAGCGATAATGGCCGCCAACATGCGCAGCGGGTGGCGCCGCAGCATACTGCCCCAGCCAGCTTCACCCCGCGCCACACGCTCCTGCCACTCCACCTGCTGCTGGTTTTGGCGCTGCTGCTGGTAGCCTGCCAGCAATTGTCGCGCGCGCTCGGCTTCGTCGTCATCGTGCACCCAGAAACCGCCCATACTGATGCCCCAAAAACTGGGGGGCGTTTCGTAATAGCGCACATCTTCACGCTCGAACAGATCACGAATGTCGTCTGCTTCGTCGTCGGGCACGTGGCGTAAATTCATCAAATGGTGGGGCATGGAACCTCGTTGGGGTTGGTCGGTGACGGCCTTGGCTATATCCTAGCACCAAAGCAGGAAGCGCCGAATTCACCAACGGGTTATTTCATGGTAAAGCAGTCAGCGGCAAAACCGTCAATGACCAAGATGTCCATCAACAAACAGCCTCTTTGCCTGTTAATGGATTTCGACGCCCAGATACAGCGGGACGATCAGCAAGCATCAGACTTTATTCATCGCCGCGACCGCAGGTTTGCGCTGAACTGCGAAGAGCACAACAGCCCAAGTGACCCAGCACACTGGCTGGCCTGGCTAGGTCGTTTTGATAACAGCAGCGAGCAATTTGCAGGCACCGGCCAATCCACAGAGCAACGCTGGAAGCAGATCAACAGCGGCTTTATAGCTTTGGGCGCGGTGCTGGGCATCATCACCATGGCCGGCCTGTTGTTTTACGATGGCGGCCAGCGCATAAATGTTACCGTGATTATTGGTTTTGTGGCTCTGCAACTGCTGCTGGCGCTGCTGACCAGCCTGCAGTCGGTGATCGGCTGGCAATCCTGGCGGCCACTGCTGCATCGCTTTATGCCTGCTCCCGGCCCTGCCTTGCAGCCACTGCAGCCCGCTCTTATGGCGCGGGCGGCCCAGGGCGGCGGGCTCAGTTTTGCGGTGACGGCTTTGTTGACCCTATTGTTGATGGTGGTGATTCAAGATCTGGCGTTCGGCTGGAGCACCACCCTGAATACTGCCGCCAGCGGCTATCACCAACTCACCAGCGTTCTAGCCACGCCTTGGGCATGGCTATGGCCGGCTGCGGTGCCAGACCTGACACTGGTGGAAGCTACCCGGTTTTTTCGCGCCGGCACGAATACCTCGCTTACACCTGCACGCTGGGGCCAGTGGTGGCCGTTTGTCAGCATGCTGTGGTTAGTGTGGGTTGTGCTGCCACGCCTGTTGCTGCGTCTGCTGGCAAGCGCGCTGGTGCACTTGCGTGCGCGCAAATTGCTGCTGCGCCACCCGGGGCTATACGCCCTGCGCGAACGCATGGCAACGCCGGTACTGGATACCGGCGCCGGCTATAATGACGCCAGCGATCTGCCCGATACAGGGCACAATACCCTGTTACAGCCGCTGCCAGAAAAGGCACGACTGCTCAGCTGGGCCGGTGCGGGCGACCCGGCTCTACCTGCGGTTTTGACGATTCCTTGCAAAGACCCGGCGCTGCCGGTGGGCGGCCTGGCCAGCCTCAGTCAGGATCAGCAGGCAATTGCCCAGCTTGCGAATGGCAGTGATCCGGTCACCGCCATTATGCTGGTACGCAGCTGGGAGCCGCCTACCGGTGAGCTGCTGGACTTTCTGAACAGCGCACGCCAAAGCTGGCCTGCCGGCAGCAGAATTTGCCTGCTGCCATTAGTGGCCGCAGCTCAGCAGACATCAGCGGCCGCGTCAGATCGCCAGTTGCAACCCTGGTTACGTTTCGCAGAGCGTTGCCCACCAGGTTTTGTTACGGTCGGAGATATCGCCACCAGCACAGGAATATCGCAGTCATGAATCAGGCACCGGTCTTTGCGGTGGTCGGCCACCCCAACAAAGGCAAATCTTCCGTAGTAGCAACGTTGTCGCAGAACGACGCTATCGCCATTGCCCTGGAACCGGGCACCACCCGCCGCAGCCACGCCTACCCGTTACAGGTAGACGGTCAGGTGCTCTACACCCTGGTGGACACACCTGGCTTTCAACGACCGCGACGAGTACTGGAATGGCTGGAAGCACACAGCGTTTCTGCCTCAGACCGAGCTGCCACAGTGGCTGCGTTTGTTATCCAGCACCGGGATAATCCGCAGTTCAGCGACGAATGCGAACTGCTGGCGCCATTAATCGAGGGCGCCGGCATTATTTACGTGGTGGACGGTTCGGTGCCCTACAGCCCGCAACACGAAGCAGAGATGACCATATTGCGCTGGACCGGGCGCCCCAGCCTGGCTCTGATCAACAGCATTGGTGACGAAGACTACAGTGACACCTGGCAGGCTGCGCTGGGGCAATTCTTTCAGGTTGTCCGCACGTTCGATGCAGTTCGCGCACCGTTCAAGCAACATCTAAGCCTTTTAAAAGCTTTCGGTCAGCTCGAACCGGCCTGGGAAAAGCCACTGGAAACCGCGACCGGATTTCTGGACCGCCAGCGCCAGCAACGCAGGCAACAAGCCGCCACGCTGATTGCGCAAACCCTGCAGCAAATGATGGGTTACCGCCACAGCCGCAGCTTGGCGGAAGACCTGGCTGACAGTGCCTTTAGCCAGAACAAAGACGCCCTAGCCTCTGAGCTGCGCAAAAGCTGGTATCAGCATCAGCGCCAGCGTGAACAGCAACTGCGGGGCGATATCCAGCAGCTTTATCAACACAGCCAGCTACAACGTCAGGAAGCCGAGCTGGAATGGCAAAGTGAACACGACCTGTTTTCCGAAGACAGCCGCCAGCTCTGGGGCGCGAATAAAGGCTACCTGGCGGGGGCCGGTTTTGGCGCTGGGGCCGTCGGGGGCGTTGGTATTGATGCACTCACCTTAGGTGCATCATTTGGCACTGGAGCTCTGATCGGCGGCCTGATCGGCGCTGCCGGTAGTTATTTTTACGGCGACCGCCTGCCATTGCCTACACTAAAGATAGGGCCCCTGCGCGACGGTGTGAAAACCGCCAGCTTCGGCCCGGTGCCCGACACCCAGTTTGGCTACGTCGTGTTGGGCAGAGCGCTGAATCACTGGTGGCATGTAAGCCACCGCAACCATGCCGGCCGAGCTCCGCTAGCGCTTGCGACCACAGACAGCCACTGGCTGGAAGGCTTGTCAAAGCAGAATCGCAATATCTTGCACCGAGCGCTGGAAAAAGCCCGCGAAGGCAAGGCCGCGGACTCTAGCGATCAACACAAACTGGGGCAGGTAATTACCCACGCCATGAAGGCTTATAATGAATGGCAGTTGAAAAACATATGACAGGGGTGTTTATACTAGAGCGTTATTCCATAACAGCGCGCTCCGATAATTACCCGACCGCGCTACTCTAACGTGAGGAATACTAATGAAAATTGTACGAGTTAAGGACATTATCGGTACCGAACGCGAAGTGCACGGACCAGGCTGGACCAGCCGCCGTATGCTGCTGAAAAAAGACGGTATGGGCTTTTCTTTTCACGAAACAATCATTCCGGCAGGCGCCGAACTGAACTTGTGGTACAAGCATCACCTGGAAGCGGTTTATTGCGTAGCCGGCAACGGCACCATTACAGACAAAGCAACCGGTGAAACCCACGAGATCTCCGACGGCACGCTTTACGCACTCGACAAGCATGATGCGCACACCCTTCGCGGTGGCACTGAAGACATGCGCTTGATCTGTTCGTTCAACCCGCCCGTTACCGGGCAGGAAGTTCATGACGAAGACGGGGCCTACTTGCCGGATACCAGTGAGGACTAACTCACCATCCGCTGCTGCAGAATACAGCAGCACCTTACCGCCACCGGCAGTTACCCTGCTTCCGGTGGCGGTTTTACTTTGGCTGGCCGGTGCTTACCTGCGCATACCCATTCTGGTTGCGCCACCTTTAGCGCCTTACATTGCCGACGAACTGTCGCTGTCGCAGGCTCTGACCGGCGCATTGACCACCTTACCTATTCTGATGCTGGCCATTGGCGCCATGCCCGGTTCCCTGGCTATTTCCCGCATCGGCCCGCGTAATACTCTGGCGCTGGCCATACTGATCATGACCCTCGGCTCTGCAGCTCGCGGCCTGGCTCCGGACACCACTTTGTTGATGGTCTCAGGCACCGTGATGGGCCTGGGTATTGCAATGATGCAACCAGCGTTGCCGGCGTTGCTGCCGCGTTGGCTGGCACCCCACCATATGGCCATGGGCGCGGCCATTTACATGAACGGCATGCTGATGGGTGAGTTCATCGGCGCTGGCATAACCCTGCCGGTGATTATGCCGCTGGTTGGCGAGAGCTGGCGCGCCACCTTGATCGCCTGGTCGCTGCCGGCCCTGTTGGTTGCGGCGGCCCTGTTCCTACCCAAACGCGATTTGGCGCGACCTACCCGCAAAGTGGCCTGGCTACCAGATTGGAGCAATCCGTTGACGCTGCGAATTGGCCTGCTGCTGGGCGTATCCGGTTCGTTGTTTTTTGGTTTCAATGCGTACATGAGCAACCTGCTGGAGCAGCGCGGTGAACTGGATCAGCTCACCGATGCCCTGTTCTGGTACAACTTTGCGCAAGTGGTAGCATCGATTCTGATGCTGAAGATGGCGCGTTTTTGGGTAGGGCGAAAGAGCCCGCTGATACTGATGTTGATTCTGAGCCTGCTAGGGGCTGCCGGCGCTGTGCTGATGCCGGGCTGGCCTGGTATTCTCAGTGCCACGTTTATGAGTTTCACCGCAGGGCTTCTGCTGATCCTGATGGTGGCCGTGCCGCCACTATTGGTGTCTGCAGCCGAAACCGGACGCCTGTCGGCGGGCAACTTTCTGGTGGGTTACACCGTGGCATTCATAGTGCCGATGATCGGCGGCCTGGTGTCAGACGCCAGCGGCGATATTCGCCACGCTTTCTGGGTGATGATCGCTTATGGCGTGCTGGCACTGCCCATCGCGTTCACCCTGAAGCTCGAACGCAGCTCATAAAAAACGGGGCCCATCTGGCCCCGTTGTTGCACTGCGACATTGTCGTCTAAAATCTGTCAGCCGGGCAGCTGTTCTTGCCCGGCTGAATCACCCGTTTTTAAATGTAGTAATCTTTCAGCGGCGGAAAGCCGTTGAATCCCACCGCGCTGTAGGTGGTGGTGTAAGCGCCGGTTGAGAACCAGTACATGCGGTCACCAATCTCCAGACTCAGCGGCAGCGGATACTTGTGGTCTTCATACATGATGTCGGCACTGTCGCAAGTTGGCCCGGCAATCACGCAATCTTCACCTTCGCCGTCTTTTTCAGTCCAGATCGGAAACTTGATCGCTTCGTCCAGCGTTTCAATCAGTCCAGAAAACTTGCCCACATCTGTATACACCCAGCGGTGCATGGCAGTGCTCGATTTACGGGAAATCAGCACCACCTCGCTCACCAGCACACCAGCGTTGGAAATCAGCGAACGGCCAGGCTCAATAATAATTTCCGGCAATTCGTCACCAAAATCTTCGCGCAGAAAACGACCAATTTCCTCTGCGTACACCTTCACATCATTGGCGCGGGTGATGTAATTGGCCGGGAAACCACCACCCATATTAATCATTTTCAGTTCAATACCGTCTTCTTCCTTCAGGCGCTCGAAAATCACCTTTACGGTGCCTAACGCTGCATCCCAGGCGCCAATTTCACGCTGCTGCGAGCCCACGTGGAACGACACACCGTAGGGCACCAGACCCAGGTCACGAGCCAGAATCAGCAGATCCATGGCCATATCTTGCTGGCAACCAAATTTACGTGACAACGGCCAGTCGGCGGTTAACGTGCCTTCAGTCAAAATCCGTACGTAGATTTTTGAGCCCGGTGCAGCCTCGGCAATATTGCGCAGATCAGCTTCCGAATCGGTGGCAAACATGCGCACGCCTTTTTCATAAAACGTGCGAACGTCTTTGGCTTTTTTGATGGTATTGCCAAAACTGATGCGTTCAGCCGTCACACCCAGCGCCATTACCTGTTCCAGCTCGTACACCGAAGCGATGTCAAAGCTAGCACCTTTATCGCGCAGCAGAGTCAGAACCTGCGGGGCCGGATTGGCTTTCACCGCGTAGTAAACCTGTGCGTAAGGGAAGCCCTCAACCAGTTCGTCATAGTGATAATCGATCGTGGCAGTATCAATCACTACAAACGGCGTTTCTTTGCCTTCAGCGAACTGCCGAATACGGTTAAAGGTGCTTTCGGTGTAGTAGTCGGTAATACGGGCGTTGGCTAACTCGGTCATGGGTGGTGTTTCCCTCCACAGGGTATTCAGCAGAAAAAAGGCTCTGCGCCTTGGCGGCAGAGCCCGTTGATTAAAGCGATCATCGGGCTTTTTTTCAGGTCCGCATATCAGCATATCTACACATAAAACGGACCCTGACAAGAATTGCACTGTTGTACAAAATAGTCAAAGCGCCTGTGAAACCTCTATAACCCTCGACCTTTGAGATAAACCATCAAACAGGAATGACCAATGGCGCGATTGCTGTGCGGTCATGCACGGCACCTGGCAAGCCTATCGACACCATTGCCACCCGCCGGCTCAACGATGCGCCAGACGGTCCGCTTTACTGCCACTTGCAACCCATCAAGACAGTATTGTGCATAAACGCCATATCACCTTTGCCTTCGGCGATGAGCTGTTGGCGCGCAGCCGCGAACTTTTTGATAGCGGTGACTGGCAGGTAGAAGCTGTAGCAGCAATTTTTAGCGCAATAGACACGGGCGCCGAGCGGCAACTGCGCTACGATTTAAACCGCTACTGGCCATACCGGATCGGGCATCACCGGCTCTTCCGGGTTACGGGGTTCGTTGCACCGACGCAGGTACGCCAATATCGCGTCCTGCAAATCAGTGCCCTGACCCAAACCCTGGTTGCCAAACAGGCGGTTGAATTCCAGTACAAAGGGGTAGCCTTCCACCAGCGCAATATCAAACCCGGCGTGATCCACCTCCAGCTCCCGCGCCAACCGCAGGGCCAGATCGGTCACGACCGCCGGCACCGGGCTGTAATCGATGCGCCCGCCGCGAGCCACATTGTTGTAAAAACCCTGATCCGCTTGGGTACGCCAATAGGCAGTGACGACTTTGTCGCCCACCACGACCACCCGCGCATCTCGCTCCAGGGGCAGATATTCCTGGGCATAGAGCACGTCGCTACGATCGCAATAGCGCTGCCAATCTGCGCGATTTTCAATCAGCCACACACCTTCGCCCATACTCGCTTTTGGTAGCTTGGCGACAAAGGGCAAAGCCATGTCCTGCCATATCTGTTCCCGCTCCTGGGGGCCGTTGGCGGCAATCAACGTCCAGGGCGTGTGCTCAGGTGCAACGGCCTGAAACGCTCGGGTCATTTCCACCTTGTCGTGGCCAATGCGGTAACTGGCGGCACTGGGAAACACCCGGCATTTCAGGCCATGTACCAGAGCGTTCAGCTGCCAGTACTCCGGAAACAACACCCAGTCGGCGTCGCGCAGCAATTCTTTATGGCGCAAAAACTGATCCGGCTTGAGTACGGTGGTATCGGGAAAACCAAGAGTGCGGAAAATATCAAACGAGACACAGTGCATGAGGGTTTCACACAGGTTGAAGTGTGCAAATTTTAAGCATTTTTCGCCCGCTGGCAAGCACTATTGATATAGGTAATTTGACGTTCAACCAACATTGGGAAATTCGTCTAAAAACCCCAAAAAAAGCGGCTTTAGCGCTCAGGCCAGCCTACAAAATGCAATCGAGCGCTAAGCTTTACGTTTCACGCCTTGCTGCGCCACTGCGGTTAGCGGATCTTCAGGCCAAGGATGTTTGAGGTAACGCCCACGAGTGTCTTTGCGCACCTGTGGATACACGTTAACCCAGAAGCTGGCCAGATCAGCCGTTACCGCCAGCGGCCGCTGGGCAGGCGATAGCAGATGTATTAACACCGGTACCTGCCCGCCCGCAACGGTGGGCGTGCGCGTCCAGCCAAACAGTGCCTGGAGCTTCGCCGCCAACACCGGGCCGTTTTCCGCGGCGTAATCAAGCGTCACCAAACTACCGGTTGGAATGGTCAGCGCGGTTGGCGCCAACTCGTTTAGGCGTTGCTGCCGGGCGTAATCCAGCAAGCCGTTCAGCGCGCCTTGCACATTCAGCTTTTGCAGTTCAGCCCAGCGGCTCAGGCCCATCAGGTAGGGCGCCAGCCAATCCTCTAACGAATTCATCAGCGCTGTGTCGCTAACATCCGGCCAGTCTTCCGGAAAATGCCGTGCCAGCAGCCCGACCCGCGCCTGCCATTGCCTTGCGCCGGCGGTCCACGGCAGGCTATCCAGCCCTTTGCGCCGCACCGCGGCCAGCAAGCCCTGCTGCATCAGTTCTGAAGACGGTTTGGCCAGCGGTTTTTCGGCCAGCAACAGGGCGCCCAAGCGGCGAACCTGACGCGCAACCACGGTACCGCGTCGATCATCCCACTCGGCTTCGTCACGTTGCTGAATGTGTGCGGCAAGGTCACTTTCCAGAATCGCCAAATCCACCGGCGCAGCCAGGTAAATCTGCGCTTCGCGGGCCTTACCGTCCAGATCCGCCGCCACCAGCCAGTCGTGTCGGGCCAGGCCATCGTCGTCGCGCAGCAGCGCACCCTTTCCATTACTAAGCTGGTAACGGGGTGCATCACCGGGCCGGCGGCGGGCTATACGGTCTGGATAAGCCAGCGCCAGTAAACGCCCCACCTCTGTCGCAGTGGGCGCCGACAAAGAGGCGTGATTGGACGATGATGTTGTTGGCTCCAGACGCCTTGCCTGCTTTCGCACCGCCTGAATTCGCGCCGGGTCTACCCGTGCGTGGCCACGCTCACCACGCAGCACCCGCACGCGCTCGTGCATATCAGCGCCGGCACCCGGCCCCAGCAGGTCCCGATCTTCCAGCAGTGCCGCCAATTCTGACGCCAAGGAACCTTGCCCCAATGAACGGCCCAGCAATACCATGTGCGCCAACCGCGGGTGAACGCCCAGTGCCCTCGCCGCCTTGCCGTGGCTAGTAATGGCGCAGTCTTCGCCCAGCATATCCAGCAATTGCAGCAACTCCACCGCCTGCTGCCAATGCGCCGCCGGCGGCGGCTCAACCCACTGCAGCTGATCGGGCGACCGCGCGCCCCACTGAGCCAACTCCAAAACCAGCGGCGCCAGATCCGCTTCGCGAATCTCCGGCGGAGTAAAGTCTGCCAAACCATACTGCTCAGACTCGCTCCACAGGCGATAACACACCCCGGGCTGGGTTCGCCCAGCGCGGCCTTTACGCTGCTCTGCCGACGCTTTTGATAAACGGCCTGTCACCAGCCGCGTCATGCCACTTCCGGGGTCAAACACCGCCCGCCGCTGCTGACCGCTATCAACAACCACCCGCACGCCTTCAATGGTCAAACTGGTCTCGGCAATCGCCGTGGCCAGCACCACCTTGCGGCTGCCCTCAGCGGCCGGAGCAATCGCACGATCCTGCTCCGCCGCCTGCAGATTGCCAAACAATGGCGCAATCACCACATCCCGTGCCACCTGCCCAGCCAGTGCTTGTGCCGCCCTTCGAATTTCGCCAGCGCCGGGCAAAAACACCAAAACCGAACCCGGCTGTTGAGCCAACGCCTCAAGCACCACCGCCGTGACTTGGTCCACCACACGCGGCTGACGCTGCGCTGGCGCGGCAGGCCGGTACAAAACCTCCACCGGAAACGCTCGCCCCTCGCTGCTCAGAACGGGCACACCGCCGAGAAATCGGGCAATAGGCGCGGTATCCAGCGTGGCCGACATCACCAGCACCCGCAAATCCTCCCGTAGTACCTGCTGGGATTCGCGCACCAGAGCCAGTCCCAAATCCGCCTGCAACGAACGCTCGTGAAACTCATCAAACAGCACTGCGGCGTAGTCTTCCAGTAGCGGGTCGCTTTGAATCAAACGGGTAAGAATACCCTCGGTCACCACCTCAATCACGGTAGCCGCTGACACTCGGGTGTCCAGGCGCGTGCGATAGCCCACCGTCTGCCCGGCTTGCTCACCCAGCTGCCCGGCCATATACCGCGCGGCCGAACGGGCCGCCAGTCGCCGCGGTTCCAGCATTAAAATCCGCCGCCCCTGACGCCAGGGTGCATCCAGCAACGCCAGCGGCACACGGGTGGTTTTGCCAGCGCCCGGCGGCGCCTGCAGCAAAGCAGTGGTGTGGGTTTCCAGGGTTTGTTTGAGTTGGGGGAGGATGTGTTCTATTGGGAGCACGTTGCTTCGGCTTTTTAGTTTGGGGTTGGTCTGCTAGGTTGGGTTTAATCTGCTGGTTTGGGAGTTGGCGCGGGAGCAAATTTGATTTTTTGGCTGGAAAAGAACTCGCTGCGCTCAGACACCTTTGTCCGGCCAAAAAATCAAATTCACCCCCACACCCTGCAGAAACCGGTGATAATTCGAAAGCTTAGCATGGCGAGGCTTCGGTTAACCCGATAAAGAATTGCCTGAATCAATAAGCCTAATCACCAAACGCTGACCATCTCGATGAACTATGAACCAAAAGTCGCTTTGATCTTCCCTAGCGATAACAGCTTTGTTAAACAGAGCGGGGTGGTGGGGAATTTTTTCCGCCGGAAATGGGTGTCTAAGCGCAGCGAGTTCCATTTCCAAGAAAAAACATTCCCCGCCGCCGCGATCAATCCACCGCAATCAGAAGGCTACACGGCAAAAACTCAAACTCCCCGCGCATGCCAAACATCAGGCCGCGGTACGAAGAGCACAAACACCAGCCCGAACAACAACGCCCCGACCCCTATACCAAACGCTGACAACAGGGTTTCACCGGCATCCAGCCATTGTTTAGTCAACCAGGGGCCGACCATTTGGGTAAAGCCATACAAAGCTACCATCGCCGCAGACAGGCGTGGCCCCTGGTGCGGGTGCAATGC
>JBALXR010000074.1:0-11157 GCA_036960525.1 Marinobacter sp.
AACGGCGCGGCTAGAGCGGGATATGCACACGTGCCAAGCCGCTGTGCCCTACGCGGGGTGCGTCCAAGTCGCTGAGAAGCTGAGTCAGATCACCCCGGTGCGAGGGCATGCCAAAGTCATGTTAGTGAACTCCGGCGCTGAAGCTTTGGAGAATGCGGTCAAGATTGCGCGAGCGGCAACGGGTAAAAATAACGTCATCTGCTTTGACGGCGGCTACCACGGCAGCCATCGTAATTGAACCCGTTCTAGGCGAGGGCGGTTTCTGACCTTAAGCACCACTCAAGCCCAGACATTGCAACGTCCAAGCCCTCATGCCGCGCCTGTCGAGACCAGCAGGTTTCGGCCTGATTTCAAGACGCCGTCTCTGATGTCGTTGGTAATGGCGTCTTGCAGGGCGGTTTCGTCGCGGGTCATCAGGGCCGTCAGAATCTCCTTGTGACGATCAATCTCGTAATATTCCGTGAGCCGAGTGAGGACTTGCCGTTGGAACGGGCCAAGTTGCAACCAGATACTTTCAATGATGGGCATTGAGGCCCGGGCCGGGTTAGCCATGTACAGGGTGCGGTGAAAGGCCTGGTTTAGCAGGGTCAGTTGGTCGAGATCTCTTTCAAAGATGAGCTCGTCCATCCTGTTATCCATTTCCGTCAGCTTTTCGATGATGAAATCCGACATGTAGTGTAGTGCGCGTTTGGCTGTGTGGACTTCGACCACAACGCGGAGTGAGACCAATTCTTCAAAGCGGTCGAGTGTCATTAAAGGCACTATCATGCGTCGGTTGTCTTTGATCTGTATCGCATGTTCCGAGCTGAGCCGCCGCACCGCCTCGCGAATCGGAGTCGGGCTAAGGCCTAGGCGTTCGGCTAACCCGCGCATTGTCAGCGACGTGCCGGGCTCGATCGCCCCCAGCATGATTGCGTTGCGCAGGCGCTCATAGACATATTCTTGTGTCGTTGCCCCGGATATTGCTGGAATATCAGGAATATTGAGTTCGCCGTTGCTGGTCATCAGGCCGCCCTGGGGTGTGTTGGTCCGGACTATATTACCTAAAAAGATTGACACAATTAAAGGAATGATATAAATATTTAGAAAATGATATCACAAATTCATGAACGGTATCGAAAGGTGACCCATGTCTGATAACAAGGCCGAAGCCTGGCTTGCACAGCATCCAGAAATTGATTCCATTTTTGCCTGCGTTTGCGATTTGAACGGCACGATGCGTGGCAAGCGTGTTCCGGTTGAACAGTTGTCCAAGGTGTTAGAGGGTGGGCTGCGTATGCCGTTGTCGATTGTTAGCCTGGATGTTTGGGGCGAGGATGTCGAAAACAGTGAACTGGTGTTCGAAACCGGCGATTCCGACGGTTTGTGCGATTTTACCGGCCGCCAATTAATGCCAATCACTTGGACCAGCCGCCCAACTGCGCTGGCCATGTTGTGGATGCGAGAGGAAGACGGCACACCGTTTCCGGGCGATCCGCGCCGTGCGCTGGCCCGTGTGGCCGAGCAATACAAGGCGCGTGGATTAACGCCTGTCGTGGCGACTGAGCTTGAGTTCTATCTGGTTGATCCTTCTGAGGACTACCCGCAGCCGCCAAAGTCTCCGGTTACCGACAAGCGGCTTGAATCCGACGGCGCGCTGTCGCTTGACGACCTGCAGCATTTTGACGAATTTCTGAACGACGTCTACGACGCCTGCGAATTACAGGGTATTCCCGCTGATGCGGCGATCTCGGAAAACGGTGCGGGCCAGTTTGAAATCAACATGCGCCACGTTGCCGACCCGCTGCGCGCCGCTGACGATGCGGTGCTCTTCAAGCGGCTTGTGCGGGGCATTGCCCGCAAACACGGTATGGCTGCTACGTTTATGGCGAAGCCCTACGGCGACCTGTCGGGCAGTGGGTTTCACACCCATTTCTCGTTGATCGACGAAAATGGCGTAAACGTCTTCGATAATGGCGGCAGCGAAGGCACGCCACTCATGTTGAATGCGGTGGCCGGAATGCTGGCCACGATGCAGCAAAATACCCTGACCTTCGCGCCCCATGAAAACTCCTATCGCCGCCTTTTGCCCGGTGCCCATGCGCCAACAAACGTCGCTTGGGGCTATGAGAACCGAACGGCCGCTATTCGTATTCCTGGCGGTGCTGCCAGCGCGCGGCGCATAGAACATCGCGTTGCCGGTGCGGATGCCAATCCCTACCTTGTGCTGGCCAGTATTTTAGGCGGAGCCTTGCTTGGCATTGAAAACAACATGGAGCCGGCGGCGCCCATCATCGGGGATGCTTACTCCATGCAGCTGGACAACCTGCCCCTTGACTGGGCAACGGCCATTGATGCCTTTCGCAAGGGCCCCGACGTGCCAACCATCTTCTCCAAGCGCCTGCAAACGATGCTTGTTGAATGCAAGATGCAGGAATTGCGCAAGTTCGCCCGCCAGGTCACCAATTTTGAATATGACAGCTATTTAGAGGTCGTGTGATGAATCCCCAAAGCCACTCTTATGCCGGCGACGGCAGCCACGCTGCAAGCTATTACGCCGCCTCGGCCAATCCGTCGCCGGAGCGTCCGGAATTGCAGGGTGATCACCAGATTGACGTGTGCATTGTTGGCGCCGGGTATACCGGGCTTTCGACAGCCCTGTACCTTGCAGAAAAAGGCTACAAGGTGGCCATTATCGAGGGTGCGCGGGTTGGATGGGGCGCATCCGGGCGCAACGGCGGGCAAATCGTTAACGGGCTGAACGCCAGCCTGCAGACAATCAAAAAACGCTACGGGCAAGACACGGCTACGTTCGTTGCCGGTCTGGTGCAGGAAGGCGGCGAGATTATTCGCGAGCGCATCAGCACCTACGATATCCAATGCGATCTTAAGGAAAAGAATATCTTTACCGGCCTGACCAGCGCTCATATGGGCGAGCTGGAAGAGCGGATGAAGCTTTGGGCCAGTTACGGCCTCAAAAATCAAGAGATGCTGGACAAGAACCAACTGCGCGAGCATGTGAATTCCGACCTCTACGCCGGCGGGCTGATTGACCATTCCGGCGGCCATATGCACCCGTTGAATCTGGCCTTGGGCGAAGCGGCGGCGTTTGAGCAAAAGGGTGGCACGATCTATGAGATGTCGCCGGTGATCGACGTTGATCACGCGGCGGCGCAGCCCGTTGTTAAAACAGCCAAAGGCACCATGACCTGCAAAACTCTGGTTCTTTGCGGTAATGCTTACCTGGGCCACGTAGTGCCAACGCTGACTTCGCGAGTGATGCCGGTGTCAACTCAAGTGATGGCGACCGAGCCCCTGGGCGAGGAGCGGGCGCGGGCATTAATACCCACGGATGCCTGCATCGAGGATATCCGTTACATCCTCGATTACTATCGCTTGTCCGGCGACAATCGCCTGCTGTTTGGCGGCGGCACCGTTTACGGTGGCGCAGACCCCAGCGACATCAAAGCCAAGTTGCAGGGCAACATGGACAAAGTGTTCCCGCAGCTTAAAGGGGTCAAGATCGACTACGCCTGGAGTGGTAATTTTGCCCTCTCGTTCAGCCGTGTTCCTCAGATGGGCCGCATTGGCGGAAACACCTATTTTGCCCATGGCTACAGCGGCCACGGTGTTACCGGATCGCACACCTTCGGGCGCATCCTGGCTGAGGCAATCCATGGCGACCTGACCCGGTTCGACGTGTTTGCCAAGGTACCCTGGTATCCGTTCCCCGGTGGGCGCATGTTCCGTGTGCCCTATTCGGTGATCGGTTCCTGGTGGTACGGGGTGCGCGATAAAATCGGTATCTAATAAAATAACAATTAAATATTAAAAATTCTTTAGGAGAACATCATGATAAAAAAAACATTGATCTGCAGCGCGCTGGCGCTGACCACGGGCGCAGCCTGTGCCGAAGGTGAACTGAACGTATATCACTGGTCTGATTATGTGGCTCCCGACACGATTGAAAATTTCGAGGCGAGAACCGGCATCACGATTAATTACGACGTGTTCGACAGCAACGAAGTGCTGGAAGCCAAGATGTTGACGGGCTCCAGCGGCTACGATGTGGTGGTGCCGTCTATCGAGTTTCTTGCTCGCCAGGCGCAGGCTGGCCTGTATGCGAAAATCGACAAGAGCAAACTGAAGAACTACGGCAATCTTGACCCCGATATTCTCAAAATCATCGAGGCGAATGACCCGGGCAATACCTATGGCGTGCCCTACATGATGTTCTCCGTCGGGATTGGCTATAACATTGATATGGTCAAAGAACGCATCGGTGCCGACAAGATTGGCAGCTGGGACATGTTGTTTGACCCGGATACCGTCGCTAAGCTGGCCGATTGCGGCGTTGTGATAATGGATTCCCCGACCGAAGTGATGTCGTCGGCGCTGAATTACCTGGGACTCGATCCGCACTCCGAAGATAAAGCCGATCTGGAGAAGGGCAGCGAACTGATGATGGGCGTTCGCCCTCACATCCGCTACTTCCATTCGTCGCAATATATTAACGATCTGGCCAACGGTGACATCTGCATAACCATTGGCTATTCCGGTGACATCCTGCAAGCCCGCGACCGTGCCGCCGAGGCAGGGCAGGGAGTTAATGTCGCTTACACGATTCCGAGAGAGGGCGCAGTGATCGGTTTCGATATGCTGGCAATCCCGGACGATGCACCCAATCCCGAAAACGCATTAAAATTTATTGACTATATTCTCGAACCAAAAGTTGCTGCAGACATTACCAACTATGTCTACTTCGGGAATCCGAATACCGCTGCGACGGAATTTGTGAACGAAGACGTGGCTAACGATCCCGGCATTTACCCCCCTCAGGACATCAAGAAGAAGATGTTCGTTTCCAAGCCGCACACGGCGCGCTATGACCGAACGCTGACCCGCGCCTGGACCACCATCAAAACTGGCATGTAAGCCTGTTCACTGCCGCGCGGATCCGCGCGGCAGTCGTTTTCCAGAATCGTTTCTTTTGGGGAAATGGGGAGTAATGATGTCCGAAGCTAATGCAGTTGCAGGCCTAAAACCCTGGACCGATCCAAACGCGGTGCCTTTTTTAAAAATCAATAATGTAACCAAGAAATTCGGCGAGTTCACGTCTGTTAACAACGTGTCGCTGGAAATTTACAAGGGTGAGATTTTCTGCCTTCTGGGCGGATCGGGTTGCGGTAAGTCTACTTTGCTGCGGATGTTGTCGGGATTCGAAGACCTTACTTCCGGTCAGATTATTATTGACGGTCAGGACCAGGCTGGCATCCCGCCTTACAGGCGACCCACCAACATGATGTTTCAATCCTACGCGTTGTTTCCGCACATGACGGTGGAAAAAAACATCGCGTACGGGCTGAAACGCGACGGCTTGCCCAAGGCAGAGATTGCCACGCGCGTTACCGACATGTTGTCGCTGGTGCAGATGGGTGCGTTCGCCGCCCGCAAACCACACCAATTGTCTGGCGGGCAGCGCCAGCGGGTTGCGCTCGCTCGCGCGCTGGTGAAAAAGCCCAAGCTGCTGCTGCTGGACGAACCGCTGGGTGCACTGGACAAGAAACTGCGCGAAGAGACCCAGTTTGAACTGATCAAGATTCAGGAAAGCCTGGGCGTCACTTTCGTGGTTGTGACCCATGATCAGCAAGAGGCGATGACCTTGTCTAGCCGGATCGGCGTTATGACCGCAGGCAAGATCGTTCAGGTTGGAACCCCTCGCGAAATATACGAGTATCCGCAGAACCGGTTCGTTGCAGACTTTATTGGTTCGGTGAATATCTTTGAAGGCCGCATTGCCGAAGACGGCGAGAGCCACGTTGTTGTGGCTTGCCCCGAAGCCGGTTTGGGGATTTACGTACCCCACAGCATCGCCGGTGTTATTGGCCAAAAGGTCGCCGTTGCGGTGCGACCGGAAAAAATGCAGATCAGCAAAGACGATCTGGGCGACTTGCGCAACAAGCTGAGCGGCACCATCGATGAGATTGCCTACATGGGCGATTCGTCGGTTTACCAGATACGCCTGGACAGCGGGAAACGCGTGCGTGTTAACCAATCCAACCTGTTCCGGTCTGAAGAGAGTTCTCTGAATTACGGTGACCGGGTGAATCTGGGCTGGGCGGGTAACGCCGGGATCGTGGTGACGTCATGAGCAGCCTGCCGTTGGGATCGAAGATCGGGGCGCTTCTGGTCGGAATGGGCCTGAAGGGACGCCTCTTGGTTATCGCCATCCCGACCGTCTGGCTTCTGGTTTTTTTCCTGGTTCCGTTCCTGGTGGTCGCAAAAATTTCGTTTTCCGAGGCTGCGATTGCCCGGCCGCCCTATCTGCCAATCGTGGAGTGGATTGACGGGTTTTTCAGGGTAAATCTTAACTTCAATAACTATTTGTTTCTGTTAGACGACCCACTTTACCTTGCGGCTTATCTGGGGTCGGTCAAAATTGCAGGTGTAGCGACACTTATTGCCCTGTTGATCGGGTATCCGATGGCCTACCTGATTGCGCGCTCGCCCCCGGATCAGCGCAACCTGCTGCTGATGCTGGTTGTGCTGCCTTTCTGGACATCGTTCCTGCTGCGCGTTTACGCGTGGATCGGGTTTCTCAAAGGCAATGGGGTTATCAACAACCTGCTGATGAGTGTTGGCATCATCGACGAGCCGCTGGTGATGTTACAGACCGATTTCGCAGTCTATATTGGCATCGTTTATACCTATCTGCCGTTCATGATCCTGCCGCTTTACGCCAACTTGGTGAAACTGGACGAAGCGTATCTTGAGGCCTCTTCCGATTTGGGCGCACTACCGGTCACCACGTTCTTTACCGTCACCGTGCCGCTGTCGCTGAGTGGGATTATTGCGGGCTGCATGCTGGTGTTCATACCCGCCGTCGGCGAGTTTGTTATTCCGGCGCTTCTGGGCGGACCGGATACGCTGATGATCGGTCAGGTACTCTGGAACGAGTTCTTCTCGAACCGGGATTGGCCCGTCGCCTCGTCGGTGGCCATTGTGATGCTGTTTGTGCTGGTGATCCCCATCATGCTGCTGCGCTGGGCGCAGTCAGCGGGCGAAGGAGAAAGCCGATGAAACGTAAATCCCGGTCTCTCATGATCTTCGGCGTTCTGGGTTTCGTGTTCCTTTACGCACCCATTCTGTCACTGGTGGTTTTCAGCTTTAACGAAAGCCGGCTGGTGACCGTCTGGGGCGGATTTTCGACCAAATGGTATGGCGAGCTGTTCCGGGATCCGCAAATCCTGGATGCGGCCTGGGTCAGCCTGCGTGTCGCCCTGGCCAGTGCGACTCTGTCGGTGGTGATTGGTACGGTGGCCTCTTTCGTGTTGGTCCGGTTCCGACGCTTTCGCAGCAAGACGCTGCTGAGCATGATGATTACTGCGCCGCTGGTTATGCCCGAAGTCATCATCGGGCTGTCGTTGCTACTTATGTTTGTTGCGATGGAGAGCGTTCTTGGTTGGCCTGGCGAACGTGGGATTATGACGATTATTATTGCGCACTCGACCTTTGGCGCAGCCTATGCGGCTGTGATTATACAGTCGCGGCTGGTGGATATGGATCTGTCGATCGAAGAGGCGGCGCTGGACCTTGGAGCGCACCCAGTGCGGGTGTTCTTTGATGTAACACTGCCGGTGATTGCTCCGGCGCTGATGTCAGGCTGGCTGCTGGCCTTTACCCTCAGCTTGGACGATCTGGTGGTTGCCAGTTTTGTTTCCGGCCCGGGCGCTTCGACCCTGCCGATGGTGATTTTCTCTAAAGTCCGGCTGGGAGTAAGCCCGGATGTGAACGCGCTGGCGGCGATTATTATCGGCGTTGCCTCGATAGGAATTATCATCGCGGCTTTGCAGGTGAACCGTAGCAAGAACATGTCCCAGAGCTGAGGCGCAATGAGAAGCAGGTTTATTCAATTCTGTCCGGCTCGTGGTTTTCTTGCCTGGGGCACAGTGGGGTGGATATGTCGCGCCTTTCGGTGTAAACATCCTTGGGTAATACGGGATTTACTAAAATACCAGGAAGATTTGGGTTTTCACGTATAATCGATTGCTTAACGGTGCGTTACCGGGTTTTTAACACAGCCCCGAGGATTAGGTTTTGAACGATCATCAAATTGGCAGTACGGTTGTGACGGTGAGTCTCGACAAACTGGTTGCCAAGCTGGACGATGCCATTCAGGCGTTGGAACAAAGCGAGTCTCTGGCGAAGTTTGGCAAATTACCCAGAGTATTTGGCAGCGCCCGTCGGGTGCTGCTTCAGCCGGGTGGTTGTGAGGCCGTCGAGGCGCGTATTCAGCGCATTGAACAGGCCGGCGTTTTTGAGGGTACGGATTGGGCCGAACCGGGTCTTTTGGTACCGGCTTTGACCACCTATTCGTTACAAAGCAAAAACGCCGATACGGTTGTAATTGAGGCGCTCAGTGAGTTGCGATTGCTGGCGGTGGTGCGCGAATTCTATTTGCACCCGTTGGTGTCTGCTGATCAGGCCAGGCATTACCTGATTCAGGTGTTGGCGATTAACCTTGGTCTGCTGTTCGGGATGACCGGTGAAGCCGAGCGAGAGCAGGGCGAACTGTCGTTAATCAGCGAAGCCGTGGTGCAGTATGTGGCCCAGAATATCGGCTACGAGCATGTGATTGAAAATCTGATTGAGGAAATTTGGCGCATCCTGCAGCAGCGGCCCATTCGCGTGTCGGGTGTTCGCAAGATGATTACCCAGATTGCTATTTGCCGCGCAGACCCGAATGTGGATTTGGGCGCAGCCGGCGGCGGTGCTGAACGTCTGATTAGCAGTCTGTATGGACCCACGCGAGCGTGTAGTGAAGACCCGGGTACAGTGGTTTACGAGCAGCGCCTGCAGGCGATGGACGCGCAAAATCTGCAAAATGAAGCCACCGGCTTTGCCCGCTCGATGCACGACACCGGGCTGGTGTCGCCTTATCACGCCAGCTTCGTGCGCTTTATTATGGATGAGGGTCAGGACGCGCTTCTGAGCGCGGCTTTGGGGCTTTCCAGTACCGGCCGGGACTGCTTGTTGTGTTACCGGGAGTTGGTGCACACGCTGATTACCGAAGGCATCTTCGCTGAAACCGCCCAGGGCCTTTACGGCCTTGCATTGCTTCTGGAACGTGGAATTCTTTACCAGCCGCCGGTGGCGCCCGCGCTCTGGCGACAGGCCAAACTATCGCTATGCCCCGAGGCCCGCGAGCGTTTGCAGCTGGCCTACGGCTATCAGCCCCAGGCTAATGCCTGGTTGATTCAGGGTGTGTTGAGCATGCTGGGCCAGCCTTTGGGCGTGGGCCAGGGTAACAACCCGACTTGCCAGTCGGCGCGGGCATTGTCTATGTGGGCCTACAACGACCCGGATTATTTATTGCAGATGGTGACCTGGGCCGCGCGGGATAATGAACTCGTTATGCATTTTGAAGGTGTACCCGTATCGTCTGCACGCAGTGCGGCAGGTTTGGCCACCGAGGTAACCTTTGATCTGGACCCGGTGTCGCTGGTGGTGGTGCCTCATTTAGACCGCATCTATGTAGAGATGGGGCGCTTGTGCATCGGCCGCGAGGGCGACCCCCATCGCTGGGTGAACCCCGAGTTCCACGGTTGGTCTGCCGGCCGCGGTTTTGCCATTAACGTAGACGTGGCGACCGGAAAACTGTTTGAACTGGATGGTTTTTTAAGGCATTTCTACGCCAGTTATCACCCCTACTACAACGGTAATCAGCCGCTGATTCATCCGCAGCCGGCGGGTATAGCGGTAACCGACAGGGCGGCACGTTTTATTGGCTGGCATGCGATCACCATCTTGCGGGTAGTGCTGGACCCGGAAGGGCAAATGCGGGCGTACTTCTACAACCCGAATAACGACAGCGGGCAAGACTGGGGCAACGGCGTTCTGGTGAGTACATCCGGCTGTGGTGAGCGCTTTGGTGAGGCTTCATTGCCGTTCGAAGAGTTTGCATCGCGGCTGTATATTTTCCATTTCGATCCCCTGGAACGTGGCGAACTGGCGGATGTCGACCAGGAAGAACTGCAGCGGGTAGTCGAGCGGATTTATCGCAGCTGGGGAGCAAGCCGTTTGCCGGCGGCGCTGCAGGCAGCGCCGCCGGTTCAGTAATGTCTTCGCGGCGCCTTTAAACGTTGGTTTCGCGCGTTTAAAGGCGCTCGTTTAAGGTGTTTTGTTACTCGGGTATCTTTTACTCAGGTATCTTTTTGCTCAGGTACTACCGCGTAAGCCACAATTTCCACCAGCATTTCTGCACGGGCAAAGCCGGACACAATAATGGCGGCGCGGTTGGGGAAAGGTTCGGCGACAAACGTAGCGTATTCGCGGTTTACCGCGGCCAGGTCATCCCGGTCAGTCACATAGATAAGCACTTGAGTCAGGTTGGCCACGTTGGTGCCGGCGCTTTCCAGAGTGTGCTTCAGGTTGGCCAGGGTCTGCTTGATTTGCGGCTCTATACCACCATCCACCACTTTGCCTTCGGCGTCGATGGGGATTTGTGCGGTGAACAGAATGCCGTTACCCACGGTGGCCCATGCCAGAGGTGATTTGGATGCTGGCAGGTTAGTGTTCACGGGATATGGGTTCATTCTGGGTTCCTGGGTAGTGAATAATGGATAGTTGCGTATCGGATAGTTAATCGGTTTAGTCGTTATCGCTGGTTCCGGCTCCGGCACCCTGGCGTGAGTCGTCTGATGATTCCACCAGAATTCTTGTCGCCAGTTCTTTTAGTCGGTCCCACATTTCAGGTTCTACCTCTATGCCTTCCGCCAGAGCGTTTTCCTGCCAGTTGTGCATGCTGTGTTTGTCTTGATGCAGCAGGTTGTTCAGGGTTTGATCGACCTTGAAGTCGGGCATCAGGTTGACGTGGTTCACCATCACCAGGGTAATGCCGTCATTGGGTTCTGTATCATCTGGCATGTCGTCCAGACTGTACATACAGATTTCCGGCGCTTCTTCGCCGGCTTTGAAGCTCACCAGTATTTCCGTCAAAGGCTGGTGGGAATCACGCCAGAACGCGGTAACGCTCATGTTGCGCCGCGCCACCCGTGACAGGTAACCCACAATCAACATGCGGTTGTGGCAGTGGCGTATTTTTGTCACCGACAGCCCGCGCGCCCGGCATTTGGCGTAACCCAGTTCGATGGCCAGGCTGGCGTTATTCAGAGCCGT
>JBALXR010000074.1:11257-16090 GCA_036960525.1 Marinobacter sp.
TCCAGTATGAACGCCAGGCTGCGCTTCAGGGATTGAATGCCGTTCAGGCCGTGGGCTTCCATCCACACCACCATGTCGGCGGCGTCGCTGGCATCGCCGTCGTCAAAACCGACGCCACTAAACGCTTTGCGCGATAAGCCCTGCAATTCGTTAAACGATACTTTCATTGTGCTTCTGCCCGCTTTCCTGGTTGCCGTTCGGGCTGTAAGGGAAAGCTCCAGTCGTCAAGCTGTTCCAGCGAGAGCTCGGGGTTTGTGAGTTCAGCACCCAGGGGGGCGCCCTGGAACAAGGTGATGCGAACCCAGCGGTCGGATTTAGGATCAAATCGGCCCGCGCCAAAGAACGACAGTTTTGTACGCAGCAGGTGCATGGGTTTCATATCGCGGTGCCATAAGTTAGCGCGAATTTCGCCGTAGGGTGTAGACGCCATGGTTTGAATGCGCCGCGCAATCTCTTTCTGCTTCGGGTGTGCCATCAAGAACTCGACCACCATGGCGCTGGGATTGTTCTTTACAAACTCCGCCAGCAGGGTATAGCAGCGGCTGATACGCGGTCCTATCGCCAGCGCGGTTTCCTTTTCGGCGCCGGATTCTTCGGCGCGAATGCCCAGCCGTGGTTCTTCTTTTTCCGCCGAGCGGTACCAGAACCAGTAGTTGTCTTCTGCGCTTTCTTCGCTGTAGCTCAGCGCCCAGGCAAAGCTCTGCTCGATCAGCTCTTTCAACTTCCGCACTTTCATATCAGGCTGCAAATCCATGGTTTCATGGCAGCCCAGTTCATCGTCCAGGCTGTCTACCAGTTCTGGATACATCTCTATCAGCAGGGTGTTGATCAGTTCCTGCGCTTCAATCGAACTGTGCTCGTCGGCCCAGTCGGTCAGTTCGCGATACAGTGCCGGATGCGCAGGGGTGCGCTCCAGCCAATCGATCACTTCCTGTACCGACTGGACAATGTTCCGGTTGCGCAGAGTTTGGGCCTGGTCTTCGGTAACGGTTTGCTGCAAATAGCGGTGGGCGCGAAGCATCAGCGCCAGTAACTTGTTGCGGCATTTTTCGCTGGCAGGCTGCAGGCGCGCGCAAGCCAGGGCGCGTTCGCGGCCGTAGATCCATTGCTGGATAAGCTGCGGGTGATTGATCAGAAACGGCGCCATGCCCAGACCGGTTGAGTTGCCAATGCCCAGGTAACGTTGCAGTTCCGGGGCCAGCTTCACAGCGGTGTCTGGCGCTTGCACCCTTGCCAGGTGATTAAGCTGCTCAATGGAGAACTGACGCAGCACATACACAGCCAGCATTTGCGCAGAAAATGGCCGATTGAAATCCGTGTTGCGTTCCAGCCGGGCAAAGTCGGCAATGCCGAATTTGCCGTTGCCGTAAACCGCCGTGGTGCGGTAAAGATAACCGACCGCCGTCAGCGCGGCTGGATCGGGCTGTTCGCCGACGGCCAGCGCGGCTACAAACTGGCTGAAGTTGCGCAGGCTCTTGTTGGCCCGCGACAGCACCAGAACCCGGGAAGACAGGCGGCCGGCTTCCTGCAATGGCACGTTGTCGGCCATGTGCTGAAGCAACTCCGCTTCCACATTGCCTTCAACGATCGCAAAGGTCACGTCCCAGGCTTCGGCAATTACCCGGTCAGAGCGCTGGTCTGCGCGCAGTTCGCGGCAGAAAATCACGCAGTGGTAAAGCCCGTGGGGCGTGGTGATGCGGTAAATAGCAGTGCCGTGGCCCTGGTCGTTAAGATCAAACACGGTGTTGCTGATCTGCCAGCGTTCCTTGATCATCTTGCGCACCAGCGAGCGCGCAAAGCTCAGGCGGCTGGCGAACATGCTGCCCAGCCGGTCTAGCTGCATGACCTGCTCGGCGGGACGCAGGTTATCGGTGGTTGAACGGGTGTCGGCCCAGCTCATGATCTCACCTTTGAGTGTTCTTCCGGTGCGACCGAGCCTTTCGCTGAGGTTGCACCAGACAGTTGTGGAATCAGATTCTGCTCACGAGCCATGGCGTAGGCGGCTTTCGGGCCAAGCCAAAGTGACGGCAGCAGAACCAGCGACACGGGAATAGCGGTTATCACAATAAACTGTTGTAGCACACTGATTTGCCCTGCGCCCATGTACAGCAACACGCCAGCCATGCCAGCCATAGCCAGGCCCCAGAAGGCGCGGACAAAGGTGTTGGGGTCATCATGGCCGGAGCTGACCACGGCAATGGAGTAGCTCATGGAATCGCCGGTGGTGGCCACAAATATCGTGGTCAGTACCAGAATAGCCAGGGCCATAAAGCTGCCGCCTGGCAGTGCCTGGGCTACGGTAAGCGTGGCTACGTCAAAGCGGAAGTTGTTGAGGGCGTCGGCCAGGTCAATCACGCCGGTCATCTGGTAGTAGATGCCTGAACCGCCCAAAAGTGTGAACCAGATGGTGGTGGCAATAGGGGCCATAATCGCCACCGCCATGATCATTTCACGAATGCTGCGACCGCGGGATATGCGCGCTACGAAAATCGCCATCAATGGAGCGTAGCCGATAAACCAGGCAAAGAAGAACACGGTCCACCACTTCATCCACCAGGCCGGTGCGGTTTCTGAGGTCATGGTTGCCATTTCCATGAAAGATGACACGTACTGGCCCATGCTCTGGAAATAGGTGTTGGTCAGAAACAGGGTAGGGCCAAAGATAAAGATAATGGCGGCAACGGCCAGCGCCAGGAATACGTTCAGGCGGCTCAGAACCTGAATGCCGCGGTGAATACCGGTGACGGCAGAGGTTACGTAGATAGCCGCCAATACCACCAGAATAGCCATTTGGGTGCCCAGGCCGTCTGCAAGACCGAACAGTTCACTCAGGCCGAAGCTCATTTGTGTCGCTAAAAAACCAATCGGGCCAACGGTGCCGGCAACCACTGCAACAACGCAGCAGGCGTCGACGACGCTGCCCAGCCAGCCGCTCATGACCCTTTCGCCAAACACCGGGTAAAGCAATGTGCGCGGTTGCAGCGGTTTGTCATTTACATAGTGGGCATGGGCCAGAACAATGGCAGACAAGGTACCTAGCACGGCCCAAGCCAAAAAGCCCCAGTGCATAAAGGACTGCGCCATGGCGTTGGACACGGCAGCTGCCGTGCCTGGTTCGGAGGTAAATGCCGGCGGAGTCACCACAAAGTGATAGATGGGTTCGCCTGCGGCGAAGAACACGCCGCCACCGGCCAGCAGGGTACACATAATAATGGACAGCCAGCGAAAGGTGCTCATTTCGGGACGGTCGAGATTGCCGATTTTGGCACGGCCGGCAGGGCTGCAAGCAACGCCGATGGCAATAAAGAAGGTGGCCAGCAACAGCATCTGGAAGTAAGTGCCAAAGACTTTCGCAGTCCAGGCAAAGCCGGTGCCAATCAGATCTGCTACGCCTTTCAGGTCAAACAGCGAGAACCCGACGAACAGCACAATAAAGCCCACACTAAGTGCCAGTAAGACCGGGTCGCCCAGCTGGGCAAGTGAGTAATCGCCGCCTGCCTTGATTTTGTTATTTTTCATCACGCTTACCTTTTTTTATTGAGACACCCTGGTTTATTGAAACACCCTGGTTTGATGGTTGGTGTTGCGCCTGCCAGTTTTCTGCTCGCCGGTCTTCAAACTGCCGGCGCAGTGCCTTTTTCAAGTTGTTTTAGCCAATTCAGGCCCATGATCTTTTGCACGTCAATGTCGCTGAATCCTTTCTTCCGTAATCCTTCAATAATGGCAGGAAAATCACGATTGTCCTGAAACCATTTTAACGGCCGCGGCCAGCCGGCGTTGCCTTTGTTGCCTTCGCCAAAATCCATTTCTTTGGACCAGCGCCCGTTGCGCATCCAGTCCAGTACCGATTGCGGCTGGCCCTGGCACAAATCTGTACCCAGCCCTATGTGGTCAATGCCCATTAAATCGGCGGTATCGGCCACCATGCCGCAAAAGCTGTCCAAAGTGCAGTCTGGCCCGTCCCTCAGATGGAACGGGTACACCGAGAAGCCTAGCAGTCCGCCGCTTTCGGCGATGGCTTTTAGAACTTTGTCTGATTTATTGCGCTTCGCCGCATGAAACGTCGACGGATTGGCGTGGGAAATAATTACCGGCCGCTCTGACAGTTCGACTGCATCCAACGTGGAGCGTTCCGAGCTGTGGGACATGTCAATGATCATGCCGGTACGGTTCATTTCCGCGATGGCTTGGCGGCCAAAGCGGGTGATGCCGTTGTCTTCAGCTTCGTAGCAACCGGTCGCCAGCAGGCTTTGATTGTTATACGTCAGCTGCATGATCATCAGGCCCATACGGCGCATGACCGCAATCATGTCGATGTCATCTTCAATTGGCGAGCAGTTCTGCGCGCCAAAGAAAACGCCGATGCGGTTGCTGGCGTGAGCACGTTCAATGTCTGCCGGCTCGTAGACCGGCATAATCAAATCGGCGTTTTGTTCAAAGCGCCGGTTCCACTCGCCAAACCGGGTCAGGGTTTCGCGTGTGTTCTCGTGGTATACCAAGGTGGCGTGCACGGCAGTAACACCGCCGGCGCGCATTTGCTCGAATATCTCACGGGACCAGTTGGAATATTGCAGTCCGTCTATGGTCAGCATGACATGGCCCTCGTTATGCCCGCACGTAGCAGGTTTTTACCACGGTGTAGAACTCGCGTGCATACTGGCCCTGTTCGCGGGGGCCAAAGCTGGAGTTTTTACGGCCACCGAAAGGCACGTGGTAATCGGTGCCAGCAGTCGGCAGGTTCACCATTACACAACCGGTTTCGGCACGGGCTTTGAAGTCAGACGCCAGCTTCAGGGAGTTGGTTATAATGCCCGCGGTCAAGCCGTATTGGGT
>JBALXR010000075.1:0-15741 GCA_036960525.1 Marinobacter sp.
TGCGTCTTGTACCATGGTAATGGCGGCATCCAGTTTCGCCTGGCGCTCGTTGTAAGACTCCATGTGCTGCATGGCGCCCTGATACGCCTGGAGTCCGGTGAACGTGAGGTTGGGCGCCGCGTCGATGGCCTGGGCAATTGTGACCACATCCTTAGTGGAGTTCACCCCGCACCGGCCCGCACCGCAGTCAATTTCGACGAAGCAGTGCAGTTCGGTACTGTGCTTTTGGCACGCCATTGATAAATCCGAAACGTTAGCAACGTTGTCGACGCAGACAATAATGCGTCCGCCATATTTTGGCAGTTGGGCAAGGCGATCAATTTTCAGTGGGTCACATACCTGATTGGACACCAGCACGTCCTTGAAACCCGCGCGGGCGAACACTTCGGCTTCAGAGGGTTTCTGGCAGCAGACCCCAATGGCGCCTCCCAGGTCTTCCTGCAGTCGTGCCACATCAACGGACTTGTGCATCTTGCCGTGTAATCGGTGGCGCATGCCATGTGCTTTGGCGTAATCGCCCATTTTCTTGATGTTGTGCTCGAGTGCGTCCAGATCGAGGATCAGGCACGGGGTCTGAATCTCGCTTTCGTCCATGCCAATGGCGGCGGGGATGTTGTAACCAACTTCCAGTTCTTCAGGGCGTATAAATGTTGTCATGGTATGCCTCCTAATCGATGTTTTTTTAGGTCCAGGGAAGTGTGTCCAGATCCACATTGCCGCCGGTGATGATCACGCCCACCCGTTTGCCCCGGAAGATCTCAGGGTTTTTCAGGATGGTCGCCAGGGGTACCGCGCAACTGGGCTCGATAACAATCTTCATTCGTTTCCAGGTCAGCTTCATGGCGTCGATGATTTCCTCCTCGGTCGCCGTGAAAATGTCCGAGACGAAGTGGCTTACAAAATGCCAGGTCAGTTCCTTCAATGGCACTTTCAAACCGTCTGCTACGGTATTGGGCGCATCATCGGCAATGATGTAGCCGGCCTTGAGAGAGCGGGCAGCGTCGTCGGCATTGAGTGGCTCTGCCGCGTAAATTGCTACCTCTGGTGCCAGGTTCGACAGGGTCAGGCAAGTACCGGAAATCATCCCGCCGCCACCGATTGGCGCAATCACCGCGTCCAGATCCGGCGCCTGATTCAGTAGTTCCAGTGAACAGGTAGCCTGCCCTGCGATGACCCTGGGGTCGTTATATGGGTGGACAAAATCAGCACCAGAAGCGGCCACCAGATCGGCAAAGACCGCTTCGCGGGAGCTGGTGGAGGGCTCGCACTCGATGATTTTGCCGCCGTAGCCACGCACCGCGTCTTTTTTGGCTTGGGGTGCGGTATGAGGCATGACCACCGTGACCGGAATACCTCGCCGGCCAGCTGCATAGGACAGCGATAGGGCATGATTGCCGGAAGAGTGGGTGGCAACGCCAAGGGCTGCTTTCTCTTCACTCAACCCAAAGACGGCGTTGCAGGCGCCGCGCACCTTGAAAGCGCCAGCTTTTTGAAAATTTTCACACTTAAAAAAAAGTTCCGCCCCGGTCAGCTCGTTCAAATAACGGGATGTCAGAACGGGCGTTTTGTGGATGTAGGGTTTGATCCGTTCGTGGGCTGACAGAACATCGTCAAACGTCGGTATCCGGTTCCTGTAATCACTCATGGTTCACCTCTTTAGTCTGCGTCTGCCGGTTACGCGATGGTGGCGCGAAAATGGTTTTGGGCGGCGCGGACACCTGTGCCCAATTCAATGGGGTAGTCAAGATCCGCCATGGCCATCTCAATGGTTGCCAGCCCTGACAGCACCATGCTGTCTGTTAACGAACCAAGGTGGCCGATACGGAAGGCTTTGCCGTGCATTTCGCCAAGGCCAATTCCGAAGGAAACGCCGTACTTTGCAACTGTGTGGTCGGTCAGCTCGTTGCTGTCGAACCCTTCGGGCACATAAATGGCGGTAACGGTATTGGAATACAGGTCAGGAGACTGGGCGCACAGGGCCATGCCCCAGGCATGTGCCGCCTGTCGCACACCTTCGGCCAGCCTGAAGTGACGGGCGTAAACATTGTCTAACCCTTCTTCAAACAGCATTTTCAGGCTTTCTTTCAAGCCGTAGATCAGCTGCAAGGGCGGAGTGTAGGGGAAGCCTCCTTGGGCGTTGGCCGTCATCATTGCGCGAAAATCGAAGAACGCACACGACAGCTTGGCGGTTTCCATCGCGGCCAGTGCTTTTTGGCTGACCGCGAGTATGGCCATGCCGGTTATTAGCATGAAGCCTTTTTGAGAACCCGACACGGCGATATCAACACCCCAGTTGTCCATCTCGAACGGCATTGAGGCCAGGGAACTGACGCAGTCAACCAATAGCAGGGCAGGGTGAGAACAGCTGTCCATAGCTTGACGAACAGCATCGATATCGCTTTTTACGCCAGTTGCAGTCTCGTTGTGGATAACCAGAACCGCCTTGATCTTGTGTTGAGTGTCGGCGCTTAAAGCCCGCTTAAACTCATTCGCCGGAGCGCCGCTGCCCCAAGGGCAATCTATAATTTGAACGTTTAGTCCGTGACGCTGGCACATATCAATCCAGCGATGGGAGAACATACCGTAGCGGGCGATTAATACCGTGTCGCCCGGTGACAGGGTGTTGCAGATGGCAGCTTCCCAGCCACCGGTCCCGCTGGCGGGGAATAGGATGACTTCGCCAGACTGGGTGTTGAAGATCTTTTTGCAATCCTGCAGCAGTGGGGGGAGTGTTTCCACGAAGCCCGGCGAGCGATGGTCACTGCTCTGCACGTTCATCGCGAGGCGCAACCGGTCAGGGATATTCGTGGGGCCCGGAATAAAGATTGGGTTTTGGTCAGACATAAGGAGTTCTCTCTCCGTGATTGCGATTACCAGAAGCCCCGTCACCGGACTGCCTCCTCCGCTTCATGTCTTCACTCTAGATTCCTAAGTTTTGTTTGCGCAATATGAAATAATTCCACAATATGGAATTTTATGTTTAAATACCGACTAAAATTCCAAGCATCTGGTTTATAAGAAGAAAAAAACGAGAGTTGGCGTTGTTATAATTTCCACATTGTGGAATACAATATCCGTATAATAGAATTTTCAGTGATTGTGCCTCTAATCTCACCTGACCGTTACACTCGGAGCTCCTGATGACTGACGCTAAAACTGAATCCCGAATCCAGGTTATTGACCGGGCCTCGCTGCTAATGGACGCGATTGGGCGTTATTCCAAACCGGTCAAACTGAAAACTCTGGGCGCCGAGACCGGGCTTGCGCCTTCCACGGCCTATCGAATTCTTCAATCATTGATCAGCAATCGTTTTGTTGAGCGAGATTCCACCGGGGGTTACCGCCTGGGCCAGAAATTGCTGCAACTGAGCAATTGTCTGCATTCGGATATTGACCTGCGAGGGGTCTCGCTCCCTTACATGCGGGAATTGTGTGACCGACTGGGTGAAACCATCAACCTCACGATTCGGGAGGGGGATGTAGTGATCTATTTTGAAAAGGTGACGCCGAACCGCATGATGCATGTAAACCAGATCGTAGGTAGCCGTGCACCTTTGCATGTTACCGCTGTGGGCAAGCTCATGCTGGGCCTTGCAGGGGAGGATGAGATTGAGAGCTACGCCCGGCGAACCAATCTGCCTGCCTATACACGCAATACGCTGTCCTCAGTGAACAAGCTTGAGGATGCCTGTATGACCAGCATTCGACAGGGTTACTCACTGGATAACGAAGAAGCTGAGATTGGCGTGGGTTGTATTGGCGTCCTGCTTTTCGAAAAGTCCGGAAATGTGAGCGCGGGGCTGTCCATTTCCGCGCCGATCGAGCGGAGAAAAAATGAATGGATCGGTGAGTTGAGGAAAGCCGGTGAAGAGATTTCCCGGCATTTAGGGTACCGGCCCGGTTAACGCCCTGGCGTGCCAGCGACGGCTCAGAGGCGAAGTGGCTGGAAGAGTTGCTCTGGATTAGTCGGCTATCATCCCCGTCAGATTGGCAGCCTCCAGCTTATGACCTAAGTGACTCCGGAGAATGTTGCCAAGACGTTCCCCGTCGCGATCCTTAAGAGCCTCAATCATGTGTTCATGGTCGTTCACTGCTTTGTGCCAGTAAGCGTCGGTCATCTGCGCGGAATAGCGGATTCGTTTAATACGCTGGCTAAGGTTGTTATACATTTCGAGAAGTACATCATTCTTTGATGCCAGCATGATGCATTCATGAATTTGCTGGTTGGCGCGGAAGTACTCCTTGAGTTCACCACGGTGAAAATGCTCGACCATTTTATTGTGAAGCGCCTGAATATGAGCGACTTCAGCATCACTGATGTATTGGCAGGCAGTTTCACCGGACAACCCTTCCAGGGCGCCCATGATGTCGTAGGTGTGCTCGACGTCCTTCGCGGTCAAGCGGGTTACCCGGGCCCCGCGATTCGGCAGCATTTCAATCAGACCTTCGGATTTTAGAACTTTCAACGCTTCGCGGAGGGGTGTTCTGGAGATGCCGAACTTTTCGCAGAGGCCCTTTTCGGAAATTTTCTCTCCCGGCGCCAGTGTGCCGAGTTCGATCAATCCTCTGATTCTGTCGGCAGCTTCTTGATAAAGAACTCTATGTTGTATCTTTTCCATGTGACCTTTTCTTAAGACAAGTAATGAGTTGTCGGCAATTTTCGTGCGGCAGTTGTATCTCGGAATAGAATCCTGTAACTAAACTGTGCGCTGCATTCAGAATTCAAAATAAGGTACAGCGCGTCGCTTTGCAAGGCTCAAAGGCCTCAAATGCCCTCTTGCGGTAATTTTACTTCACCCGTTCTGTATGTTCTGGGGACGTTAGAACTGGTCCATCCCCCGCGACCGGCAACCTCTATTTGAATTTTCTCACATTGAATGATCTAGGAGAATTATATGGCAGGTAAAGTTTTTCGATCCAGCGTAAAAATTTCACGGGCGCAGGCGCGCCAAATCGTAGACGGTGCGTTTGCTATTGCCCGAGCCCGGGATATGGACCCGCTGACCGTATTTGTTATGGATGGGGGCGGCAATATGATTGCCGCCGAACGCGAAGATGGCTGTGCACCGCTGCGTCTTCCTGTCTCAAGGGGCAAGGCGTTTGCTGCTTTGGGGAATGGTGCTTCCAGCCGAACGGTGGGGGAGCGCAATGAGCAACGGCCAGCCTTTTTGGCGTCAGTTGCGGCTGCTGCGGGCGGTCAGTTCATACCGGTAGCGGGCGGTGTGTTGATTCTTGACCCAAACGATGAAGTTATCGGGGCAGTGGGGATTAGCGGTGCTTCTTCAGATGAGGATGAGCAGGTAGCGATTGCCGGCATTGAAGCTGCAGGTTTTAAAGCAGGAATTGCTCCCGACTGAGAATGAGGGCGGCCATGACTCGTTTTTAAAGCGAAACATGACCGCGTTCATTTTATTCAGGTTCAAAAAGAGGATTGGGGCTTAAGTGTGCCCGTTATTTGGCTGAATTATCTAATCTTCACTATGCACCGAAGCCTGTTGTCACTGACTCTGCGTCGGAGTTAGACTAAAGTCTAATATAGAATTATGAATTATGAATTCATATTCAATGTGTGGTTGATTCGAACGTCTTACCGGAACAATGGATTTTGGTGCAGAAATCGACGGCTCAAGCTCACCGATCATCTTTGACGGTGGCATGAAACGGCAACTCGGTCATTTTGGAGAGATTTAACTATCGACGGTTTTGCTTGCAAATAAAAACAATGAAATATCGGAGATTAGTATGAAAATCTTGAAGACAGCATTGCTCGCTTCCGTGTTTGCGCTAGGTGTACAAGCCG
The DNA here is from genome assembly GCA_036960525.1 of Marinobacter sp. Lineage (GTDB taxonomy): Bacteria > Pseudomonadota > Gammaproteobacteria > Pseudomonadales > Oleiphilaceae > Marinobacter. Next base: position 5,801 of record JBALXR010000075.1, read on the forward strand.
CGCAGGCAGCAGAGACCCAGATCAAGTTTGGTCATGTAGGGGGTCCGGGATCTTTATTCGAAAAATCAGTCAACGAATTCGCAAGAATCGCGAATGAAAAGCTGGAAGGTAAGGCCGAGGTCATACCTTTTGGTTCCAGCCAGCTAGGCAGTGACTCCCAGATGCTTAATAAATTGAAACTGGGTACGCTGGATCTGGCTTTGCCCTCGTCCGTCATGAGCAGTGTCGCACCCGAATTTTCGGTGTTTGAAATGCCCTATCTGATTGAAGACAGAGACCACATGAAGCGCGTACGGGATGAGCTTGTGCGGGACGTGCTTTACCAGGCTGCAGAAGACAAAAGCTACCGAGTTATTGGCGTTTGGGAGAACGGCTTTCGGCAAATAACCAACAATGTCCGGCCTATCGTTGTGCCTGCGGATCTGGATGGCATCAAGCTAAGGACCCCCAACGGGGTGTGGCGCGTTGAGATGTTTCAAAGTTATGGCGCGAGTCCTGCCCCAATGGCACTTTCCGAAGCCTTCGTTGCGCTGCAAACAGGCGCGATGGACGGCCAGGAGAATCCTCTGGTCCAAATCTACTCCCAACGATTCCACGAGGTTCAGGATTACCTGTCAATTACCAATCACGTTTATACACCTGCCTATGTATTGGCTGGCGCCCGCTGGAGCCGACTGCCTGAAGATGTCAGAAATGTGCTGATTGAGACAGCTCAAGAAGTGGAAGCCTTTGCACTTGAACAAGGCGAAATGCTTGATAACAGTCTGGTCGAGAAAATGAAAGCTGAAGGGATGCAGGTAAACAAAGCAGATCAAAAAGCATTTGTTGCCGGCTCAGACGCGATCTACAAAAAGTTCGCTGATGAAGTAGAAGGCGGTCAGGAAATGCTGGATAAGGTTAGTCAGCTCCGTAAGCAATAAAGGACGACTCCTTCCTGCTGTGCATGGTTCGCGATCACTGCGCGGATCATGTGTTGCACGTAGGTACTAACCGGCTCTCGTGTTTCAGGGGATATAAATGAATTCACTTACAATTTTTAAAAAAGCTTATTTTAAGTTTCTTGAAGTTATTGTCGTTGCCATAATGATTGCTCTGGCATCGGTTGTTACCGTAGGTTTTCTCTCGAGATTTATTGGTTCACCGTTTAGTTGGTACGACGAAGTCGCTTCTGTGGGTTTGGCCTGGCTGACTTACTATGGTGCCGCACTTGCCGCAGCCAAGGGTGCTCACATTGGCTGCCCGACCGTTGTTAACTATTTCCCCCCTTCAATCCGGTTGCCTATTGCGTTAGTCGCCGAGTCGATCACCATCGGTTTCTTTGTTTTACTCGCCTATACCGGCACGCAAGTCGTCCTGATACTTGAGGGGTCGACGCTTATCAGTCTTACCAGTGTGTCCGTGCAGCTAACACAATCTGCAATTCCTGTTGGTGCTGTCCTCTTTATTATCGCCGAGCTCTTACATCTACCAGAGGTGATCGCCAGCGCCAAAGGTGATGGGTTCATAGACCATGAACTGGAAGAAGCGGGCCTCACCTACGACAAGGCTTCAATAACTACTAAATAGTAGCCTTGAGCGAGCCCAGGAGAATAATAAAATGATCATTTTTTCCATGTTTGTTGGTCTTATATGCCTGATTCTGATCAACGTGCCTGTAGCGATAGCGCTAGGTATTGTTGGTGCTGTTGCAACTGTCAGTAGTTATGGAGTCTCGGCATTACCCAATGTCGCGATGGTAATGTTTGATGGTGCGACGAAGTTCCCGCTCATTGCGATTCCGCTCTTTATATTAGCGGGTGCCATTATGAACGCCTCTAGTATCTCGCGGCGGTTGATTGATCTTGCGTCGGCAATGCTTGGTTTTATAAAGGGCGGGCTGTCTATGGTTACCATAGGCGCTTCGATATTTTTTGCAGAAATTTCGGGGTCAGCTGTCGCGGGAGTCTCTGCTATCGGCAGTATTATGATTCCGGCGATGAAAAAGAAAGGCTACTCGAAGGAATTTTCAGCGGCCATTTCATCCTCGGCGGCGAGCCTCGCGATTATTCTGCCGCCATCCATCCCCATGATTCTTTATGCCGTAATGTCCGGCGTTTCTGTAGTCAAAATGTTTGTCGCCGGCATTCTGCCCGGAATATTGGGAGCCTTGGGTTTAGCCGCCATGTGTTATTACTTGGCTAAAAAGAATAACTTTCCGTCGGAAGGTGAATTCCGGGCCAAAAAGCTCTGGGAAGCTTTCAAGGGCGCGATTTGGGCATTATCGATTCCGGTTATTATTCTGGGCGGTATATTTGGCGGGATCGTAACTGCGACCGAAGGTGCTGCACTGGCCGTTGTTGTTGCCATCTTCATCAGTACCGTTGTTTACCGTGAATTCAACCTGCGTATCTTCTACAAATCCTGTCTCGATGCTGGCGTTCAAACGGCTGTGGTTATGCTTCTGGTGGCGAGCTCCGCTGTCGTGGGGCTTTATCTCACTGAGACTCAGCTTCCACAGCAGCTCGCCAATTCCATCAGTGACATGACCGACAACAAGTACATCATCTTGGCGTTGCTCAATGTCGTCTTCCTGATTCTGGGCATATTCCTGCATTCTGCCGCCGCCATCATCCTGGTGGTTCCAATCGTTCTTCCGCTAATTCTCGCGGTGGGTATAGACCCGGTCCACTTCGGTTTGATCGTTACATTGAATCTGGCCATAGGCCAACAAACACCCCCTGTGGCGAGTGTACTAATTGCTTCGTGCTCCATCGCAAAATCTGACATTTGGGCGACTTCGCGTACCAACCTCTGGTTCCTGGCGGTGCTGTTCGCGATTCTCATCATAAATACCTATGTTCCAGCCTTTGCATTGTCATTGGTGAACCTGGTTTATGGCACCTAATAGCTGAAGGAAATATGAAATGAATAAACCTGACCAAGGCAGTGTCGACTGCAAGGTAAACCAAGGGGTGGCCTGGGTTGGCTTCAATCGCCCAGCAAACCGCAATGCAATGACGTGGAGTATGTACGATTCACTGAAGCGGATTTGTGAAGAGATGGACGGGAAAGCGGAGGTAAGCGCTGTCGTTTTCTATGGCTACGGTGGGGAAGCGTTCGTAGCCGGAACGGACATCAAGCAATTTGCTGATTTTGACCACGGCGATCAGGGAATTGCTTATGAACGCCGTATCGACAGTGTGCTTCATAGCCTGGAAACCATGAAAACGCCGACCATCGCGATGCTCGAGGGTTTTTGTGTCGGCGGTGGCGCTGCTATTGCGCTTGCTTGCGATTTTCGTTATTGCACGCCCTCGCTGAAGTTCGGGGTACCGATTGCTAAAACCCTGGGCAATTGCCTGTCGGTCACTAACGTTTCACGCCTGATGGATCTTGTGGGTATCCCCCGAACCAAGGAAATTCTGATGGCGGCAAAGCTGATCGAGGCACCGGAGGCCGCGTCCTTTGGATTAGTCAGCGAGGTTTTTGAAGCCGATGTCATCAGGGATGAGGTCGACAAAAAGGCGCAGGCTTTCAGTCAGCGAGCGCCTTTGACGGTACAGGCGGCCAAAGAAGTTATAAACCGAGTTCTGGCACACAGGCGGACCGCTGCGGATGTCAGCGATGACTGGGTTAGAACCTGCTATGCCAGTGCTGACTTCAAAGCAGCGGTCAATAAGTTCGTCACCAAGACGCCGTTTGAATGGACTGGAAAATAGCTTGCTTACTGAACAGCTTTTCCGACACGGAGAAAACACATGCTTCCCTTGAAAAACATAAAAGTTCTGGATGTATCACAAATTATGGCCGGACCTTATTGCACCATGGTACTTGGTGACATGGGAGCTGAAGTCATTAAGGTGGAAAAGGCCAATGGTGGCGATGACAGCCGACAAATGGGGCCATACGTTAACGACGAATCCACGTGCTTCTCCCAGATCAACCGAAACAAAAAAAGCATCTCCTTAAACCTCAAGAATGAACGGGCGAGGGAGATATTTTATCGGCTCGCCAAAGACGCAGATGTCATTGTCGAGAACTATCGGCCCGGAGTGACGAAATCTCTGGGGATCGATTATGAAACTATTAAAACGATCAACCCCGGCATAATTTACTGCTCTATTTCAGGCTATGGTCAAACGGGTCCGTACAGCAACAAAGGGGGTTTTGATCTGGTGGCCCAGGGCATGAGCGGTTTGATGTCGATGACGGGCGAGCCAGGCCGACGGCCGGTAAAAACCGGCATTGCCGTTTACGATATTGGTGCGGGCATCACGGCGGTTTACTCGATTCTGGCGGCGTATATCCACAAAATGAATACTGGTGAAGGTCAGCAGATTGATATAGCCATCACCGAATGCGGCTTGCCCTGGTTCAGTTGGGAGGCGGCGGCGTACTTTTCCGAAGGCACTGTGCCGGAAGCCACCGGCTGGCGTCATCGCGTATCAGCTCCTTATCAGGCTGTTAAAACCCAGAATGGTTACATGATGCTGGGTTGTGCTAACCAGCGAACCTGGGAGCGGTTTTGTCAGGATGTCATCGCGCGGGACGATTTGATCGCTGACGAGCGGTTTTTAACCAATAGCGACCGTGGGCGCAATGTCGAGCAACTTGAGCGTGTTTTGGAAGAAATTCTGTCCCTTCGTGAAACGGCGTACTGGCTGGATCGATGCGACATTGCAGGCGTGCCGGCCGGACCGATCAATAATTTTGCCCAGGCCATGCAGGATGAGCATTTTCTTGCCAGAGGCATGGTCGAGGAAGTCGATCACCCGGTGATCGGCAAGATGAAAACGATCGGTTTTCCCAGCAAATTTTCCCGTACGCCTTCACAGATTCGCTCTCCGGCGCCCCTCTTTGCGCAACACACCGATGAAATCTTGTATAGCGCTGGCTTGAGTGAAGAGGACGTTAGCAATCTCCGCCAGGAGGGATGTATCAAGTAGTTCATCAACTCCATATTTACCCATAACGCGCTTCATTTGTGAATTCAAAATTCAGAATTTATAGACACCACAGACTCACGGAGTATTCGCTATGTTGAAACTTGATTTTCATCCCTCAGGTCGGCACTTCCTTCAAATACCCGGGCCGTCTCCTGTACCGGACCGAATTCTGCGCGCCATGAGCCTCCCGACGATTGACCATCGCGGGCTTGAGTTTGGCGCACTGGGTCTGGAGCTGCTGAAAAAAATTCAGACTATCTTTAAAACGACCCAGCCCGTCATTATTTACCCTGCATCCGGAACTGGAGCCTGGGAGGCAGCCCTCATTAACACTATGTCTGCCGGTGACCATGTGCTGATGTTCGAAACGGGTCACTTCGCAACACTGTGGGAAAAAATGGCGCGTCGGCTTGGGCTGCAGCCGGAATTCCTGGGGCTGCCCGGATATGAGGGTTGGCGCGCAGGCGTGCAGGCCGACATGATTGAAGAGCGCCTCAGAAAAGATACAAGCCACACCATCAAGGCGGTGTGTGTGGTTCACAATGAAACCTCAACCGGTGTAACAAGCAATATCCCTGCAGTACGCCGCGCCATCGATGCCGCCGGCCATCCAGCACTGTTATTGGTCGATACGATTTCAGGCCTGGCGTGCGCCGACTACCAACACGATGCGTGGGGGGTGGACGTAACCATTTCCGGTTCCCAGAAAGGTTTGATGCTGCCGCCAGGCATCAGTTTTAACGCCTTGTCGGATAACGCCATCGCTGCCAGCAAAACTTCAAATTTGCCAAAAAGCTTCTGGGCATGGGACGAAATTCTTGAGGCCAACAAAAACGGTTATTGGCCTTATACGCCCAACACGAACTTGCTTTACGGCCTGAATGAAGCGTTGGATATGTTGCTTGACGAAGGCCTGGAACAGGTGTTTGCACGCCACCAGCGTTGGGCTGCCGGCGTGCGTGCGGCTGTTGAAGCCTGGGGGCTGGAAATTCAGTGTCAGGAACCAGATGTCTACTCCCCGGTTCTGACGGGTGTCGTGATGCCCGATGGCGTGGATGCGGATGCGGTTCGGCGTCTGATTTACGAGCGCTTCGATCTTTCGCTGGGCATGGGGCTAGGCAAGTCGAAAGGCAAGATGTTCCGAATAGGACACCTCGGTGACTGCAATGATCTGACTTTGATCGCAGCGCTAGGTGGCTGTGAGGCTGGTCTGAAGTTGTCTGGGGTGAGCCTCAAAGGTAGCGGCGTTTTGGCAGCTCTGGAGTACTTCTCCCAGAATCCGCCTCACCACGTCAATTAATAGCGGTGTTTATAACGGCATAGATCAGGAGTAAACGATGAACTCGTTTTCAGAGCCTAAGATACAATCGCAAAATGCGCGAGTAAAACCGATGTCTGATGTTGCCGCTCGTTTGGCACGTGAACTTGCGGGCGATGTGCTTTTTGACGACGCCTCACGCGGACGATACTCCACGGACGCGTCCATCTACCAGATTATGCCGGTCGGCGTCGTGATACCCCGCAATCAGGCTGACTTGCAACTTGCCGTTGATATAGCTCGAGATGCAAAAGTTCCGATACTTGCGCGCGGGGCGGGTACCAGCCAGTGTGGCCAGACTGTTGGCAAAGCGATCATTCTGGATACCAGCCGCTGGTTAAACCAGATTGTCGAGTTTGACGGAGAGCAACAGACAGTGGTTGTTGAACCCGGTCTGGTTCTTGATGACCTCAACCGCTGGCTCAAGCCCTATGGGCTTTGGTTCCCGGTTGATGTATCAACGGCAGCCCAGTGCACCATTGGTGGTATGGCGGGCAATAACTCCTGTGGTTCAAGGTCCATCAAGTACGGCAATATGGTCCACAATGTTCTGGGTATTGACGCCTTACTTGCGGACGGTTCGCAAGGGCATTTTGGTTTGACCAGCAACCTACCTGACAATGAAAGAATTCGCGCAATAGCCCAGCAGGTGCAGCACATCGCAGAACGGGAAAACGCCAACATAATAGAGAGTTTTCCCAAGGTTCTGCGTCGCGTGGGTGGTTATAATCTTGATATCTTCAACTGCCAGAATTCGCGTCCTTATAACCTGGACGGCCAGGTTAATCTCGCTCACCTGTTAGTCGGTTCTGAAGGAACTCTGGGGCTTACACAGAGAATCAAGCTTCAGCTTGCACCGCTACCGGTTCACAAAGTGCTGGCCGTGGTTAACTTCGTTCAGTTCTACCAGGCGATGGACCTGACCCAGCATATCGTTACTCTAAAGCCATCAGCGGTAGAGCTGGTGGATCGGACCATGATAGACCTTGCGATTGAAAATGCAGCGTTCCGGCCCGTGATCGAGAAAGCGCTAATTGGCAAACCCAAAGCGATTCTGCTGGTTGAATTCTCCGGGGAAGACGCGCAGAAACTGCGAGGCGATCTGGCAAAGCTCAATGAGCTGATGGGGGATCTGGGTTTACCTGATTGTGTCGTCAGCATGACCGGCGCCGCTGAACAGGCCGCTTTGTGGAATGTGCGCAAGGCAGGCCTTAACATCATGATGAGTATGAAAGGTGACGGTAAGCCTGTTTCCTTTATTGAAGACTGCGCAGTACCGCTTGAAAGCCTCGCAGAATATACCAGTAAGCTCACCGAAGTATTTCATAGACATGGCACGGAAGGGACCTGGTATGCCCACGCCAGTGTCGGCACTTTGCATGTTCGGCCGATTCTGGATATGCGTCGTGACGGAGCGCAAAAAATGCGTGCAATCGCCGAAGAAGCGTCAGCGCTGGTGCGCGAATACAAAGGTGCGTTTTCAGGGGAGCATGGCGATGGGATCTGTCGGGGAGAGTGGGTTGCCTGGCAGTTCGGGCCACAGCTCAATGGGGCATTCAAGGAGATTAAACAGCTTTTCGATCCTGAGAATTTGCTGAATCCCGGCAAAATCGTCGATACCCCGCGAATGGATGATCCAGACTACTTCCGGTTTAATAAAGGGTACAAAGGCATACCAATAACACCAGCGCTCGACTGGTCAGGTTGGGATGTTCTTCGCGATCCGTTAACCGGCGAACAAAGTGCGCCGGGCAGTGCGGGCGATCCGACATCCGGGCTGATCAAAGCTGTTGAAATGTGCAACAACAACGGCCATTGCCGCAAATTCGACGCCGGCACCATGTGTCCCAGCTTTCGCATTACCCGGGAGGAACAACACCTGACACGAGGACGCGCCAATACATTACGGCTGGCGTTGTCCGGACAGTTGGGGTCAGAAGGCCTGGCTGGCAACGATGTCAAAGAGGCACTGGATCTGTGTGTGTCCTGCAAGGGCTGCAAACGTGATTGCCCAACCGGTGTGGACATGGCCAAGATGAAAATTGAGGCACGTTCGGCCTGGTCAAAAAAACACGGAATTTCACTTCGAGATCGATGTGTGGCTGAGATGCCTCGTTACGCTGCATACGCCAGGCATTTTTCAAGCGTCGTCGCTGCAGTTGAACGGGTGCCTTTTTTGTCAAACTGGATTAAGCGCACATTAGGCTTGGCAGAACAGCGCGCTTTGCCGAACTTTTGCGGTAACTATCTGGCGGGCGCTGCTGCAAAGCCGGGTAACGCAGACTATGAAAAAGAAGTTTTGCTGTTTGTCGACACCTTCAATAACTACCTTGAGCCTTCTAACGCGGAAGCGGCACAACGGGTTCTTGCTGCCGCCGGCTACCATGTGCACGTCAACAAAGCTCCGAGCGAGAGACCGTTATGCTGTGGCCGAACCTATCTTGCCTCCGGCCAGGTGGACAAGGCCAAAGCCGAAGCAAAGCGCACACTCGAGTACCTGATGCCGTTTGTTGAACGGGGCATCAGTATTGTCGGGCTGGAGCCATCCTGCCTGCTAACCCTGCGCGATGAGTTTTTGCAGTATGGCTACGGTGAGCAGGCCGTTGCTTTGTCGAAGGCGTCCTTCCTGTTTGAGGAGTTTTTGGTCAAAGAACAAGACGCAGGTCGCTTGAAGCTTGAGCTAAAAGCCCTCGAAACGCCTAGAGTGCTTCTACACGGCCACTGTCACCAGAAAGCCTTTGATGCTCTTCGACCAGTCGAGCAGGTGCTTCGCTGGATACCGGAACTAGAGGTTAAAAACATCGAAACCTCATGCTGCGGAATGGCCGGCAGCTTTGGATACGAACGAGAACACTACGAGGCTTCGATGCAGATGGCCGAGCTTTCACTGCTCCCTGCAGTTCGTAAGGCCGAGGCTAATGATCTTGTGGTTGCTGACGGCACCAGCTGCCGACATCAAATTCACGATGGTGCCAATAAAACCGCCTTGCATGTCGCAAAGGTGTTGGAAAGTGCATTGGCCTGACCGAGCTTGTGCATGCTACTTTTGAAGCGCCTCAATATCGACACGTTTTTGTGGGTCATGACCGGCACTGTCGTCATCGCGGCAGTTTTGCCGGTCAGTGGCGAGGCGGCCAAGGACTGTTCATTGGCAACATTTTTTCTGCTGCCACGGTCAGGCTTTGGGGTGGTGCCATCTTTTGGATAATGGCTTACTTACGTTCCGGGGAATAATGGGGCATGGTTGTCCTCTGAAATAATCAAGCGACAACTACGCTGACACACAGGGAAAACATGGGATTGGAGTGATCAAGCACTTTGTGACAACCCAGTTAAGCTGCTTTCCTCAGTTCAACAGCGTCTGCTTCGTAACCCATCGGGCTGATATAACCCAGCATAGAGTGCAACCGCCGATAAGCGTTGCTGGCATATTGAGAGCCTTGATCCGAATGGACGATTAAACCCGTTTTCGGTTGCCGCTGCCAGATGGCCATGGTCAGGGCGTCTGTCACCAGCCTGGCGTTCATCCGTGACGCCATGCTCCAAACTACTATCCGCCAACGGACATTGTCGCTAAACATGTTTCAACTGTCTTAAAGGATAGAGCTGGTTTAAACCAAAACCAATCAAGTGGCATAGTAGCTCTGAGGAGACACCTACTTATGCCTATTGTTAACTAGAAACGGGTGTAGCTCTTC
>JBALXR010000076.1:0-15551 GCA_036960525.1 Marinobacter sp.
ATCACACCCGGCAGGTCCGGCGTGTCGACAACGGTGCCTAGATTGATCACCTCCAGCGTTGCGCCCAAAAATTTTGCCAGCACACTGATGGCGGCGCCGCCGCTGGCAAAATTGGCAACCATCTGAGCGGTGACGGCTTGCGGGTAGGCAGAAATAGCCTCCGCGCAGACACCGTGGTCGCCGGCAAAAATGCTGATATGAATCTGGTCAGCCACCGGCTGTTCAGAGCTTTGCATGCTGGCCAGCTGTGTCGCAATCGTTTCCAGCCGGCCCAATGATCCTGGAGGTTTGGTCAGCGTGTTCTGGCGCTGCATAGCAAGTTCCAGAAAATGGGCGGAAGGAAGCTCAGGGGGGTTGGTCCAACTGGTGGGAAATAACATGATAATTACCTGTAAACTGCAAACGCGTAGCTGTGTGGCAATGAATTACAACGCAAAAGCCGGTGTAAGAGCGAGAGAACATGGATCATACTCTGAGTCGTTCAGATCCGGTAGAGTTCAAGGCCTGCGCGCTTGCCGGCCACTATTTGCTTTTCCATCCCGAGGACTGAAACCAACATGCACACTCTGGTTATTGGTGGCATTCGCTCCGGTAAAACCGCGTTGGCGGAGAGCCTTGCCCACAAGATGGGCGGTGAGGTGGTGTACCTTGCTACCGCAACGGCCGGCGACGACGAAATGCGCAGACGGATTGACCTCCATCAGCGGCAACGCCCTGTTAACTGGGGTTTAAGTGAAGAGCCCTTAGCCCTGGCCTCAGTGCTTGCTCTCCATGCCAGCGCAGGCCAAAAAGCCCCGTGCATTTTGGTGGACTGCATGAGCTTGTGGGTGAGTAATTTGCTGCACGCCGGCGAGACCGTTTTCGCGTGGGAGCGGGAAGAGTTTTTAACACAGCTGGCCCGGTACCCGGGTAAGCTGATTATTGTCAGCAACGAAGTTGGGCTGGGCATTATTGGTATGGACCCACTTACCCGACGCTTTGGCGACGAGCTGGGCTGGCTGAACCAGGCTTTGGCTGAACGCTGCGACAGGGTGATTATGAGCGTTGCTGGTTTGCCGATGACCTTAAAGCCGTAATGGCCGCTGTTTTCGCTCCCTTTCTTGCACCTTTTCTGGTTTGTCTGCTTGGTCTGACCCTTGACCGATTATTGGGTGAACCCCGCCGACTGCATCCACTGGTGGGCTTTGGCACTCTGGCCGGCATTCTGGAGCGGAAGCTTAACCAGGCGCCGAAAATGGCCTGGCGCAGTCTTGTGCTGGGTGTTGTGGCCCTGTGCGCGCTTGTGCTGCCTCTGTTGTTTTTAACACTCTGGCTGTCTTCTGTGCTTAACGGTTTGTGGTTGTTACTGGCCCAGGCTGCTTCATTGTATTTTGCGATTTCCCTCAAGGGCTTGGCAGAGCATGGGCTGGCCGTGGCCGAACCGCTGCAACTAGGCGAGCTGGATGCGGCACGGGAACAGGTTAGCCGTATTGTAAGCCGCCAGGCCAGTGCGCTGGACGGGCAGGGCGTGGCGGCAGCGGCTACCGAATCCATGCTGGAAAATGGCGCCGATGCGGTGTTTGCCAGCCTGTTCTGGTTTTTGGTGGGTGGTATACCTGGCGTTATTGTGCATCGTGCTGTGAATACGTTAGACGCCATGTGGGGCTATCGCAACCCGCAGTTTCTATACTTTGGCCGCGCGGCTGCCCGGCTGGACGACGTAATGGGCTGGGTGCCTGCGCGGCTTACGGCATTAACCTACACGCTGTTAGGCAATCGCAAGCTGGCTTGGCACTGCTGGCGCCAGCAGGCGCCGCAATGGGACAGCCCCAACGCCGGCCCGGCGATGGCGGCCGGCGCGGGTGCTCTAAACGTGCAGCTCGGTGGCCCGTCGCCTTATGCGCAAGGCGTAAAACAGCGCCCGTACCTGGGCGCTACTAACCCGGCCAGTGCCGACAGTATCCGGGCGGCCATTGCACTGGTACGCCGCGGCACCTGGCTTTGGTTGGCGGTTATATTCGCCACAACCGGTGTTGTGGCCGTGGCGGCGGGGTGGTGATGTTACAGCACGGCGGGCGGCTGAATGACGCGGTAAAACGCTGGGGTATTCCCCGTGAACAGTGGCTGGACTTATCCACCGGCATCAACCCGTTGGGGTGGCCGGTGCCGGAGTTGCCGGCGGATGTGTGGCAGCGCCTGCCAGAAGACGACGACGGCCTGGAACAGATTATTCGTCATTGGTCAGGCGCACCCTTGGCTGCTGGTTGCGTGTCCGTTGCTGGCAGCCAAGCGGCCATTATGGCGCTGCCCAGCCTACGCAAACCCTGCTGTGTAGGCATACCGGTACCTGGCTATCGCGAGCATGGGCTCCATTGGCACTCTGCTGGTCACAAGGTTGTTCCAATAGGGCCTAGGCAGGCCCAAGGTGGCGCCTCGGGTTGCGATGATCGCTGGTTGGATCAGCTTGACGTGCTGGTATGGATCAATCCTAACAACCCCACGGGAGAAATTATCCCTCCGTCTACGCTGTTGCGCTGGCATAAGCGGTTGCAAAAACGCGGTGGTTGGCTGGTGGTGGACGAAGCGTTTATGGACGCAACGCCAGCCTTTAGTCTGGCCTGCCAGAGCGGTCGGCCGGGCCTGATTGTTCTGCGCTCGTTGGGGAAGTTCTTTGGCCTGGCCGGGATACGCGCCGGCTTCGTGCTTGCCGATAAGAATCTTGCGGACAGGCTGACGGAAAAGCTGGGGTCATGGGCGGTGAATGGTCCTGCGCGCTATGTGATGGCAAAGGCGCTGTTGGATTTAAACTGGCAGCAAAATACCTGTGGCCGCTTGCAGAGCAGCGCTCAAAGGCTAAGAGAAATAGTGCATTCAGCCGGACTGAACCCGATGGGCGGAAGCGCGTTGTTCCATACCGTTCGCACCGATGCCCCAACCGCACTGGCGGACTGCCTCGCCGCGCAGGGCGTGCTGGTAAGAATATTCGAACAACCCGGCATGGTGCGCTTCGGCTTGGCCTCAGGCGAGAGCCAATGGCGCCGTCTGGAAAAGGCGTTGGCGAGGGCCCCCGTGATTAATCATTGACCAGACATTAACGCGTTGTTAGCCTTGCCGTCGTTTTCAGGTGTTGTTCTGGCGTTATCATCATCGCTGCAACAGTGAAACGGGAAGCCGGTTAAAGTCCGGCACTGCCCCCGCAACGGTAAGTGAGTGAACGGCTAAGAAAGGTGCCACTGTGCAAACGCATGGGAAGGCTTGCGCCGTTCAGAAATACAGCTCACAAGTCCGGAGACCGGCCTGTCAACACACCGAACGCTGCGGAGGGCAGTTGCGGTGGGTAAACACCGACCCTGTTTCACGGCATTTCCCCACCTTTTTTAAGGCGCCCGCTTCACTTGCGGCCTGCTTTTGCGCCCTCTTTGCAGCACCAAAAAACTAACCATGCGGGTGCGCGTGGTGTGTCTATGAGTGCGTTTCATGAAAGCTTTCCGGTTTGTTGCCAGCAGTCTGTTGGTGCCTTTTGCATTAAGTCCTCTTTCTATTGCGGTTGCCCAAGAATCCACCGGCTCGATTCTGGATCCGATTGTTGTTACCGCTACGCTTGGCCCTAAAACTGTGGGTGAGAGCTTGGCGTCGGTGACTGTTATCAGCGAAGAAGAGATTCGCTCGAAAGCGCCTGCTGAATTTTCTGATCTTCTGCGCGGCCAGCCGGGCATCAACGTGGTTGGGAATGGCTCTTTTGGGAAGACGACTAGCGTTAATATTCGCGGTGTTAAAAATGCGGGTTCAGTCTTTCTGGTTGATGGTATAAGGCTGCACTCGGCGACGAGTGGCGGTGCCTCTTGGCAATATTTCCCTATGGAACTCGTCCAGCGAGTTGAAGTCGTGCGCGGACCTCGTAGTTCACTTTATGGCGCAGATGCTATGGGTGGTGTCATTCAAGCTTTCACGCTCGACCCGAAACAAGGTCAACGCGGCTGGGTGGAGGCCGGTGCGGGTAATTTCGATACCCAAAAAATTAGCGCTGGCGCTTCTGGAATTGCCGGAAATACGCGTTTTAGTTTGAGCGGTTTACACAAGGAGAGTGATGGTACCGCTATTGTCGAAAATGGTGACGATAGAGGTTTCCGCAATACTGCGGGACTTGGTCGTGTTGTTCATGATTTTGAAAACGGTGGTGAAGCCAGTCTTATATTGCTGCAATCTGAGGGAAGCACAGAGTATCAAGATGGCGACGAAGCTGGAATTACAGATTACATGATTCGTACCTTCGGTGTTGGCGTGATGACGCCTCTGAACGACAATTGGCAAACGGCTGTTCAATTTTCGGAATCAAGAGATGAAACAGATACGTCCGCTTCTTTTGGTGATTCCACATATAACACGCGACTGCGACAGGCCAGGTGGGAGAACACATTTTCGTATAGTGTGCACGAGCTAATCGTTGGCGCGGAGTTGCAGCAGGACGACGTTACTAGTTCGGAAGACTTTGTTGAAACCAGCAGAACTAACTTTGCCTTGTTCAGCCAGTTGCGTCTTAATTTTGGCCCGGTTGATGCCCAGCTGAGCTTGCGTGGTGACGATAATGAAGCATATGGCACCGAGGAAACAGGCAACCTAGCGTTAGGCTATAAGTTTGATCGGTCTCATCGAGTTCGAGCTAGCTATGGGACTGCCTTCAGAGCACCTACATTCAATGATCTCTATCTTCCGTTTACCGACTTTGGCTTCGGGTATTTATATGAGGGTAATCCGAATCTGAAGTCCGAAAAATCAGAAAGCTATGAGGTTGGCGTCAACGGAAACTATCAGTTCTGGTTCTGGGATTTTGCAGTCTATCAGATGGATATTGATAATCTGATTAGCTCCGGGATTATTGCCGGCGTGAACACTGTGGTGAATGTCGACGAGGCGCGAATTCGTGGCGCAGAGTTTGCCGGGGGTTATGAACGCAATGGGTGGCGCGCAAAAATCGGATTGACCTATATGGATCCAGAAGATCGAGAAAGCGGTAATCAGTTAAGGCGCCTCACCCGCCAGACCGCGCGTATTGACCTAGATAAAACTATCGATAGTTTCGTATTTGGTGGCTCCGTAATCGCAGAAGGCGATCGGTATGACAAGGCAGATAGTGTTGATCGTTTGGCTGGATTTGCAACCTTGGATATTCGCGCCGGCTGGAACTTTGCACCGAACTGGAACACCAGGCTTACTTTGGTTAACGCACTAGACAAGGAATACTCAACCGCGGAGCGCTTTGATGGTGTGAAGTACATCTATGCAGGTCGCACAGCCATGCTGTCCGTTCGTTACGATATTCAGTAAGTCATAAATACGGGAGTAAAAGCGTGGTTTCTTGCTGGCTGAATTTCAGATTTGCCTTGGGGTTTCTGATAGCGATCTTGGTGCACCCAATATCAGCCAGTGAGATGCAACGTTGCGCGGAGGATGACACCGGCAAGAAGCTTTGTTTATCGGCCGCGGCCCAGCGCATCATTACCTTGTCGCCCGGTGCTACTGAGCTCGTGTTTGCGGCCGGCGCTGGCGACAAAGTGATTGCGGTTGTTAATTACAGCGATTATCCCCCGGCCGCGCTCACCTTGCCGTCGGTTGGCAGCCACACCCGGGTAGATATGGAAGCCCTGATGGCGCTTCAGCCTGACCTGGTGGTTACCTGGGTAACGGGCAATCCGCCGGCGCAGGTTGAGTTGCTGCAGGAGTTGGGCATTTCCACTTTTGCCATTGAACCCCGCACGTTCGAGGGAGTTTCCAGTGTTATCGAACGACTTTCTACCTTGGCGGGCACCGAGGCGGAGGGTTTTGCCGAAGCCGAACGTTTCCGTTCCGGCATTGCTACTCTTACCGCGCAGTATCGCGATGTTGATCCTGTCCCGGTGTTTTATCAGGTGTGGGAAAAACCTCTGATGACCGTTAATAACGAGCACCTGATTGGTAAGGTACTGAAATTGTGCGGCGGAGTGAATGTGTTCGGCGATATGCAACGGCTGATACCCAGAATCAGCGCGGAAGTTGTATTGCAGGCAGACCCCGACGCCATTCTTACCGGCAGCGTTGACGGCATTAGCGATGACCAGCTGGATGAATGGAAAAAGTATGCGGGGCTGACCGCAGTTGAAAAAAACAATCTGTTCTTTGTACCCGCGTCGCCTATCTCGCGACCTTCGCCAAGACTACTTGATGCCATACAAACCGTCTGTGAAAAGCTGGGGAAAGCCCGTGAGCGATTATAAGAAAAGTGTCATTGCCGGGGTGTTGGGTCAATGACCCGCTCTTTGCTCGGCCTTGGCGTTCTGGCTTTGGCATCCATGGCTTTGGCGTTAGCGCTGGGTAGCGTGAATGTCGCACCTGCAGATTTATGGCAGGTTATTCAGGGCGAAGGCAGCACTCTGCACCGAACCCTGTTGCTGGATTTGCGATTGCCGCGCACGTTGGCTGCGTTTGGCACCGGCGGGCTTTTAGCGGTGGCGGGCGCCCTGATGCAAGTGTTGCTGCGCAACCCTCTGGCAGATCCTTACGTGCTTGGGCTTTCAGGCGGCGCGGCGGTCGGTGCATTATTAGCGATGCTGGCAGGAATGGGCACCTTGATCATATCGGGCTCGGCCTTTGCCGGCGCTATGCTGGCAACCGTGCTGGTGTTTGGTTTGGCCCATGGGACGGGCAGCTGGACTCCGTCTCGCCTATTGCTAACCGGTGTAGTGGTGGCGGCCGGCTGGGGTGCCGTGATTACCCTGATGCTGGCCATTACCCCGTCTTACAAGCTTCCCGGCATGCTGTATTGGTTAATGGGCGATGTGTCTTATGCCCGTTCGCCCTGGCCTGCGGTGGTGGTGCTGGCGGTATCGGTGGTGCTGATTATGCCCCTGGCCCGTAATCTGAACGTGCTGGCGCGGGGCCCCATGCAAGCCGCGGCTCTGGGCGTGGCGGTGCGACCGCTGGAATGGACCATTTACGTAGTGGCCAGCTTGCTGACCGCCACGGCGGTGACGACGGCGGGCAGTATTGGTTTTGTGGGGCTAATTGTGCCGCACATGTTGCGGCTGATTCTGGGCAACGACCAGCGCATTATTCTGCCGGCCAGTGCGCTGGCGGGTGGCACCTTGCTGGTGCTGGCAGACACCCTGGCACGCACGGTGATTGCGCCTGAACAGCTACCGGTTGGGGTGATCACGGCATTGTTGGGCGTGCCCACATTTTTGTATTTATTGCACCGGAGCCGCTGATGACTGCGCTGAACGCCCGCGACCTGATCATCAACGTCCCCGGCCGTCTCGACAGCTCTCCATTGAACATGAGCATCGAGCCGGGCCAGGTCTGGGGCGTGCTTGGCCCCAACGGCGCGGGTAAAACCACCTTATTGCATACGCTGGCGGGCTTATTGCCGGCCCGCAGCGGCCAGGTAAAACTGAACGATACGCCGATAAAGGCACTGAAGCGCCGCGATATTGCAAAACAGCTGGGCCTGGTATTCCAGGAGCGGCAAGATAGTTTTCCGGCGACCGTAATGGAAACCGCGCTGATTGGCCGCCACCCGTGGCTGTCCCCTTGGGCAGGCGAGCAGGGTGAAGATCAGCACCGTGCAGAGCAGGCTTTGGCGACGCTGGATGTGCATCACTTATCGGGTCGCCTGCTGAACACTCTGTCTGGAGGTGAGCGCCAGCGCGTTGCCATCGCCACGCTGATGACTCAAAACCCGAATATTTGGCTGCTAGATGAACCCACCAACCATCTGGACTTGCACCATCAGGTCAAAGTAATGAGCCTGCTGCGCGATCAGGCCTGCGCTGGTAAAACCGTGTTTATGTGCCTGCACGATTTGAACTTGGCCGCCCGTTGGTGCACCCACGTGCTGCTGCTATATACCAACGGTGAGGCCTGCTGGGGACCAGTGGAAAATATGCTGGTGCCGGAGGCGCTAGAGCGCCTTTACGATCAGCGACTGATAACCCTTCAGTCTAACGGGTTGACGGTATTCGTGCCGGCACCCTAAGCAAAATCCAATATGAGACAACGATGATGAAAGACCGCGCCAAAGACCCCGAACGCCATGCCCGCCGTATGGCGGCCAAGCAGAAAATGATGCACGAACGCATTGCCCGTGCTCAGAAAGAGCAAGGCGTCTTGCTTGTGCTGACAGGCCCCGGTAAAGGCAAAAGCAGCTCCGGCTTTGGCATGATTGCCCGTGCCCTGGGCCACGGCATGAAAGTGGGTGTGGTGCAGTTTATCAAAGGTGCGTTCAGCACTGGCGAAGAAGCCTTTTTCCGCAATCTGCCCAATGTGGATTACCACGTGATGGGGCAGGGTTATACCTGGGAAACCCAGAACCGGGAACAGGACGTGGCCGCGGCCACAGCCGCTTGGGAGATTGTTGCGGCCATGCTGAAAGACGATAGCTACGACATGATTTTGCTGGATGAATTGAATATTGCACTGAAGTACGAGTATCTGGACCTGGATAGGGTACTGGACGATCTGCAAGGCCGGCCCGAGATGCAGCACGTGGTGGTCACCGGTCGCAATGCGCCGCAGGAACTGATTGACCTGGCAGACACCGTTACCGAGATGGGCGTGGTGAAGCACGCATTCAAAGATCAAGGCATAAAAGCCCAAAAGGGCGTTGAGTTGTAGATTATGGTTACACTGATGATTCAGGGCACCACCTCTGACGCCGGCAAGACCACCGTGGTGGCGGCCCTGTGCCGCTGGCTGGCGCGCCAGGGTGTGTCGGTGGCGCCGTTCAAACCGCAGAATATGGCCCTGAACAGCGCGGTGACCATAGACGGCGGCGAAATTGGTCGCTCTACTGCGTTGCAGGCTTTGGCGTGTGGGCTGGAGCCTCACAGCGATATGAACCCGGTATTGCTAAAACCGCAGAGCGACTGCGGCGCGCAAGTGATTCTGCGCGGCCAGGTACACGGCAATATGGATGCGCTGGATTATCACGCCTATAAATCCGAAGCCATGGTGGCGGTGATGGACGCCTGGCGAGCGTTGAGCAAGCGTTACGATGTCATCATCGCCGAAGGTGCCGGCAGTCCCGCTGAAATAAACCTGCGTGCCAACGATATCGCTAATATGGGTTTTGCCGAAGCGGCGGATTGCCCGGTGCTGTTGGTAGGTGATATCGACCGGGGAGGGGTGTTTGCCCAGCTGGTGGGTACCCTGGAGCTGATTTCTGCCAGCGAGCAACAGCGTACAAAGGGTTTTATCATCAACCGCTTTCGCGGAGATATCAGCTTGCTGGAGCCAGGCCTGGACTGGCTGACCGAGCGCACTGCAAAACCGGTTATTGGCGTGTTGCCGTATCTTCACGGCCTGATTGTGGATTCCGAAGACAGCATTGGCACCAGCGGCGCAAGCGAGACTGGCGCGCTGAATGTGATTGTGCCGGTGCTGCCGCGGATCAGTAACCACAACGATTTTGACCCCCTGCGGCTGCACCCCGGCGTAAACCTGCAATTCATCGGCCCGGACCAGCCCATTCCAGCGGCCGACCTGATTATTCTGCCCGGCAGTAAAAGCACTCGCGCCGATCTGGCCTTTCTGCACGCTCAGGGCTGGACGCCAGCCATCCAAAAACACCTGCGCTACGGCGGCAAGGTGTTTGGTATTTGTGGCGGTTTTCAAATGCTGGGTGCACGTGTGGATGACCCGCATGGATTGGAAGGCAGCAACGGCACAACCGAAGGCCTGGGTCTGCTGGATATGACGACCATTATGGTGGCTGGCAAACAGTTGAAAAATGTTCGTGGGACACTGAACCTGACAGCGATGGATTCTGCTCAGGCAGAGGTTGATTTCAGTGGCTACGAAATGCACAACGGGGTGAGTGAGGGCGAGGCGCTTGCGCGCCCGCTGGGCCACATGAACGGCCAAAACGAAGGTGCCATCAGTGCCGACGGTCAGGTAGCCGGCACCTACATACACGGAATTTTTGATGAGCCCGGGGCATGTGACGTCCTGCTGCAATGGGCGGGGCTGGATCGCACTGGCGCCGCTGTTGATTATCAACAGCATCGCCTCACCCAGCTTGACCGACTGGCCGATCAGGTGGAGCAACACCTGAATACCGACTGGTTGCGCGACTTGCTGGGGCTGAAGGCAGTGGCGACCACATCCGGGCCGGCGAGGCAGCCATGAGTGATCCCAATCGTCCTTTCACTGACGAAGAGCGCGCGGGTCTGTATCGCGCTATTTTCGAGCGTCGTGACGTACGCTCCCAGTTTCTACCAGACCCCATCCCCCGTCCCGTGCTGGCCCGGCTGCTGAAAGCCGCGCACCATGCACCGTCGGTGGGGTTTATGCAGCCCTGGGATTTTATCCTGATCGACAGCCTGAGCGTGCGCCAGAAGGTGTTGGCCAGCTATCACGAAGAAAACGCCAAAGCCGCGAACAACTACAGCGGTGAGCGGCAGGACACCTATCGCAGCCTGAAGCTGCAGGGTATTGTCGAAAGCCCCTTAAACCTTTGCATTACCTGTGATCGCAGCCGCGGTGGCACTCATGTATTGGGGCGCAGTTCCATTGTGGAGATGGATCTGTTCAGCACCTGCCTGGCGGTACAGAATTTCTGGTTGGCGGCGCGGGCGGAAGGCATCGGTGTAGGCTGGGTGAGCATTGTTGATCAAACCACACTGGCCGGTATTCTGAAACTGCCGGATAACGTGTATCCGCTGGCTTATTTGTGCCTTGGATACGTTAGCGAGTTTCTGGACCAGCCCGAGCTACAAGCAAAAGGCTGGCGTTCGCGTTTGCCCCTGACCGAACTGATGCATGGCAATCGTTGGGGGCAGCCGGTGGATGATGAAACGCTCTTGAATGCGTTGAAATCTTAAAACCCGGTTCCCCTAACGTTCACCGTTGCAGCTCCCCATTGCCGTTCTGCACTGCTGCTATCTAGTACTATTGCAAAGCGCTAGGCGCGCTGGCAGCCAGAGACTGACACAGAGCCCGGTCTGGCCGTCGGGCCGCGTGTTCAGGGTCAGTTGGCCGCCGTGAAGTTCCGCAATTCGCCGCGCAATGGCCAATCCCAACCCCGCGCCGCCACCAATCCTTTGGTCAAGCCGGACGAAACGGCTAAGCGCCCGCTCCCGGTCTGCAGTCGCAATGCCGGGGCCCTGATCGCAAACGGTAATGTGATAGCCCTCTGCGGAGGGCACCAGGCGGGTTTCCACCACCGTATGCTGCGGGCTGTACTGAATTGCGTTGGCCAACAGAGACCGCATCAGGGTGTTGATCAGGGCGTCGTGGCAACACACCAGGGCTTCGCCGGCATCGTCCTGTAACACAGGTTCAATGTTCTTTTTCAGTGCCAGCGGTGCCACATCGGCAATACTTTGCTCGAGTATCTCAGACAGATTATGGTGTTGCGGTGAAAAATCTGCGCCCGAGTCGACCCGGTTCAGCAACAGCATTTGCTCTACCAGATGTGTCATGCGGTCAACGGACTGGATCAGGGTGTTGAATTGCTGCGGATTGCTGTCACAGGCTTTTTCAAGATTCAGTCGCAAGGCTGCCAGCGGTGTTCTCAGTTCATGGGCGGCGTCGGCTGAAAAGCGCCTTTCCCGTTCCAGAGCCTGGTTCAGCCGCTTGAGCATAGAGTTCACGGCCTGTACCAGGCCTGCGACTTCCTTTGGTGCCTGCCGGTCGTCAAGGGGGTGGATACGTTCCGGCGCCATATTGCGTATGGGACGTTCAAGCCTTAGCAGGGGCCGAAGACCGATCCGAATGGCGGCGCTGGCAGCCAACAGCAGTAACGGCAACGCGAGGAGTAAGGGTAGAACGTTACCCAGGGCCAGTTCTTGGCTCAGCTCCTCGCGAAGTGCCTCGCGCTGGGCGGTGCGAATCCAAAAGCCCGTGGCCGTGTCTTTGAGTGTGAACACCCGCCAGCGATAGCCTTGGGATTCGGTCCACGAGTAGCCCGGGGCCAAAACCCCGGGGTCATCGGCATTGAGCGTATCCAACAGGGGTACGCGGTCAGGCGTCCAGACTTCAAAAGCCAGTTTCTTTTCGTATTTGTGTCCTGCACCACCGGGCAGAATTTCGTCACCATCTGCTTCCGGGTCGATATCTTCGGCAATCGATAGCGTCAGCGCTCTGCGCAGGGTTTGCGGTAGCTGCTCCAGTGACTGGGTGTCTGCCAGATGGCGAACCAGCCCTTGCACAATACGCGTACTCTGCGCCAGTTCAGCGTCGAATAGCTCTTCCAGCTCGTGATTGCTCTCAACGTAACTCCAGGCGGCTGCGATCAGTGCAATCAACAGCACCGTTGAGGTCACCAGCAGAGTCAGTGTGCGGGTCAGGGACATTCTGTCTCTCCGGCAGCTGCCTGGCTGTCCAGCAGATACCCAACGCCGCGGATCGTTCTGATGGTGGCTTTGCCTACCCGACGCCGCAGATGGTGAATGTGCACTTCCAGAGCGTTGCTTTCTGCGCCCGGTTCCCAGCCATAGAGCTGCTCTTCCAGGCGTCTGCGGGTGGCAACCTGATCAGGGTGACGCATCATGTATTGAAGAATCTGAAACTCGCTGCGTGGCAGGGTTGCGGTGTCTGTGCCGCAGGTTAGCTGGGCCGAAGCCGGGTCCAGTGTTAGCTGGCCCACAATCAGTTCGTCCCGGTTTGTGGCTGACCTGCGGCGGGTAACGGCCCGAATCCGGGCCTTGAGTTCGGCCATGGCGAAGGGTTTTGTCAGGTAGTCATCTGCGCCTGCATCCAGGCCCTGCAGTTTTTCCTCAAGTTCAGCCCTGGCGGTCAGAATGATAATGGGCAGCTGATTGCCCTGTTGTCGCGTATGTCGAACGATATCAAGGCCGTCTACTCTAGGCAGAGTCAAATCCAGTATGGCCAGGTCAAAATGCTCATCCACCAGTGCATTCAGCGCCTGCTGGCCATCGTCCAGCCAGTCTACCGTGTGCTGGTCCGCCCTCAGCATGTCCAGCATGGTGCTGCCTAGAAGGTGATCGTCTTCTACCAATAATATGCGCATCAAGCGGGACCCGTGTTGAGAAAGATTATCAACTTTTCACTCTTCAACTGCGCACCTTTCAAATAAAAACGACCCGGAATCGCAATGTACACAGGTTTTCTTAAGCCAGTCTTAACCGGTGCGCGGGAGAAACCTTAAGGCCAGTTTAAGAATTCTGGTGCAAGAGTTTAAGACTGTGTTAAGGCTTGCTGGCTAATCTGATGGCTCACGGTGTCGGGCGCCCTGCCCAAGAGCTGTTGGAGAGCGAATATGAGTGACCCGCTTACAATGTCCATACACTGCCCACCGGATTCGCCGGAGCTGGTTCCGGCCCTTTGTTGTGCCGGGCGCTGGTTAAGCGAGATTACACCCGACACGGCACTGGCGGCTACGGTTGCGGAATTTATTCGGCGGCGGTTTTTGCAAGCTTACGGCGCCGAACCTTCGTTGCGGATACCGTTATTGCTGGCGTTGACCTCGGCCCAGGGCACGCTTCTGGCCGCGGTGGGCGTTCGTAGTGCCGCCCGGGAACGCCTGTTTCTTGAAGACTATCTGTCTGTTCCGGTCGAATCGGTAATGCCGTCGGTGGGTATTGCGCGCAGCAAAATTGCAGAGATTGCCCACTTGGCCGGTGTAGAAGCCGGTGTCAGCAGGCATTTGTTTGCCTCATTGACGGTGTGGCTGCAGGGTGCGGGTTATGACTGGGTGGTGTGTACCGGCACCGATCAGCTGCGTAACAGTTTTCACCGAATGGGTATTGCCACCCAAGTGTTGGCCAATGCGAACCCGGCGAGTTTGCCCGATGGTGGCGCCGGTTGGGGACGCTATTACGATCATCAACCCGTCGTGATGGCGATCAAAGTAGCCGATAGTCTCGACGCTTTGCAGCGGGTGGGGCTGCTACGGCGGATTCAGCCGGCGTCATCAGACATTGGTTCTGACATTTCAGACGGCTCTGACCGCTTGCCGCAGGGGGATGCTTATGGCCGCCTTGCCTGAACTGCTCAAACGTAAGGCACTGGTGCACCCGTCACGCATTGCCTTACGTGGGCCGGAAGCGGAGTTCAGCTATAAGCAGATGATGCAGGCAGCAGAAGTGGTGGCCGAACAGCTGAGCGTGCGGGGTATAAATCGTGCGGGTGTATGCGGCGACAACACCATTGCTTGGGTACTGGCCGACCTTGCCTGCCTTTTGGCGGGCGTGGTTTGTGTGCCGGTGCCTGTGTTCTTCTCTGAATCCCAGACCGCCCACCTGATTGAACGGGCGGGCCTCGACGGCCTTCTGCACAGCCAGGAAGTGGGCGGCAGCGAGCCCCTGGGCCACGGCGTCTGGCTGCGGCCGCTGCCAGTTGTTACAGCGCCGCCGATACCTGAAGGCACAGCGAAAATCACTTTCACCTCCGGCAGTACCGGTACCCCCAAAGGTGTGTGCCTGTCTGTGGTGCAGATGAGCGCAACGACTTTGGCCCTGAAAGAACGGCTGGCGGGCGTCGAACTACAAACGCATTTATGCATTCTGCCTCTGGCGACCCTGTTGGAGAATATTGCCGGCGTTTACCTGCCGTTGCTCATGGGCGCTGCGGTCACGGTGTTGCCTTTGGCGCATTTGGGAATGACTGGCAGCAGCGGTTTGAACCTGGATAAGCTGGTTGCGGGAATCAATCAACACCAACCCCAGTCGCTGATTCTGGTGCCGGAGCTGGCGATGGCACTGGTCAGTGCCGCCGAACAGGGGCAGCTGAACAGCCGCTCGTTGCGTTTCATGGCTGTTGGCGGTGGCAGGGTATCCGCTGAGTTGCTGGCCCGCGGCCGCGCTGCTGGTCTGCCACTTTACGAAGGTTATGGGTTGTCGGAATGCGGCTCAGTAGTTGCATTGAACGTGCCAGCTGCCGAGTGTGAGGGCAGCGTGGGTAAATCCTTGTCTCACATCGATATTAAAGTCGATTCTGACGGCCATATCCTGGTTCGCGGCAATACCCATCTGGGTTATTTGGGCGACGAGCCAGAGCAGGGCGAATGGCTGGATACCGGCGACCTGGGCGCGCTCAGCCTGGATGGCTTTGTGTCGGTCAGTGGCCGTTCGAAGAATCTGCTGATCACCAGCTTTGGCCGCAACATCAGCCCGGAATGGCTGGAAAGTGAGCTGGTTCAGGGTTTGGGCATTCGCCAGGCTGTGGTGTTTGGCGACGGTGAGCCGCAGCCAATGGCACTGATAACGGTCACAGACGGGCGCTCGCCAGACGACCTCGCCAGCGCATTGCGGCAACTCAATCAACGCCTGCCGGATTATGCCCGCTTTGCCACGGTGTATATCCGCCGCCAGCCGCTGAGCCAGTCCGAAGGTTACATCACCGCAAATGGCCGCCCGGTGCGGTTGCACATTCAGGCCCATCTGCCGACCTTGTTGGCAAAGGCCTTTCCTTTATTTATGTCGACATTGTTAGCCAACCCATCAGGAGAATTCCACATGGCATTTTTTGACAGATTGCAGCAAGAAACAGCACAAGCACGGGCCCATGTCAGTGGTGCGCCGGTTGTGAACGCGATTGGCCAGGGATATTTTAGCCTGGACTCCTATACCTGGTTTCTG
>JBALXR010000077.1:0-15161 GCA_036960525.1 Marinobacter sp.
CTATCCGGGCATGCTGCAATACTGCTCTGCAACGGGGCGCTATTAAACCGGTTTGGCCGCACTGAGTCAAGAGGGCTTTTGAAAATTTGTTAAAGTTTTCAGTGTGGCCCGTTAGGCCACGTTTAGAGGCTACTTCTCAGGCGGAACGTAGCCTTCGGCTTTGTCGAAGGGCTCGTTGTTAAAGAAACGTTCCATTTGCGCCTGCAGGTATTTGCGGGTGTTCGGGTCCATCAGGCTCAGATGTTTTTCGTTAATCAGCATGGTTTGCTGGCTTTGCCATTCATCCCAGGCGGCTTTCGAGATGTTGTCGTAGATGTCCTGGCCGCGTGCGCCGGGCATGGGCGGGTTGTTCAGACCTTCCATTTCTTTCTGGTGCTTACGGCAGAAAACGTTACGGCTCATGGGGGGCTCCTGTGGGTATTTTGGAATGTGTAGAGGAAACTCAGATTTCACGCATCATAGCAGCAATAAGGCGGCCGGGTTGCTACAGCAGCGTGGTCTGCTCGGGGTCTGTCAGCAGTGTGCGTATGGGGGCCGGTAAGCCTAGGCTCAATGCTTGGTCACGGTGCAGCCAGCGGTGATTGTCGTCGGCAACGCGGCTTCGGGGTTCGGCGCTCATTCGCGCTGGCTGTATGTGCAGGTGGTAATGGCTAAAGGTGTGACGAAAACCGCTGATGCGTTTTGGGTCACCGCAGCTTAGGCCTAGCTGTTGTTCACAGGCCTGCTGCAGTTCGTCTTCGCCCAATGCTGGGTCAAGCTCTGGCAGGCTCCACAGGCCGCCCCAGATGCCACTGGGCGGTCGTCGCTGAAGCAGTATGCGGCCGTCGCTGTCTTCCAGTATGAGCATCCAGGTGGTTTTTTCGGGCTTGGTTTTTTTCGGTTTCGAACCGGGATACAGTGCGGTTTCACCGTTGGCGTACGCCAGGCAGTTTTGCTGCACCGGGCAGCGCTCGCAGCCCGGGCGGCTGCGAGTACATACCAAAGCGCCCAGGTCCATAATGGCTTGGGTATAATCGCGAATACGCTCGTTGGGCGTGTGCTGTTCGGCGAATTGCCAGAGTTTCTGTAACACGGCGGTTTGCCCCGGCCAGCCGGCTACAGCGTGGTGGCGCGCCAGCACCCGCTTGACGTTGCCGTCCAGTATGGCGGCTTTGATATCCCATGACTGGGCCAAAATGGCGGCGGCGGTTGAACGGCCGATGCCGCTCAGGGCTTCCAGTTGTTGCTGATCGCGAGGGAATTCGCCGTTGTGTTCCTGCACCACAGCTTGCGCCGCTTTTTGCAGGTTGCGGGCGCGGGCGTAATAACCCAGGCCGGACCAGTGGCTGAGCACGTCGTCTGTCGGTGCCAACGCCAGTGAGTGAACGTCTGGGAAGCGCTGCATAAACGCCTGGTAGTAGGGTATAACCGTGGCCACCTGGGTTTGTTGCAGCATAATTTCCGACACCCACACCCGGTACGCGGTGCGGTTGTGGTGCCACGGCAGGTTGTGCCTGCCGTGTTCATCAAACCAGTTCAACAGGGCTGGGGCAAAGTGGTCAGTCATCAGTTAAAGAAGCCTTTAAGTGCGTCTTTTACTTTGTCTCCGGCGCCTTCACCCAGTTTTTCCTGCAGTTTCTCTTTTACTTTGTCTTCCGCTTTGGTTTTTGCGAGGTCTATTTCTTTCTCTGCTTTGGCGCGGGCTGCGTTTTTGGCGATGTCTTGCAGGCTGTCGCGGAAGCGCGAACCGTCGAAGGAGCAGAGCCCTGCTGTGTCATCGCTCAGGTTGCCGCGGCACTCCAGGGGTATAACCACGTTTCTCACAATGTCGGTTACCCGGCAGGCTGGGTCACGGTGGATTTCACCCACAATACGCAGGCCGAGTTCGTAGTCCACAAGGGTTTGCTGCATATCGACGCTGCCCTGGCCTTCCAGCTGCATGCCGGCAAGCGATGCCAGCAGTTCGGTGTTGTTCAGAGTGTTGCCGTTAATGTCCAGAGTACCGCGCATATCATTAAACGGCGTAGTGGTGCCCCAGTCGGTCGTGCCCAGGGTTTCCTGATTGACCAGCGCGATACCCTGACATGCCAGGCGGGTCAGGTTCATTCGGCGGAACTCGCCTTCCGCCAGGTTAAAGGTAATTTTGCCATCGGCGTTACCGCGCAAGGCGGCCATGGTGTTGCCGGTGGACTTGGCGTTTATTTTAAGGTTAGCACCGCCAGAGAGCATGTCTACTTCTGCCAGGTCGTTCAGCAGCGGCAGTGTTTGTACGCCTGCCACGTCGGTGTTTATGCTCCATTTCGGAGTATCGGAGCGGGCATCGATGCTGGCATTGGCCTTAAAGCTGCCGTAGTAGAGTTTGCCGCTGAAGTCGTCGATTTCAAGCAGGCCGTTTTTGGCCAGGGTGCTGGCTTTTATCTCATTAATTTGAAGATTGCTGACGGTTAGCTTGTTCAGCCCCAAGTCTATGTCTAGTAACAGTGCGCGCAAGGTGTCCAGAGGCAGCAACTGGGAGTCGGGGTCGACTTGGGCTGACGCAGAGCCAGAGCCAGAATTGGAACCAGTGCCGCTTTCAGTCGCCGGGGTGTCCGATGGTGGCGGCAGGTAGCGATCGGCGTTTAGCTCGTCACCGGTCAGGCGAAAAACAAGTGCGGAGCTGGCCAGGTTATAACTGCCTGAACCGTTGAGCGTCGTGTCGTCCAGTTTCAGGGTTAGGTCGGTTAACTCCGGCTTGCCCGCTGCTCCGCCAATGTTGGTGCTGAAGGCCAAGGCGGTGAGCACGTCGCCGTCACTGGTTTCAATAGCGGGTTGGCCCAGGTTCTCCAGCAGCTTTTTCAGTGAAAATTCGTTAATGGCGATGTTGCCCGCCAATTTTGGCTTGTCGCCAAAGCCTTCTACAGCCAGATTGGTGTTGGCGCTCAGGTTGGCAAAGCTGAAGCTGATGTCTTTCAGATTCGCGGTTGAGTTAGCCAGGTTGGCGGCCAGTGATCCGCTGATTTTAGCGGTGACGGTTTTACCGGCGAATGCATCGCCTTTTATATCGAAGCTTGCGTCCAGGCCCGATGCGCTGAATGCATCTAATGCCTGATTAGCCGACAGGCGGGCCGCAATGCTGCCGGTTATCTTCATTTGCGGTTCGGCGGTTTCTACCCGAAAGCTGATGTCTAATGGAAACTCGGAACCCAAGGTGATGTTGCTGGCGCCCAGAGTAAAGTCTTCCAGGGCGATTTCCTGGCCGGTGGTGGCGTCGGTGTAGTTCACCCGGGCGTTGGAAATTTCAACATTACTGACGTTGAAGTTCAGTGGTTCTGACGAGTCTTCACTCGCTGTTGCTGTAGCAGTCGCGTCCTGAGCAGGTTCGCTGGAGGCAGCTTGCTGTGTCTCTCTCTCCGGCATTATGCGGGTCCAGTTAGCCTGGCCTTCTTTATTAACGCTCAGGTGCGCATCCAGTCCGTCCAGTACAAAATTGTTCACTTGGGGCGACATGGCGACCAATGACCAGAAATCGATTTCCGCAACCAAGCGCTCCAGCGCAATGAAGCGTTCGCCGTCGAGTTTGGCTTCAACGTTGTTCAGCTCCAGGCCGATGGGAATGAACGACCAACTGATATCGCCGTCCAGAATCAGGTCGAGATTGGTTTGCGCTTCGACGGCCTGCTCGATTTGCGGTTTATAAGTGTTGGGATCAATTACCAGCATGGCGACGGCTATTGCCGCTACGGCCAGTAAAATCAACGCCACAATAGTAAGGAGCAGGTAACGTAGTGCTTTCATTGGGCGAGTCCTGTTCGTTCAGATCAATGTGCGATAGTTCAAAGGATAACGCAGGGTTAGCAAATTAACAGCGTGAGTGTATGACAATGCCGTAGTGTTAGGCCAAAATACCGCCGTTCTTCTGTGACGATCGTAATCTGTAATAATGACAACAAGGAGTTGGCAATGGCCATAAACGTATCAATAGAACTCAGCCGCGAGCTGGAAATTGCCGGCAGTTACGATGAAGTGTTTGACCTGCTGGCGGATGTGCCCCGATCTGTTAGTCACTTTCCGAAAGTGCATAAGTTGACGGACCTGGGCAATAACAGCTACCTCTGGGAAATGGAGAAGGTAGGTGTCGACAAGTACTCCATCCAAACTGCTTACGCTTGCCATTATGTGTCTGATCGCGATGCGGGCACCATTCGCTGGGAGCCTGTTGCTGGCCAGGGCAATGGCGTGGTGAGCGGGTCTTGGGTTATTACCGCCAAGGGCGATACTATGTCCAAGCTGAAGTTTAAAACCAATGCAAAATTGACACTATCGTTGCCGAGCCTGCTAAAACTGGCCATCAGCCCGGTCATCAAGCACGAGTTCAACTCGCTGGTAGACCAGTACATGCGCAATTTGAAGAAAGTATTTGCATAGCGCAGGGCAATGGTTGCGATGAATCCACCGGCAGGACTCCGGTACGAATAAGCGGTATACTTAGCCCAATTATTGATTGGCGTCTTGGATGCTGAAAATTTTTAAAACCGATTTTAAACAGTCAGTTACGGAGTTCACATGGTCGAACGCAAGGCTCGGGTAGAACGCAACACCCTTGAAACCCAGATCAGTGTTGAAGTAAATCTTGATGGCACGGGTAAAACCAACTTCCAGACCGGTGTGCCGTTTCTGGACCACATGATGGATCAGATTGCCCGTCACGGCATGGTGGACCTGGATGTCGTGTGTGATGGCGACTTGCATATTGACGATCACCACACCGTAGAAGATGTGGGTATTACCATGGGCCAGGCGTTCGCTAAAGCGGTGGGCGACAAAAAAGGCATCCGCCGCTACGGCCACGCCTACGTGCCGCTGGACGAAGCTTTGTCGCGGGTAGTGCTTGACCTGTCCGGTCGTCCCGGCCTGCACATGGATGTTCCTTTCACCCGGGCAACCGTTGGTGGTTTTGATGTAGACCTGTTTGCCGAGTTTTTTCAGGGCTTTGTGAACCATGCGCTGATTACCCTGCATATCGACAACCTGAAGGGCAAAAATACCCACCACCAAATTGAAACGGTGTTTAAAGCATTTGGCCGCGCGCTGCGTATGGCCATTGAGCTGGACGACCGTATGGCCGGTATTATGCCCTCCACCAAAGGCACGCTCTGATCCGAGGCGCCCGAGACTGTTTCCAGCTGCTGGACTTATGAACTTATGAAAACCGTTGCCATCATTGATTACGGCATGGGCAACCTGCATTCCGTGAGCAAAGCCGTAGAACACGTAGCCCCGGATACTCGGGTGCTGGTGACCGACAATGCCGACCTTATCCGCAGCGCCGACCGGGTGATATTCCCCGGTGTTGGCGCAATTCGTGATTGCATGGCGGAAATCCGTCGGCTGGGCGTGGATGAACTGGTGAAAGAGGTCGCCCGCGATCGCCCTCTGCTGGGTGTTTGCGTAGGAATGCAGGCGCTGATGTCCCACAGCGAAGAGAATGGCGGAGTTGACTGCATTGACGTATTCCCCGCCCACGTTCGGTTTTTCGGCCACAAGCTGACCGAAGACGGCAAACGACTAAAAGTGCCGCACATGGGCTGGAACCAGGTGCAGCAGGTACAAGATCACCCCATGTGGCACAAAATCGCTGACGATGAGCGCTTTTACTTTGTGCACAGTTATTACGCCGAAGCCGAAGGTAACGCCGACATAGCCGGTCGCACCCGTTACGGTGTTGACCTTGCGGCGGCGGTGGCTAAAGGCAATATTTTTGCGGTGCAGTTCCATCCGGAAAAGAGTGCTGATGCAGGCCTGCAATTGCTTAAGAACTTCGTAAACTGGAGTGGAGGTTAAGTAGGCTGAGGCCGACCAATATACGATGGCTCTGTCCCTGAATTAGTTCTCGGGCGCAGAGACTGCAGCATTTAAGCTCTCCGCTATCACCGGCAAGCTATTTAAAATATTCAGGAAAAACGAACGCTATGCTGATTATTCCCGCTATCGATCTGAAAGACGGCAAATGTGTACGCCTACGCCAGGGCCGGATGGACGATTCTACCGTGTTCGGCGGCGATCCGGTTGATATGGCAACCCGCTGGGTAGAGGCCGGTGCGCGGCGCCTGCACTTAGTGGATTTGAACGGTGCGTTTGCCGGTGAGCCGGTTAACGGTGAAATTGTGAAGGCCATTGCGCGCAAGTATCCGGATTTACCAATTCAGATTGGCGGTGGTATTCGCTCCGCAGAGATTATTGAAACCTATCTTCAGGCGGGTGTGCAGTGGGTGATTATTGGCACCAAAGCGGTGAAAGAACCCGTATTTGTGACTGAAATGTGCAAACGCTTCCCTGGCCACATTATTGTGGGTCTGGACGCCAAAGACGGCCGCGTGGCCACCGACGGCTGGGCCGAAGTGTCTGAGATTATGGCAACCGATCTGGCCCTGCGTTTTGCGAACGACGGCGTAGATTCCATCGTGTACACCGACATTGCCCGTGACGGCATGATGCAGGGCGTGAACGTAGACGCCACTGCGGCGCTGGCAAAGGCTTGTGGCATTCCGGTGATTGCTTCTGGCGGTGTGACCAATATGGACGATTTGAAGCGCCTCGGCGCTGTGGCCGATCAGGGCATTCTGGGAGCTATCACAGGCCGTGCGATCTATGAAGGCACTCTGGATGTAGCCGAGGCACAGGCCTATTGCGACAGCCTGAACGGCTGATTTTCTGATTCATCATCTTCAAGACCTTTGACTGTACGGAGCATTCCCATGGCACTGGCCAAGCGCATTATTCCCTGTCTGGATGTAGACAAGGGCAGGGTAGTGAAAGGCGTGAATTTTGTGGACATCCGCGACGCTGGCGACCCGGTGGAAGTGGCCCGCCGTTACAACGAGCAGGGCGCTGATGAAATTACCTTTCTGGATATTACCGCCAGCCATGAAAGCCGTGACACCACGTATGAAACCGTAGAGCGGATGGCGTCAGAAGTGTTTATTCCCTTAACCGTCGGCGGCGGTGTACGCACGGTGGAAGACATTCGCAAACTGCTGAATGCCGGTGCTGACAAGGTCGCCATCAATACCGCGGCGGTGTTTGATCCTGAATTTGTAAGAACCGCGGCCGAGCGCTTTGGCAGCCAGTGCATTGTGGTGGCGATTGATGCCAAGCGGGTGAGCGCCGAGGGCGAAGAACCCCGGTGGGAGATTTTTACCCACGGTGGCCGCAAACCAACAGGTTTGGATGCGGTGGAATGGGCGCAGAAGATGGTTGCGCTGGGTGCTGGCGAATTGCTATTAACCAGTATGGATCGCGACGGCACAAAAATTGGCTTTGACCTGGGCCTTACTCGTGCCGTCAGCGATGCGGTAACGGTGCCGGTGATTGCGTCTGGCGGAGTAGGCGAGTTACAGCACCTGGCCGATGGCGTAACCCTCGGAGGCGCGGATGCGGTGCTGGCTGCGTCGATATTTCACTTCGGCGAGCAGACCATTCCAGAGGCAAAAGCATTCATGAAAGCCCAGGGAATTGAAGTACGGGATTAGCCTGCCAAGCAATTACAATTGGGCAGCGCTGCTGTCCGGTTCCGGTTTTCTAGCGTAAGCAGGCACTATGGCCTGCTTTTTTTCGTTTGCAAACATGGCTTTGTTGCCGTTGCGAATGGCCCAAACGCCGCTGACGGTTGCTATTGCAATGCCTTGCTCATCTAGCAGAGGTAAATGCTTTTCCAAATAGTCTACGGTGATCTTGTGGGGGTGGCCGATGGCGATGGCCGTGCCCTGTTGCCGCGCACGTTGGATCAACAGTTTGAATTGCTGGTCAACAAATTCTTCGGTTTGCTCGTGGTCCAGAAACACATCGCGGGTAAAGCTGGGGATGCGGTGGGCACGGGCGACATCACCGGCTATCGAACTTGCGATGGTGCGGCTATCAACGAAGTACAGCGGGTACTGGCCCAGTTCTGTCATTACCCAATCCATGGGTTGCAGGCGCTGCGTCAGCAAGCTGCCCATGTGGTTATTAACACCCTGCACGTGAGGTACCGACTGCAAAGCCCGCCGCAATGTGCGGGTAAGGTGTGCTTGGTCCATATCTTCGGTCAGGCCGCCTGGCCCCAGGCCGAAATGCTGGGTATTGGCCATGGGCGCGTGCAGCATGATTTCCTTATTCAGGCTGTGCGACAGTTTGGCCAGCTCTACGGTATGGCGGCGGTAGGGCAGAAACGACAGGGTGATAGGTTGTTCCAGGCGCGCCAGGCGTTCCCCTTCCAGCCGGTTGTGGCCCATGTCATCAATGATGATGGCGATGGTGGGTGGTTGCCCTGCCTGCGCCATGTTGCTGGCCATGCCCAGAAGCATGGTCAGCAACATGCGAATCGAAGTATTCGATAGCCGCGGTTTCACAACGTGTCCCTTGGAAATTGCCCCATGGAAAGCAACTTATTCCTGAGCGCCGGACGTGCCGGAACGGCTGATGATGTTCAGCCCTTTCAGCAGGTTCAGTGCTGAGCGCAACTGGTAGTCACGATCCAGAACCGAATCAGTGGATTCCTTGGAGCTATCGCCTTCATTCTGAGCCTCGTTCTTACGGTTTTCGGCTTCGTTTTTGCCTTCCAGGTGACCGCTTAAATCAGCTTCAGTAAACATTGGCCGACTGTCCAGTTCTTTCAACTCTGCCGGTTTTACTTCGATATCCGGCTTTATGCCGGTGGCCTGAATGGAACGGCCGTTCGGGGTGTAGTATCGGGCTGTGGTCATTTTTATGGCGTGGGTTTCATCCAGCGGAATCACGGTTTGCACGCTGCCTTTGCCAAATGACTGGGTGCCCATCACCACGGCGCGGCGATGGTCCTGCAAGGCGCCAGCGACGATTTCTGATGCAGACGCGGAACCGCCGTTAATCAGAACCACCATTGGCGTATCGGCCAGTATGTCGCCTTTTGTGGCGCTGAAGCGCAGGCGTGAACTCTGTATGCGGCCCTCGGTATAGACCACCAGGCCTTCGTCTAGCACGGCGTCAACGGTGTCTACTGCGGCCTGCAGCACGCCGCCCGGGTTGTTGCGTACATCCAGAACGACGCCTTTTAGCGCGCCACCGGCGTCTTTTTTCAGGGCCTTCAGAGCGTTGCGGAACTGGCTGCCGGTTTCGGCCTGGAACTGGGTGATGCGAACATAGCCGTATCCGTCATCCAGCATGCGGGATTTCACGCTGGTGACCTTGATGATGGCGCGCTCCACCGGAATGACCAGCGGCCCTGTTTCGCCGTCGCGGATAATCGTCAGTTGCAGAATGCTGCCGGGTTCGCCGCGCATCAGCTCTACCGCGTCTTGTAGAGACATGCCTTTTACCGGTTGCTCACCCAGTTTTATGATCACGTCGCCGGCTTGAACACCTGCCTTTTGTGCAGGAGTGTCGTCTATGGGAGTAATGACCTTAACAAAGCCGTTTTCCATGCCCACTTCGATGCCCAAACCACCAAAGGCACCGCTGGTGCTTTCTTCCAGATCTTCGTAATCTTTTGGTGCCAGATAGGCGGAATGTGGGTCCAGCTCTGAGAGCATGCCTTTTATGGCGCTCTCAAGCAGTTGACTGTCAGTGACTTCTTCCACGTAAGCGTCTTTGATGCGACTGAACACGGCAGTAAATTTACGCAGGTCGTCCAGCGGTAGTTGCTCGCGTTCAGCCGGCATATCAATGCCCACGTGCGGATCGACTGTGGTGCTGGTCGGCGTTTGCTGCGCAAAAGCCCAACCGGAAGCGGCAAAACAGGAGGCCATAACGAGGGCCTGCATCGGTAAAGCATGAAGAGTGCGTTGGGCAAGTTTCATTCACTTATCCTGTATTTATTCCGCTAGTTGGCGGGTTGCCGCTAATTCGCCACAGTATGGCGGGAGCGCTGGCGTTTGTCAGCTCTTGCCGTGTTTCGCGGGTTGCCCGGCCAGCCAGCGTGACGGATTATCGGGCTTGCCGTTGTGGCGTATTTCAAAATACAGCGCTGTTTTGTCGGTGCCGCCGGTCTGGCCGGCCTGAGCAATGGCCTCGCCGGCATCTACCCAGTCCCCGGTTGTGGTGTAAAGGCTGCTGGCATGGCCGTATAGGGTCATATAACCATCGCCGTGGTCAATAATGGTTAGCAGTCCAAAGCCACGTAGCCAATTGGCGAATACAACACGGCCGTAATGAATAGCCCGTACTTCTCCACTTGTGTCGGTGTGCATTAGCAAGCCGTTACGGCGTAGTTTGCCTTCGGCATAGGTTTCGCCAAAGCTGCTGACCACGGTTCCAGCAGCGGGCCAAGGCATTTTGTTGCGCAGTTTCGCGAACGACTGATTAGCATTTGGCGCAGGTATGCTGGTAATGGCCTGTTGCACTTCCTTTAACAGTGCCTCCAGGCGCTTTTGATCGGCGGCCAGTTCGTCGCGCTCACTGCGACGCTGGCCGATGTCTGCGTTCAGGCTTGCCAGAGTCAGTTCGCGCTGTTTGCGGGTTTGTGCCAGTTTTTGCTGGCGTTGCTCTACATCAGCCTCGGTGGCGGCCAGCCTGGCGCGGGTATTCTGCATTTGCGTGCGGGTTTGGTTCAGCTCTGCAAGGCTGGCCTGAAAAGCTTGTACCTGGCCGACTGTGTAATTGCCCAGGTATTCGTAATAGGTGAGGGTGCGGGCAATATTGTTGGGATCGGTTTCGTTGAACAGCACTTTCAGTGCACTGGCGTCGCCTTCCATCCAGGCCTGGCGCAGCAGCAGTTTCAGTTGTTCGCGCTGGTCGTTGAGGATGAGGGTTAACTGCCGCTGCCGGGTTTCCAGCTCTGCCAGCTGTGTTTGCTGGTTGGCGGCCTGATGCTTCAGGTCGCGAGCTTCCCGGGTCAGGTCGCTGATGCTGCGCTCCAGGCCGGTCAGCTGTTGTTGCAGTTGCGAACGGTCTTTTTCCGCTTTGGTCAGCCACTGATTGATGGCATCAATCTGCTTTTTCAGCTTTTCAACTTGGGCCGGAGTTACCTGTTGAGACGATGCTTGTTGCGCGGCTACCGGGGCTGCGCTGGCAATAACCAGCACCAGCACGGAGGGTAGTAGCACAGGTAAAACCAGTAGCGTGCGTAACATGGCAACCAGCCCGTTTACAGTCAACCGATTTTAGCCAGGCTGTGGCCTGTCATTTCGGAAGGTTGAGCCACGCCCATCAGTGCTAGCAGCGTAGGCGCCACATCGCTCAGGGCTCCACCGTTGTTCAACGTTAGCTGTTTTGGGCCGGTGTATACCAGGGGTACAGGGCCAATGGTGTGAGCGGTATGTACCTGGCCGGATACCGGGTCTTGCATCTGCTCGCAGTTGCCGTGGTCAGCGGTTATCAAGCCTTCGCCACCCACTTCCGCAAGCGCTTCTACAACGCGCTTTACGCAGGCGTCCAGGCATTCGGCCGCTTTGATGGCAGCGTCCAGCTTGCCCGTGTGGCCAACCATGTCGCCGTTAGCGTAGTTGCAGATTACCAAGTCGTATTTGCCGCTTTTAATGGCTTCAACCAGCTTGTCTGTCACTTCCGGGGCGCTCATCTCCGGCTTCAGGTCATAGGTGGCAACGTCTGGGGACGGCACCAGGATGCGGTCTTCTCCGGCAAATGGCTCTTCGCGGCCGCCGTTGAAAAAGAAAGTAACGTGGGCGTATTTCTCGGTTTCTGAAATCCGCAGCTGGGTTTTGCCAGCGTCGGCAAGGTATTCACCCAAACCGTTAACAAGCTTTGCTGGCGGATAGGCGCAGCTGGCTTTTATGTCGGCGGCGTATTCGGTGAGCATTACAAAGTCAGCCAGCTGGGGCACTTTTTTGCGTTTGAAGCCCTCAAAGTCAGTGTCGACAAAGGCGCGCGTCAGCTCGCGGGCACGGTCTGCGCGAAAGTTCATAAACAACACGGCGTCGCCGTCGTTAATGGTGGCGGAGGTATCACCTTCGGCCTGAATGCGGGTTGGTTTTACAAACTCGTCATTTTCATCGCGTTCGTAAGCCTGCTCCAGGGCGGTTACCGCGTCTTCGCAAGCGTATTCAGCTTCACCCAAAACCATTACATTGTAGGCTGTTTCTACGCGGTTCCAGCGGTTGTCGCGGTCCATGGCGAAGTAGCGCCCGGTAACGCTTGCAATGCGGGCAACGCCTAGTGCGGAAAGGCTGGCTGCGGCCTTTTCGAGGGATGTTTTGGCGCTGCGCGGAGGCATGTCGCGGCCATCCAGAATGGCGTGCAGGTAAACGGCTTTAGCTCCGCGGTCAGTAGCCAGTTTCGCGGCGGCAAGAATGTGGCTTTCATGGCTGTGAACGCCGCCTGGCGATAGCAGGCCAATCAGGTGAACGGCTTTACCTTGGCTCACAGCGGCGTCTATGGCTTTGCACAGGGCCGGGTTTTTCTGAAAACCACCATCTTTTAAGTCTTTGTCGATGCGGGTCAGGTTCTGGTATACAACGCGGCCGGCGCCAAGATTCATGTGACCCACTTCGGAGTTACCCATTTGTCCGCTGGGCAAGCCTACAAACATTCCGGAGGTGTTAATCAGCGTTTTCGGATTTTTTTGCCACAAACTATCCCAGAATGGTGTGTTGGCGTTGCTGATGGCGTTGTCATCGGCAGGGTCGCGGTGGCCCCAGCCGTCAAGAATAATGAGTGCTGTTGGCGTGCGAGTCGCTGTCATGACGTGCTCCATTTATTGGCAATGTGTTGTCGATATCAAAGAGACTCAGGATTCTAACCGCTTTCATTTACCCATGCCATGC
This sequence comes from Marinobacter sp., assembly GCA_036960525.1. GTDB lineage: Bacteria > Pseudomonadota > Gammaproteobacteria > Pseudomonadales > Oleiphilaceae > Marinobacter. The sequence goes on from JBALXR010000077.1 coordinate 12,693, forward strand.
TGGTTACCTTCTGCGCAGGGCCGCGGGTGTGTATAATCTGGCCAAATTATTTTGCAGGGTGTTTTCATGGATCGCTTGTTTGAATTTGTTGTTAACCATTACATTCTGGTGTCGGTATTCGTTGCCTTGCTTCTGGCGCTGCTGGCTCTGGAAACTCGCCGCGGTGGTGCTAAAATTTCCGCCCAAGGCGCTGTGAGCCTGATTAACCGAGACGAAGCGATTGTGGTGGATATCCGTGAGCGCAAAGAATTTAACGAAGGGCGCATTACAGGCTCGACGAATATTCCATTGAGCGCTTTGAAAAGCCGCAGCAGTGAGCTGTCGAAGCACAAAGAAAAGCAGCTGATTGTAGTCGACAAGATGGGGCAGCATTCTGCTATGGCGGTCAAACAGCTTAACACTGACGGTTTTGCCAATGTCGTGCGCCTCAGCGGCGGAATTGCCGACTGGAAAGCCAGTAATTTGCCGCTGGTAAAGAAATAACGAAGGGTTGTGTTGCCGCCCAGCGCCGCAGCACGTCGCTTAATTCACGGGCAACCTGGCCCAGATTGATAATAAAGGACTGAACATGGCTGAGAATTCGCAAGCTGCAGCAGGCAATGAAAAACAGAACCAACCACAATTTGCCATGCAGCGCATTTACGTAAAAGATCTTTCTTTCGAATCTCCCAATGCCCCGACGGTGTTTCAGGATCAGTGGAAGCCGCAGGTCAATCTTGACTTGAACACAGGGCACAGCAAAGTCAGCGATAATCAGTACGAAGTTGTATTGTCGTTGACGGTAACGGCAAAAATCGAAGAGAAAGTCGCCTACATTGTTGAAATCCAGCAGGCCGGTGTTTTTCTGGTAAACGGCGTAGAGCCTCAGCAACTGGGCCATATGTTGGGTGCCTACTGCCCGACTATTCTGTTCCCTTACGCCCGCGAAGCCATTGATAACCTGGTAAGCCGTGGAAGCTTCCCGGCACTGATGCTAGCGCCGGTTAACTTCGACGCGATTTATGCCCAGGCGCTTCAGCGCAAGCAAGAAGAAGCGACGTCTGCAGAAGCCACCAGTGAACCCAAAACTCACTGACTTTCTGAGCGGGCAAGAAAAACCCGGCTTACGAGCCGGGTTTTTTATTCAGAACCGCAAAATTCGAGCTGTCGCCAGGCCTCATAAATCACCAGTGCGGCGGTATTGGATAAGTTCAAACTACGGCTTTGGGCGCACATGGGCACTCTTAAGCAGTGTCCGTCTGACAAACCATCGCGAACTTCAACGGGTAAGCCGCGGGTTTCCGGTCCGAACATCAAATAGTCACCTTCCTGGTAACTCACCTCATGATAGTAATGACTGCCTTTAGTGGTCAGCCCGAACAGCCGTTTCGGCTGCTCGGATTGTAAAAACGCAGGGTAACTTTCGTGTACTTTTACACTGGCGTATTCGCTGTAATCCAGTCCGGCCCGACGCATCTGTTTGTCTTCCAGAGTAAACCCTAGTGGTTCAATCAGGTGCAGCTTACAACCGGTGTTGGCGCAGAGCCGGATAATATTCCCGGTATTCGGGGGAATTTCCGGCTCGTACAGAACGATATTCAGCATATTAAATTAGCGTTCCGTTTAACATGTTGATTTAGCGCTCCGTTTAGCATGTTGAGCTAGCGCTCAACCGCCAGCGCCACGCCCATGCCGCCGCCGATGCACAGTGTCGCCAAGCCTTTTTTAGCATCTTGACGCACCATTTCGTGCAGCAGGCTAACCAGAATACGGCAGCCGGAGGCGCCGATCGGGTGGCCCATGGCAATAGCGCCGCCGTTTACGTTAACCTTGGCTACGTCCCAACCCATATCGCGGTTGACCGAAATAGCCTGGGCTGCGAAGGCTTCGTTGGCTTCAATCAGGTCCAGATCGCTAACATCCCAACCTGCCAGTTTCAGGCAGCGTTTGCTCGCAGGAATCGGGCCGGTGCCCATAATGGTGGGGTCTACACCAGCGCTGGACTGGGCTTTGATGGTGGCGAGCACGGTTAAACCCAGCTCTTTGGCTTTTTCAGCGCTGCATACCATAACGGCGGCTGCGCCATCGTTGATGGTTGAGGAGTTAGCGGCGGTTACTGTGCCGTCTTTTTTGAACGCAGGGCGCAACTTAGAAAGGCCTTCGGCGGTAGTGCCATCGCGCGGGCCTTCGTCTTTGGCGACAATAATCGGGTCGCCTTTACGCTGAGGAATCGAAACCGGCACGATTTCACCGTCAAAGCGACCGGCTTTTTGGGCTGCTACGGCTTTTTGTTGAGATGCCGCTGCGAATTGATCTTGCTCTTCACGGCTGATGCCGTATTTTTCAACGATATTTTCGGTGGTTATGCCCATGTGATAGTCGTTGAAAGCGTCCCACAGACCGTCATTAACCATGGTGTCTACCAACGGCCAGTTGCCCATGCGCTGGCCATTGCGGCTGTTTGGGAGAACGTGGGGCGCCTGGCTCATG
>JBALXR010000078.1:0-15105 GCA_036960525.1 Marinobacter sp.
CGTTGCTGTTGCGCATGCCGTGCTTGGCGATCAGCTCGCGCACTGGCGCCCAGTCCAGGCGGCTGTCGGTGTTCACGCTCAGGTCGCCTTCAAGACGCGCCGCTTTCAGCAGTTCGATGGAGTCGATGGGCAGTATGTTTTGGCTCCACAGCGACCCTTCGTAGCTTTCATAAGCGCCGCGTTCGGCCGCCAGCCGGGCGGAGGCGCGAATGGCGAAGTAGCTCAACTGTTCCATGGCCACATCGGCAAATTCGACCGCTTGCGGGCTGGTGTAGGGCAGGCGCAGAGCGTAGAGCGCATCTTGAAAACCCATCAGGCCCAGGCCTACCGGGCGATGCTTCAAATTGGAGTTGCGCGCTTGGGGTACGGCGTAAAAGTTGATGTCGATAACGTTATCAAGCATCCGCACGGCGGTGTCCACGGTGCGCTCCAGGCGCTTTACATCCAGCTCGCCGTTACTGATGTGGGCGGCCAGGTTTACTGAACCCAGGTTGCACACGGCGATTTCGTCGGCGCTGGTGTTCAAGGTGATTTCGGTACACAGGTTAGAGCTGTGCACCACGCCTTTGTGTTGCTGCGGCGAGCGCAGGTTGCAGGGGTCTTTGAAGGTTATCCACGGGTGGCCGGTTTCGAACAGCACGGTCAGCATTTTGCGCCACAGCTGTTTGGCGGGGATGGTTTTGAACAGTTCAATTTTGCCTTCTGCCGCCAAAGCTTCGTAGTGCTCGTATCGCTCGCGGAAGGCGTTGCCGTATAAATCGTGCAAATCGGGCGCGTCGCTGGGGCTGAAAAGGGTCCAGTCGCGATCTTGACGCATGCGTTCGATCAGCAAGTCCGGCACCCAGTTGGCGGTGTTCATATCGTGGGTGCGGCGGCGTTCGTCACCGGTGTTTTTACGCAGTTCCAGAAACTCTTCGATGTCCAGGTGCCAGCTTTCCAGATAAGCACACACCGCGCCTTTGCGCTTGCCGCCCTGGTTTACCGCTACGGCGGTGTCGTTCACCACTTTCAGGAAAGGTACTACGCCCTGGCTTTGGCCGTTTGTGCCTTTGATGCGTGCACCCATGGCCCGCACCGGTGTCCAGTCGTTACCCAAACCGCCGGCCCATTTTGACAACATGGCGTTATCACGAATCGACCCGTAGATAGCTTCCAGGTCGTCGCCCACGGTGGTCAGGTAGCAGGACGACAGCTGGGAATGGCGGGTGCCGCTGTTGAACAATGTGGGGGTAGACGACATATAATCGAAGGACGACAGCAGGTCATAGAACTCGATGGCGCGGCTGTTGGGATCGTCTTCACGCAGGGCCAAGCCCATCGAAACGCGCATGAAAAACACCTGCGGCAATTCCAGGCGATCTTCTTTCCAGTGCAGGAAGTACCGGTCATATAGGGTTTGCAAGCCCAGAAAGCCAAATTGCAGGTCACGCTCGGGTTTCAATGCAGCGCCCAAGCGCTCCATGTCGAAAGCGGCCATGGCTTCGTCTAGCAATTCGTAACGAATGCCGGCGCTGATGAAGGTGCTCAGGGCTTGCGGGTAAACTTCGGCAAGGCTTAAAGATGCGTCGAGTTTTAACGCCGTCACGTTTTCTAGCCGCAACTGTTCAAGCAACAGGCGAGCGGTTACGGCGCTGTAGTCCGGTTCGCGCTCTATCCGGCCACGGGCGGTCATAATCAGCGCCGACAGCACCTCGGCTTCGTCGATGCCGTTGTACAAATTCCGTATGGATTCTTCCACCAGGGATTCGGCGTCAATGCCGTCGAGCCCGAAAGCAGCGTTGTCAACCTGTTGTTTCATCAGGCCCAGGTCCAGCGGTACCGTGCGGCCATTGGCCTGTTTTACAGTCAGGGTTGGGTGAGCTTCTACCGGTTCGTGAAGGGCGCGTTCGCGGGCGTGTTCTTCACGATACAGAACGTAGGCCCGCGCCACTTTCTGTTCCTCGGCGCGCATCAGGGCCAGCTCAACCTGGTCTTGAATGTCTTCAATGTGAGCTTTACCGCCCGCTTTCAGGCGGCGGCTAATAGCCTGTGTCACTTGGTCGGTTACCCTGTGAACGGCGTCGTTAATGCGGGCAGAACCTGCAGCCTGGTCGCCTTCAACCGCCAGAAACGCTTTGGTAACGGCAACGCCGATTTTGGATGGGGTAAAATTTACCAGATCGCCGTTGCGTTTGATCACTTGCAGCGACGCCGCGGTAGCGGTGCCTGTCGCGGATGGGGCGGCCTGTCGTTTGTTGGGCAAGTCAGTACAGATGGCAGACATAGCGGATTATCCTGAATACGCGTTTATTCGTTGTCTTCGCGTACGCAGGCAGTCACAACCGTGGCAACATCGGAAGGTGCCACGGGGCAATAACGCACACCTGGCCATAGCGACCAACATGCCATTACTGAAACTGTTGCTGCTCACCTGTGTCGCGAAGGTGCAGTGATGCGTTCGTGGCAGGTCTTCGGACTCAGGGGCGTGAACGGTGTGTCTGTTCGTTCGGCCTTGTGTGGCGACTTCCCGGCAACTGCCAGTGTCTTTGTGCCACACTTGTTCCCCAATACCGCTGCGCGTCAGTTCCGGAGTCTCACCGGATTCCCGTTACCAGCTATAGTGATGTAAGCCTTCAAAAAATCGTTTTTCTGATCAAATGGTGATTAAACGCTGATCAGATTGGTTGCGTGTTAATCACCGAAGCTCACTATATCTGGTATCAAACCAAGAACTCGAACACTATATACGGGAATATCCCCATGAACAAGATGCTCTCCATACTCTCGGCATTCTCAATACTGCCGCTGTTTGTGTTCAGCTCAGCCTCGCTTGCTCAATCAGAAGAGAGCATCCCTCACCTACCCCGCTTCTCTGAAATGACAAGCATCACCGACGGCTGGAAGCCGTTGGAATTTCCCAATATAGATCAGCATTCCAGCTATCAACTGTTGGTTGAGGACGGCGTGCAGGTGGTCAAAGCCGACACGGCTGGAAGCGCATCCGGGTTGATTGCTCGTTTAAACGTGCAACCTCAGCGTTCGTTGATTCTGCGCTGGCGCTGGAAGGTGTCGAATGTATTTGCCAAGGGCGATGCCCGCAGCAAAAGTGGTGATGACTACCCGGCACGCATTTACGTGGCTTTTGAGTTTCAGCCCGACAACGCCGGTTTTTTTGAGCGCGCAAAGCGCAAAGCGGTGGAAGTAATGTTCGGGGAAGCACTGCCGGGTAATGCCATTAACTACATTTGGGCGAACCGGCTGCCTATCGGCGAATGGGTGAATAACCCCTACACTGATAAAACCCAAATGTTGGCCGTGAGCAGCGGTGCGGAAAAAGCCGGGGATTGGGTGAGCATTGAGCGGGATATTATGGCGGACTACCGCAAGGTCTTTGGTGAAGAACCGCCAGCCATTATCGGCATTGCTATCATGTCGGATTCCGACAACACCGGCGAACAAGCAAGCGCCTGGTATGGCGACATACAACTGTTAAAGGCGCCATAAGAATTATAAGTCCGGAAAGCCGACAATTTTATAGGCTGGCACCAATCGTCGCAGCGGCGGCACCTCGCCTTTTTCAGCCAGGCGGATGTAGGCGTCATCAAATTGCTCGCGCAATATTGCAGCCTGCGGACTGCTGAGGGCAAACACCCATACGCCTTCCCGTGATGACAGTTTGGTGGAATGAATATTCTCGTCGCCAGGGGCCGACAGCAATTCCTGCACAGGCTTTTGATAATCCACTAAATAGTCACCACGATCGCGTTTAAGCATATCAATTGCGGCGCGGTGGTTGGGCGCTTCGGTCAGGGCGATATCGCTCTGCTTCTCCATCCACGACATCAATCCACCATAGTTATAGCCGCTGATAACAATCACACGTTTGTGTCTGATTTGGTCAAACGTCTTCAGTGTTTCCGTTGTGGTCAGGTGCCAGGCGTGCAATTCCAGAGTGACGGGGCTTACCCAGCTTTCCAGGGTTTCATAAACAAGCAAAGGCGTGCCGCTGATACTTGGAGCTAAGGTTACCCTACCGTTGCGCAAGTGCAGCAGTAGGCGGCTGGGAGGTAAAAAGACAAATTCGGTGGCGTAACCCGCTTCAATAATCACTTTGCGGGTGATGTCGATGAATTCACCCGCAGCCTGGCCCCGACTGTTTTGGTAAGTGAACGGCGGAAATTCGGTGTAGCCCACCTGCAAAATCTGACGGGTCTGCGTTGGGTCTGCTAACGCCGGCGGCGACGCCAATGCAAAACTGAACAGGCAGGCCGTACACACAACCATTAACGCCAAACCTCGCTTGCGGTAGCCAGGTTTGAAAAGCAATACAGAGGGGCAATCCATGGCGCTCACCTTGATCCATTGAAACATCTTTCCAGACTATCAAATCGCCAAAAACCTGCACCCCCAGGCCCGATAATTTTCAGGTTTGAGTTTGGGCTAAGGACGGCCGGGTTACCCTGTCTACCAGATACACCAGGCTGTGGTAATCCACACCGCTGTGGCTGCTTAAACCAATTTCACAGGTACGGCTAGTCGATACGCCCTCGGTACAATGCTGGACCACCGGCTGCAGGGCGCGTAAAGCGTGATCATTCAGTTCCGGCGTAGTAAAGCCCTTGTCGCCGGCAAAACCGCAGCAGTGAATATCTTCCGGCACCACAACGTTGGTAATGCATTTACGGGCGATATCGATCAGTGCCTGCCCTTCCCCCAGATGCTGCGTGCTGCAGGTAACGTGTACCGCCACCGATTCGTTCTGCGGCGCAAACTCGAGCCGGTCGAATAGATGGCTGCGAATAAACCGCACCGGATCGTAAATATCCAGGCCATGGCCCTGTTGTTGCAACAACCGCAGGGTGCAGGGGCTGGTGTCGCAGTATATCGGGTCGCGACCGTCGCGACTGGCTCGTTTTACCGCCGCCAGCATTTCGCTGCGCTTGCGATCCGCCTGCTGTGGATAACCTTTGGACGCAAACGGCTGGCCGCAACACAGCGAATCCATGGCCTCCGGGAACACTACCTCGTAACCGGCTTTTTCCAACAGCTGCCGGGTTTTTTCCAGCAGCGGCGCCTGTTCGCTGTCAGAACGCGCCGGGCCCATAGCGTGGGACGCGCAAGCAGGCAAGTAAACCACCCGCGGCTTTTCCGTTGCTACCGATGGCTTCGTATGTTCAACCCAACGTACCGGTTGTGGCATGGCCGGGTTCCAGGATGGAACCCGGCCACCGCTGAGTTTTTTACTGGCTTCGGTCCAACGCTGCAGGCGTGGCGCGCCCAACAAACGGTTAGCGGCGTCAGCCGCTTTAAGCATCAACCGTGTGCCCTTCAGGGCCGTGGCAAAATGCACAGCCAGCCAGTCGGCGCGAGAATCGTAATGCGCCTTGTCAGCGCGCAGCTCGCGCACCAGATCCCCGGTGTTAATACCCACAGGGCAGCGCTGGGCACACAAACCCGTGGCGGCGCAGGTGTCTATTCCCTGATATTGGTAGGCTTCTTCCAGCCCACGGGTATCGACACCCGCGCGCTTTTTGGCCTGAATGTCACGCCAGATCACAATGCGCTGGCGCGGGCTCAGGCTCAGGCCGTTAGACGGGCACACCGGCTCGCAGAAACCGCATTCAATGCACTTGTCGATAATCTCGTTGGCCGCTGGCAGCGGCTTGAAGTTCTTCAAATGAATGCCCGGGTCTTCCGACAGCACCACATCCGGATTCAGAATGCCCTGTGGGTCCAGCAAGCGTTTTATTGTCCACATAAGCTGGTAGGCATCGGTGCCCCACTCCAGCTCCACAAACGGCGCCATATTGCGGCCGGTGCCGTGCTCGGCTTTCAAAGACCCGCCAAATTCTACCGCCACCAGCTGTGCCACATCGCCCATGAACGCTTCGTAGCGAGCAACCTGAGCCGGGTCGTCAAAGCTCTGGGTAAACACAAAATGCCGGTTACCTTCCAAAGCGTGACCAAACAGAATGGCTTCGTGGTAGCGGTGTTTTTCAAACAGCTTGATCAGGCGATTAACGCCCTCCGCAAGCTGCGGGATGGGAAAGGTCACGTCTTCAATAATGACGGTGGTACCGGTGGGACGAACCGCGCCGACGGCGGGAAAGGTGCCTTTGCGAATGGCCCAAAGCTGGCCAGACAGGGTAGCGTCTTCGGTGAAATCCACCTGTTGTTCCACGTGGAACGGCGCTAGCACCGCACGAACCTGCTCGATCTGTTCGTGCAGCAGCAACTGGCTGGCGGCACGGGTTTCAATCAGCAAGGCGCAGGCATCGTCTGACAGGGCTTTCACCCAGGCCGGCAAGCCAGGCTGATTTTCCACCGAGCGCATACTGCGGCGGTCCAGTAATTCCACCGCATCCACCGGCTGCTTTTTCAGTAGGGGCACGGCGCGGCGGTGCCGCAGCACATGCCGCTGGCGTTGTTGGCGACAATTCCGCCAATTTTGCAGGCGTTAATAGACGCGGGATCTGGCCCAATCTTGCGCCCTAACGGCGCCAGCACGGCATTAGCTTGAGCGCCAATCACACCCGGTTGCAGGCGAATACGGGCACCGTTATCCAGAATATCCCGTCGGTTCCAGCCGTCGCCCAGTACAATCAGTAACGAGTCGCTGATGGCCTGGCCCGACAGGCTGGTACCGGCAGCCCGAAAGGTCACCGGTACCTTGTGCTTGCCCGCCAGTTTAAGCAGCGCAACCACCTCGTGTTCAGCGTTCACCCGCACCACCAGCTTGGGAATCAAGCGGTAAAAGCTGGCGTCGGTGCCGAAGGCCAGCGTTGACAGCGGATCGTCAAAACGGCGCTGCTCTGGAATCAGCTGATTCACGGCACTCAAAAAATCGGCGGGCAAGCTCAGAGTATCTCCAGGGACACTCGTCTGTGACTGCTGACACATTGATACTAATAGATTGTTATTGAGCAGCCTTCTTTAGTTCACGAACCAGTAATTCAGGGCTGATGTCGGCAATGGTTCGCGCGCCCGTTAACACCATGGCTACGCGCATTTCGCTTTCAATCAGTTTCAGCAGATTCGTTACCCCCGCTTCGCCATCCGCCGCCAGTGCGTAAATGTAGGCGCGTCCGATCATTGTGCAGTCGGCGCCCAGGGCCAACATGCGCAACACATCAAGACCGGTGCGGATGCCTGAATCCACCAGAATTTTCATATCACCTTTCACTGCGTCTGCAATGGCCGGCAATGCGCGGCAGGTAGAGGGTACGCCATCGAGCTGGCGGCCACCGTGGTTCGATACAACGATGCCATCGGCGCCAAAGCTGCGGGCATCACGGGCGTCGTCGGGGTCTAATATACCTTTGATGACCATCGGGCCATCCCAGAACTCGCGTATCCACTCCAGGTCTTTCCAGCAGATGGACGGGTCAAAATTGTCGCCCAGCCAGCCAATATAGTCGCCCAGGCCGGTGGCGCTGCCGCGATATGCGGAGATGTTGCCCAGGTCATGGGGCTTGCCCAGCAAGCCCACATTCAGCGCCCAGTGCGGGTGTGTCATCGCTTGTAATATGCGACGTTGCGCCGCGTAGGGGCCGCTCATGCCGGAGTGGGCATCGCGATAGCGGGCGCCGGGCACTGGCATGTCTACGGTGAATACCAGGGTTGTTACACCGGCAGCTTTGGCCCGTTCCAGCGCGTTTCGCATAAAGCCGCGATCTTTCAACACATACAGCTGAAACCACATAGGCCGGCTGATGGCGGGGGCCACTTCTTCAATCGGGCACACCGACACGGTCGACATGGTAAAAGGCACGCCCAGGTTAGCAGCGGCACGTGCGGCCTGCACTTCACCGCGACGGGCGCACATGCCGGTCAAGCCTACCGGCGCCAGGGCTACCGGCATTGAGAGGGTTTCGTCAAAAAGCTCGGTGGTCAGGTCCAGCTGGGTCATGTCATTCAGTACCCGCTGGCGCAGGGCGATGTCTGACAGGTCGTCAACGTTATGCCTCAGCGTGTGCTCGTTGTATGAACCGCCGTCGATGTAATGAAACAGAAAAGGTGGAAGGCGGCGTTTGGCTGCAGCGCGGTAATCGGTAGAAGCGGAAATAATCATTAGGCGTATCCTGTTCAGGTTGCAGGCTATGCGCTCCGCCAACGCGGGGGCGCCTTCAAAGCATTGTCACTGAGCCTTCTGCTGATGCATCAAAAAGCTCTTTGATAATAGATTAAGAAGCCATCAGTGGGTCTGTAAAGTCCAGCACATAGGCCGCAATTAACGCAATTATGCCGGTCATCAGCACATAATACAGCGTAGGCCATATCGTGCGGCGCAACGTTGCGCCCTCGCGGCCAAGCAGCCCAACCGTAGCCGACGCAGCCACCACGTTGTGAATGGCCACCATATTACCGGCAGCTGCACCAATAGCCTGAATCGATACCATTAACGCGGTCGACAAACCCAGGTTAGTGGCAACACCAAACTGGAACTGGCTGAACATCATATTAGAAACGGTGTTGGAACCCGCCAGGAATGCACCCATGGCACCAATGCTCGGCGCCACCAATGGGTAAATGCCGCCTACCGTGTCGGCCACATAGCGTGCCACCAGAATCGGCATGCTAGGCAGATCCGCAGCGTTAACGCCAGAGTTGATCAGAATGCGCACCATCGGCACGGTAAACAGCAGCACAAAGCCCGCGCTAAGCAACACGCCACCGGACTCCTTCACCGCTTGGCCCAGCTCTTTTACCTTCATACGATGCGCGAAGAAGGTCGCCAGTACCACCATCACCAGGATACCACCAGGTAAGTAAAGCGGCTGAACACCCGCGCCAATGTCGGCTTCGCCCAGGATATTACCGAAGTTGACCGCCACCGACTTGAACAGCGCGGTTACCTCCGGGAAAACCCGGCTAACCACCAACAATACGGCCACCAAAAGATACGGACTCCAGGCGCGAAGGCTGCTCATAGGCCTTGCGGTAAGCTCGTCCAGCTTCATTTCGATACTGCCCAGCCACTCTTGTGGCCAGTCTTTACGGTCGGCGAAGTCCCAGGTGGTTTTTGGCACCAGAAAGCCCTTGCGCGCCGCGGTCGTAACGATTGCAAGACCCACCAGCCCGCCCAACAGCGCCGGAAATTCAGGCCCCAGGAAAATACCGGTCAGCACGTAAGGTATGGTGACCGACAATCCGGCAAACAGGGCAAAAGGCAGCACTTCAAACACCGCGCGCCAGCTTCTGTCTTTGCCAAAAAAGCGCACCAGCATAATCACCATGATAAGTGGCATAAACGTGCCGACAATCGCGTGTATGGAGGCTACCTGAGTAGTAATCAGCTGCAGGTAAGCATCCCAACTGGAACCATTAGCCACCAACTGGGCACCAATGGTGGCAGTATCAAGCCCGGTATTCACCCCAACAATAATGGGTGTTCCTACGGCACCAAACGACACCGGCGTGCTCTGTACCAACATGCCCATCAATACCGCCGCCATGGCCGGGAAGCCGACGGCCACCAGCAAAGGCGCAGCGATGGCTGCCGGTGTGCCAAAACCCGAAGCCCCCTCAATGAAGCAGCCGAACAACCAGGCAATGATGATGGCCTGAATCCGACGGTCCGGGCTGATGGTGGTAAAGCCGGCACGGATAACCATGATGGCGCCGGAGTGCTTGAGGGTATTCAACAGCAAGATAGCGCCAAAAATTATCCACAGCAGCCCCACCGTTACCACCAGTCCTTGAAGGGTAGAAGCAAGCACCCGGTTGAAAGACATGTCCCAGGCGAACAACGCAATACCAACACTGGCCAAATACACCAGCGGCATAGCCCGGCGAGCGGGCCAACGCAGGCCGATCAGCAAAATGCCGGCCAGCAGAATGGGAACAAAGGCAAAAAAGGCGAATAAACCCGTCGACATGAAAGAGCTCCTGTACTTGTTATTGGCTGGGTTTTCGCAATTGGTAATACCAATTTACAATCCAGTTCCGATAGGTTAAAAAAACATCAGGTGCGCTGTCAAACGAAATTTAATAGACCTTAGTATACGTAGTCGTACGAAGGTATTGATGGCGACGGCAAAACCTTGCTAAATTTGGCAATTGGTCTTACCAAAGGTGTCAAAGATGGAAATGCCACAGATTCGCCAACGCCGGCTGTCTGACACAATTATGGACCGGCTAGAAAACATGATTCTGGAAGGCGCTCTGAAGCCCGGCGAACGGCTGCCCGCAGAGCGGGCTCTGGCCGAGCAGTTTGGGGTCTCGCGCCCGTCACTGCGCGAAGCGGTACAGAAGATGGTGGCAAAAGGGCTGTTGATCAGCCGCCAGGGCGGCGGCAATTACGTCAGCGACAAACTGGGATCCAGTTTTAGCGACCCGTTACTGGGGCTGCTGGAAAGCCATCCCGAAGCCCATCAGGATTTGCTGGAGTTCCGCCACACTCTTGAAGCAGATTGTGCCTACTACGCCGCCTTGCGCGCCACAGAAGTAGATCGCCAACACTTGCAGGCAGCCTTTGATGAACTTCAGGCCTGTTACAGCGATAGTCCCCACAACCAAGAGGCTCGTTCAAAAGAAGGCGTTACCGACGCGCGCTTTCACATGGCTATTGCCGAGGCCAGCCACAACATGGTGTTACTGCACACCATGCGCGGACTGTTTGACCTGCTCAAACGCAACGTGGTGACGAACATTGGCGGCATGTATGAGCTGCGCGGCGAAACACGCGAGCGCCTGGTGAACCAGCACCGCGAGCTGTTTCAGGCCATTATGGAAGCACGGCCAGACGACGCCCGGCGCAGGGCAGGCGAACACATCAGCTACGTGCAGGAGGTGTTGGCGAACAGTCGCGAAGTGGAAATGCGCACGGCGCGCGCGGAGCGTTATCGGTTTCTGGAAAATTTTGACAAACACTAGTTGCCACCCGACACACCGCAGACCCTGAGCCTTTCAACTGGTTCAGGGCTTCATAACAGGCAATATTCCAGCGTTCATCGAACCACTCTGGCCCGAAAGTTTTTTCGCTTACTTTCTTGAATAAATCGAGCGCTCGGTTTATATTTTCGGACAGAGGGTTCAAAAAATGAATAATTCTAATAAAAAAAATCCTGACAATACGAACTGGCCTTTGTGTACTGATGGCAAGATCGCGCTTATCACGGGCGCTGCAGGCGGGTTAGGGCAAAGCTTCACCCGCTGTTTGCTTGAGACCGGGGCTACCGTCATCGTGAGCGGCCGGCGCCGTGAAGCTCTTGAACGCCTCAAATCAGAATTTCCAGATCATTCCGATCGAATTCATATTGTTCCAATGGATGTCAGTGATGAACTCAGCGTCACACAGGCCTTCGATGTTATGGCGGCCACAGTTGGCATTCCTGACGTGGTAGTGGCCAATGCGGGTGTAGCTGTCAATAAAAAAGCTCTGAACTGCACAGGTAATGACTGGGATAGCGTTATCGACACGAACCTTAAAGGCTGTTGGTTGGTTGCTACCGAGGCGGCCCGCCGCTTGTCCAGTGCGGACCGGCGCGGAAGCATCATCATGATTTCCTCCATTCTCGGGCATCGTTCGGCGGGCAATGTTGCACCTTATGCTATCGCTAAAGCAGGGGTTGAGCAGCTGACTCGCGTTCTCGCTCTGGAGTGGGCTCGCTATGGTATTCGGGTCAACGCATTGGCACCTGGTTATATAGAAACGGACCTGAATAGAGACTTCTTTGCCACCGAACCAGGCCAGAAGATGATTCACCGCATTCCGCAGCGGCGCCTTGGGCAGCCACGCGACTTGTGTGGCCCATTGTTACTTCTGGCATCGGAACTCTCAAACTACATGACCGGCAGCACCCTCGTGGTGGATGGCGGTCATCTGCAATCGTCACTATAAAGAGGTTCTTCCTGTGGATTTCAATCTCAACGCTAAGAACGAGTCTTATCGAGTGCGGATAAGAGACTTTGTGGAACAGAATCTGTTGCCGCTGGAAAGTGATCCAGACGCCTACGATGAACATGAAAACATTGCGCTTGAACATCTGGAAATCATGCGAGCCAAGGCAAAGCAGGAGGGCCTGTGGTGTTTACAGATTCCTGAGCACCTTGGTGGAAAAGGGCTTGATATCTCGGGCATGGCTGCTTGTTATGAAGAAATGAACCGCTCGATTTTTGGTCCAGTGGTGTTCAATTCTGCGGCACCCGATGATGGCAACATGATGGTACTGGCAAAGATGGCTACTGAAGCGCAACAAGAGCGTTGGCTAAAGCCCATTGTGGAAGGAACGGTGCGATCGGCATTTGCTATGACAGAGCCACCTCCCGGTTGCGGCTCAGACCCCGGCATGATGCAAACAAGCGCAAAGCGTGTGGGTGACAAGTGGGTTATTCACGGGCATAAACACTATATTACCGGCGCTGCCGCAGCCTCTCATTTCATCCTGATTGCTCGAACCTCAGACGATACCAGAAAGGGTTTAACCGCCTTCATGTTCCACAAGGATGATCCCGGGTGGGAAATTGTTCGGCGCATTCCTATCATGGGCCCGGAAGAACATGGCGGGCACTGCGAAATCCGGTTCGATGGCTTGGAAATTCCAGATGAGAACCGTCTGATGGAAGTCGGCGATGGTTTGAAGCTTACCCAGATTAGACTGGGCACCGCCCGCCTTACACACTGTATGCGTTGGCTTGGCTTGGCGCGGCGCTCCCTCGAAATCGCCACGGAATATGTCAATACGCGTGAGTCCTTCGGCCAGACACTGGGGCAGCGCGAAGGTGTGCAATGGCTTTTGGGCGAGGCTGCTATGGACATCCAGGTCGGTCGGCTACTAACCATGCACGCTGCCTGGAAGCTGGACCAAGGTGACTTTGCCAGAAAAGAAGTCTCTATGGCCAAAGTAGCGGTCGCCGACACTCTACACAAGGCTGTAGATACCGCCATTCAATTGTGTGGAGCGAGGGGCTACTCCAAAGACACACCGCTGGAATGGATTTATCGTTATGCGCGTCAAGCGCGTCTGGTTGATGGCGCGTCCGAGATTCATAAGATGGTTTTCTCAAAAACCTTGTTGGCTGAACGCGCTGATTTCTGGCGCTGGGGAGTGTAAACCTATGTCTGAGCTTGCAGAGGTTTTTAGCCAATTTGTTGTTCACCAATCTGGTGCTCGGAGCGCCAAAGTGATTGCGTTTAATAAGCTCTCTGGAGGCGCCATTCAAGACAACTTTGGATTGAGTCTGGAAATTGAAGGCGGGATGCAGTCAGGTCTTCAGGAATTTGTGGTGCGACAAGACGCCCCTTCAGGCATTGCAGAAAGCTTGTCCAGACCCGAGGAATTTCGGGTGCTGGAAGCCGCGTTTGAAGCGGGGGTTACTGTCCCGAAACCTCTTTGGCTTTGTGAGGATCTTGATGTCAGCGGGCAGCTTTTTTACGTCATGACCCGGGCGGACGGGAGCGCATCACCACGCCAATTGGTTAAGTCAGATTTTACGGGTGAGCAGCGCTGCATGATTGTGCGTCGGCTAGGTGCAGAGCTTGCAAAATTACACACAGTTCGGCCACCAATGCGTTCACTGGACTTTCTGACAGTGCCTGATCAAGGCAATGCAGCGCTGAGCCGTGTATCGACTTACCGGCGGCACCTTCAGGAAATTGCAGAGCCGCACCCTGTTCTGGAATGGGCACTAAACTGGCTGGAAGACAACACGCCCGAACCAGGTCCAACTGTGCTGTGTCACTGCGATTTTCGAACCGGAAACTACATGATGGCTGATGACAAGCTGACAGCTATCCTGGACTGGGAGTTTGCCGCCTGGAGTGACCCAGCGGAGGACCTTGGTTGGTTTTGCAGCCGAAGTTGGCGGTTTGGTGCTAATGAGCGGGAAGCAGGTGGAGTCGGTGAGAAGGCAGATTTCCTGAACGGCTATCGCGAAGCTGGGGGCGCCGATATTGATCCGGCAGCCGTTAGTTATTGGGAGGTAATGGCACTCATGCGCTGGGCCATCATCGCGCTTCAACAGGCGCGCCGGCATATCTCGGGCGAGCAACGCTCGTTAGAGTTGGCGCTGACCGGTCGAATGGTCGCGCAGATGGAGTTTGATTTGTTGACTCAGATTCAGGAACTGGAGGACGGCCAGTGATCAATCGACCGAACAACCATGACCTATTGATCGAAGCTCGCCAGGTGCTGCTGAACTCACTGACACCCGAACTCACCGGCGCGCGAAAATACGACGCGTTAATGATTGCCAACGCCATGAGTATGGCAATACGCGAGCTTGGGCAAAGTGAGCAGGCCAAGGTGGAGGAGGCAGACCAGGCCGTCAGCACCTTTTTAAAGACTCGATCTCAACCAACTCATAATGCTGAAGGCGAGACATCTCTCGCCGAGGCGATTCGCGAGCGTCGGCTGGATGGCAAAGAACCGGCCCTGCGTGACGTTCTGCGAACTTTAACGGAGGCTCGTTTGGGAATAAATAATCCGAGCTACCTGAAGCGATGACACATGAATAAGTCCGAAAAATTCGATAGAACACTCGCTAATTTTTCAGCACTGACCCCACTTACGTTGCTACAGCGCTCAGCAACCGTGTATCCGGATAAACAGGCCGTAATCGATACCGACCTGGTTCTTTCCTATCGTGAGCTATACCGGCGTTGCTGCCAGATGGGCGATGCGCTGAGGCGCAAAGGTGTTAACCCCGGAGACACGGTCGCCATCTTAAGCCCGAACAGCCACGAGATGCTTGAGTCCCACTACTCCGTGCCGATGGCAGGTGCCGTCATCAACACGATTAATATTCGCCTGGATGCCACAACGCTCTCCTTTATTTTAGGGCATGGTGAAGCGCGTGTGCTGTTCTATGACACAGATTGGGAGAATGTGGTTCGCGCAGCGGTCTCGGGGCTGGAAGTGCCACCACTTCTGATTTCTATCGAGAGTAAAGCGGGCAAGAGTGACGGGCTTGCGCAACAGGATTATGAAAGCTTCCTGCTAGAGGGGAGCGCGGAGGCCAGTTGGCAGCGCCCCAATGACGAGTGGGATGCTATTGCTCTGAACTATACATCGGGTACCACGGGTAATCCAAAAGGTGTGCTTTATCACCACCGTGGTGCTTTTCTGGCCGCGATGACGAACTCCATGGTGTTTCAGATGACGCCTGAGACGGTCTACTTGTGGA
>JBALXR010000079.1:0-15000 GCA_036960525.1 Marinobacter sp.
GCCATTTCAAATTTGTAGATGGCGCTTACGCCGTAAAAATTCATGCGGTTCTCCGTAGGGTGTTTACTGGTGCACCAGTCCAACAAATATGTCTTCAAGGGAGCTTTCCCTGGTTTTTAGGTCGCGGTATTCAATGCCAAGGTCACCAAGTCTCCGCAGCAGGCGGGCAATACCGGTCTGCTCATTTTGGGCGTTGAAGGTGTAGATCAGCTCATAGCCAGAATCTGACAGCTCCAGGGCTTCTGCGGCCAATTCGGCGGGTAAGGACTCGAGTTTGTTCTGCAATTGCAGGCGCAGCTCTTTTTTACCCAACTTGCTCATCAGCCGGTTTTTGTCTTCCACCAGTATGATTTCACCCTGGCGGATAACCCCAATACGATCCGCCATCTCTTCGGCTTCTTCGATGTAGTGGGTGGTCAGAATGATGGTGACTCCACTTTCCCGCAGTTGACGCACCATCGCCCACATATCTCTGCGCAGTTCTACGTCTACACCGGCGGTGGGCTCGTCCAGAAACAGGATGCGTGGTTCGTGAGACAGTGCTTTGGCAATCATCACTCGGCGCTTCATGCCGCCAGACAAGGTCATTATGTGGTTGTTGCGTTTGTCCCACAGCGACAGTGCCTTCAGTATTTTTTCGATGTGAGCCGGATTTGCCGGCTTACCGAACAGTCCTCGGCTGAAGGAAACAGCGGCCCATACGGTTTCAAACGAATCGGTGGCGAGTTCTTGGGGCACCAGGCCTATGGCTTGCCGAGCTTTACGGTAATCGCGAATGATATCGTTACCGGCAGCCAGAACCTGACCCGACGACATATTCACCAGACCGCAAATAATGCTGATCAGCGTGGTTTTCCCTGCGCCGTTGGGGCCCAGCAGGGCAAATATTTCGCCGCGGTTAATGTCGAGGTTAATGTTCTTAAGGGCCTGAAAGCCGCTTTCATAAGATTTGTTGAGATTTTTTACGGAAATTTCCGGTTGCACGGCACTATCCTGTTTTAACAAAATAAACGATGGCCTGTTTTAACAAAATAAACGATGGTCTGTTTTAAAAAAGATGGACGACGGCCTGTTTTCAGATGAGTAACCACTGGCTGAACGATAGCAAACGATCATTTTGTCATGACTTCGGTCGCTTTAGAAACCTTTGACTGGGCGGTAGGACTGTCCATAATGCCGGTTCCCCCAATAAGGTGTGTCAATGATACGTGGTATAAGGGTTTCGGGTTTGAAAATAGGGCTGATAATAGTACTGATTGCTGTAGCCGTTCTTGCGCTGCGCTGGCTCGATGGCTCAATCAGTGAAAAGACCGGGCAGCAAACCAGCACCTGTAACCTTCAGCAGAGCGAATGTGACTGGCAACAACATGGCCAGAGCTGGCGGGTAAGCCTGTCTGACATCACTACGAATAACGATACCGGGAACAATTACCGACTGGATATTGTTGCCCCGGGTGCGCCTCAGCCGCTGTTAGTGGTGTTGCGCGGCGAGTCTATGTATATGGGCGAATACCCGGTGCCGCTGGTGCGCGACGGCAATGACTACTACGCTGAATTTTCTACGCCTTTTTGCACCACCGGCGACGCCATGATTTGGCGCGTAGACTTGCAGAAAGGCATGGCGCCGCTGGACGATCAACCGCCGTTCAGGCTGGTATTTCAGGCCGACTGATCCACCAGGGTTATGTCAGCGCTAGCGAGGTTTTCACCGCCGCTTGCGGATCTTTCTACAACCCAGTCTGCACCTTCCTTGACGACGCCGACAACCGCGGCCTGAGCATAGCCACACTGGCGTAGTGTCAGTAAACAATTTTCAACATTGTTCGCAGGCACGGTTGCCAGCAAGCCTCCTGCTGTTTGCGGGTCAAACAGCAGCGGATAAACCGGATGATTTTGCCACTGGCTGACCTGCTCAATACGGCTGGCTGCGCTGCTGTTGGCAATGTGAAGCGAGCTTAGAATGCCCTGACTGCTGGTTTCTAATGCACCATTCAGTAGCGGTATGGCAGCGAGATTAAGTTCCACAGCGCAGCTTGAGGAGCGCAGCATTTCTGCCAGGTGCCCAAGCAGACCAAAGCCGGTGACGTCGGTGCAAGCGGTCGCGCCGTGTTGTTGAAAACACTCGGCAGCGCTGGCACTGGACTGCACCATGCAGCGCAGAGCTGCATCAATCCAACGGCCTTTGGCAATAAGCGTCGCATGTGCGGCCAGCAGAGTACCGGTGCCTATGGGCTTGGTGAGAATGATGGCGTCGCCGGGTTGCATTCCGCCCTTGCTCATCAGCACGTCCGGATCAATCAGGCCGTTAACAGCAAACCCCAGAGCCAGTTCCTTGCCTTCGCCGGTATGCCCACCCACCAAAGCGCAATCGGCGTTATTAAGTACTGATACAGCACCCGCCATCATCTGGTAGATTTGCTCCTCCACTTTGCTTTCGATGCCATAGGGCACGGTGGCGATAGCCGTAGCGCTTTGCGGCATTGCACCCATGGCAAAAATATCCCCCAAGCTGTGATTGGCGGCAATCTGACCAAACAGGTAGGGATCGTCAATAAAGGCACGGAAGAAGTCGACCGTTTGTACAATGGCTTTGCCAGGTGGAATGCGCAATACGGCTGCGTCGTCCGGCGCGTGAAGGCCAACAATCACATCATCGCGGTTCACCGGCTGCAGCTTTGTCAGCGCGCGGGACAATACCGTGCTACCGACCTTGGCGCCGCAACCTCCGCATCGCATGGTGGCTAACGACAGCGCCTGGGCGGCGTCTTCGGCGGAGCGTGCAGCGTCGATATCTGGTTGAACCTGATTCTCAGGCATGGCTGGCAGCTCTTTGAATTTTTTCATAAACCGCCGATCGATTTGGTCTTTCAAGCGCCAAACCAACGCGCCGGACACGCTCAGATTTCCGCGTGAGGCCACCGCGTAGCGGTCACCGGTGGAAATCAACGCTAGCCATTTTTTTTGAGGGTGATAGTTCAACGGCGTTTTGCCAAGGGCCATCCGGCGCAGATTGTCCGCAAGCGGTTTGCCTTGGCGTACCGCAAATACCCCGGCTTTTTCCCGTGGGTGGTTAATCATGTTGGCAATATCGCCAACCGCAAAAATGCGATCGTCGTTTTCAACCTGAAGTGTGTCGCGAACTCGAATAAACAAGCCGTCGTCCAGCGCTAACCTGGTTTGGGTCAGCCATTTCGGGCCGCCGGCGCGGGTTACCCAGAGCACCTCGTCCGCCATTAAGGGCGATTTTTCGCCTTCAATCTGTAAAGTTCGGGCGGTTACTTCGGTTACCGCTGCACCTAGGTGAACAGTCACGCCCCGCTCAGCCAGGGTGCGCTCAAACACAGCACGTACTTTAGGGCTGTGGGTGGGTAATATCGTGTCAGCGGCATCCAATATATGTACGTGGAGTTCTACAGGCTGGCTGGCAATGTTGCGTAGTTCGTTCTGCAAGCGGTATTGCATAGCCAGAGCCATTTCAACGCCGCCAGCACCCGCACCTACCACAGCCAGTGTGAACGGGCCCTGGTGTCGTTTTATGCGGTCAAGCAAATCAAGCCAGTGCCGATTAAAGCGGTTAATGGGTTTCACGGGTACGGCGTATTTGGCGGCCCCTTTTACATCGGCAGTACGCGGTGAAGAGCCAATGTTGATAGAGAGCAAATCGTAGCTGACGGGCGGGCGATCACGGCAGATAACGCGCTGGGTGGCAGTATCCAGGCCGATAGCTTCGTCTCGGTAAAAGCGCGCTCCGGCAAATTCAGCCAGTCGGCTTAAATCGATATGGACATCGTCATGGCTGTAGTGGCCGGCAATGTAACCGGGCAGCATGCCAGAGTACGGCGTGTCGGTGTCGCGACAAATCAGCGTTAAACGCACGCCAGGTGTGGGGTTCATGGCGAACTGCCGCAGAACCCCGACGTGGCTGTGCCCGCCGCCAATCAGGACAATGTCCTGTAATACAGGCTGGTCAGGCTTTTGCATTAAACGATTTTCTTGGCTTCAGCCGCCAGTTGGTCAAAGCCCTTGATGCTTGCAAACGCTTTCAACTTTTCCTGGTCTTCGGCGCTGGGATAGGCAATCTGGCTAATAGTGGTCAGCCCGGCTTCCTTCATTTTTTTCTGGGTAGCGGGGCCAATGCCTTTAACTCGGGTCAGGTCCGAGGGATCTGCCAGTTGGGTTGTTTTTGCGTTGGTTTTAGCTGGTGCTTTAGCGGGTGCCTTTGCCGGTGCTTCAGCAGACACAGGCGCAGGTGCGGCTTTGGCCTTTGCTTTTGTGGATGCTTTAGAGTTCGATGATTTTGACGACAAGGATTCCGGAGGTGCTACAGACTTAGCCGCAGCCTTTGCCTTTTTTTTCTTGGGCGATTCAGGCTTTGGCGACGCTGGTTTCTTCTTGTCCGGTTTGTCTTCCTTGACGTGCCCAAGGCCCAAACGCTCTAGCAGGCTGCTCTGCATCTCTTGAAATTCCTGAAGTCTACGCTCGAACTCGTCGTTAAATCGCTTCATTTCACGGTCGCGCAGTTCGTCGATGTCTTTGCGCAGCTTGTGCACGGGCTGTTTTATCTGTGTTTGCAGATTGTCGAACTGTTTCAGCGCATCACTAAACAGACTTTCAATGTGTGACGTTGTTTTAGCGAACTTCTTGTTTACTTTTTTTACAATTTTTTCGACTTTTTTTGGTTGCTCTTTTTTGGCCATGATGGTTTCCTTGGGCGGGTTGGGCATTACATTTTTTGTGAAAAGGCACAACTGAATAGCTGAAAATCACTACAAAGCTGGTTCAGGCCGTCTTCTATAATGCTGCGCCGTGGCCTGATGAGCGGCGGGATCGAATGGACTGCTTTCTGGTTAACACACTGCGAATACGACTTAAGCGATTATTCAAATAGGGGTTTTTTTGTGGATCCGGATCAACAAATTCAATAGAGTAAAAAAAATTACTGGAGTGTTTTCGACACTGGATAATTACGCCGTTTATGCCTTGAGCGCGGATTTCCTCTACCGGCATGGTCATCACCAGATCCAGAATAATGGGGTCGCCGGGCTCGAACACTTTGTCACTTTTCAATACGCAGCCGAAACTGTCCAGCTCAAACACTGGAACATCCACACGCTCTTTACGAAACAGTCCGAGCCGAAAATGGAAGAGGGCGCGTAAATCGGGCAATGCCTCATTCATCAGTAAAGATTCCTGCCGTCACGTCAGCTTTTGACGAACCTTGTTTCTCACTACTTAAAGTACAAGGTTCGACCGGTTTTTCAAGCCACTCATTAAAATGGACGTGTTTTTAGCTGATAGAGATCAACCCGTCGGTCTTTCAGGTTGGTCACCGAGCCTTCATTGCGCACCAGCGTCAACTTTGCCAGATCCATATCCGAGAACATGATCATCTCAGTGTTTGGTGTGGTTTCTGCCATTACTGCATCATGGGGGAAGGCAAAATCTGATGGTGAGAACACCGAAGACTGCGCGTACTGGACGTCCAGGTTTTCCACCTTGGGCAAATTACCAACACTGCCGGTGATCACCACATAGCACTCGTTTTCAATAGCACGGGCCTGAGCGCAGTGGCGCACTCGCAGATAGCCGTTCTTGGTATCGGTCCAGAAGGGTACGCAAATGATGTCTACTTCCTGCTCGGCTGCCATGCGTCCCAACTCCGGGAACTCAATGTCGTAGCAGATCAGAATAGCAACGCGTCCAGCGTCTGTTTCAAATACCTTGAACTCGTCGCCGCCTTCGATCACCCAGTCACGGCGTTCGTGTGGGGTGATGTGAATCTTACGCTGCTCGTCTACACGGCCATCGCGGTGGCACAGGTACGAGACATTGTAGACCCGGTCATTCTCAATCAGCGGCATTGAGCCCGTGATTATATTGATGTTGTAACTCACCGCCATATCGGACATTTCATTACGGAACTGTTCAGTGAACCCCGCAAGGAAGCGAACGGCGCGCGTTTGATCGACCTGATCGGTCAGGCCCATCAAGGGCGCGTTGAAAAACTCAGGAAACAGGGCGAAGTCGCTTTTGTAATCAGACAAGGCATCAACAAAATACTCGACCTGCGTTAATACTTCCTCAACCGATGCGAATTCACGCATCTGCCACTGCACCGCACCCATGCGAACCTGGGTTTTGCGCGTATTCAGCACAGAGGAGGGGGGGACATACAAAATGTTCCGCCATTCCAGTAATGTCGCATAGCCCAGGGATTTTTCATCTTCTGGCAAATATTTGTGCAACAAACGGGTGACCTGGAAGTCATTGGACAGCTGAAAGCTCAGAATCGGGTCATAAATATCTTTACGGCTTACCCGTTCAATGTATTCAGCTGGCGTAGTGTGGTCTTTGTATTTGTGATAGTGGGGAATGCGTCCGCCGGCCAGAATGGCACGGAGGTTCATGGAGCGGCAAAGTTCTTTGCGGGCTTCATAAAGCCGTCGGCCCAGGCGATAACCGCGGTATTCTGGGTCAATAAAAACATCCAGTCCGTACAACGAATCGCCCTTCGTGTCGTGCCTTAGTTTCTCATCTCGCAGGATCAGGTCGTCATAGGTGTGCGGATTGCTGAACCGTTCGTATTGCACGCTTACGGTCAGCGCCACAGCCACCAGTTCGCCGCTTTCTTCAATACAGATCTGGCCGTCTGGAAACTGTTCTACCAAAGCCTTGATGGTGTCGCGGGGCCATGCGCCGCCAATATCATGATAAACCCTGTCCATCAGTATCTGCAGCTGGTTGTAATCATCCAGCGTCAGGTTGCGAAGGTTCAAATGCAGTTCTTCATGGGCCATATAAAGCGGCTCCCTTGGACGTTCAGTCAGTTGTTGACGCGGTAAAAACGCGCGCTGTTGTAGAGTAAAAGACGGTACAGTTTAGCAGAAGCGGTAAACCTGAGCATGACCTTCCGTTCAGGCTCGCAAATTGTTCAGTGTTTGCAGAAACAGATCCCCATACTTTTCCAGCTTGGCCGCACCCACACCGCTGACTTCTGCAAGCTCTTCAAGGCTGGCGGGCCGGCGCTCCAGCATGTCGAACAGCGTGGTGTCGTGGAAAATCACGTAAGGCGGAACTCCTTGCTTATCGGCGAGCTGTTTGCGGCAGGCGCGGAGCGCTTCCCAACCGTCGTGATCAGTAATCTGCTCTCGCACCGATGCAGCAGAGCGAGAGCTGCCTTTGGCTGTACTTTTTGGCGGTTCCGGATCTTTACGTAATTGAACGCTGGCTTCGCCCTTTAGCAGGGGGCGGCATTGTTCGGTCAGTTGCAAAGCACCGTAACCGTCTGGATCTGCTCTTAAATAACCGTTTGCCACCAGTTGGCGAAATATCGATTTCCATTCGTTGGCGGTTAGATCTTTACCTATTCCGTAGGTAGATACCTGCTGATGGCCCATCTGCACCAGGCGATCGTTCTCCGATCCGCGCAGCACGTCAATCAGATAGGTCACGCCAAAGCGCTGGCCGGTGCGGAATACGCAAGACAGAGCTTTTTGTACGGCCACGGTGCCATCCCAGGTCTCCGGCGGCGTCAGGCAGGTATCGCAATTACCGCAGGGTTGCTCCAGTTCGTCGCCGAAGTAGTTCAACAGCACCTTCCGCCTGCAACCGGTGACCTCACAAAGGCCCAGCATGGCGTCCAGCTTTTCCCGCTCAACCCGTTTGAAATGGTCGTTACCCTGGGATGTTTCCAGCATTTGCCGTAGTTTGATAACATCTTGCAAACCGTAAACCATCCAGGCAGTGGAAGGCTTGCCGTCACGGCCTGCACGGCCCGTTTCCTGATAGTAAGCTTCCAGGCTTTTCGGTAAATCCAGATGGCCGACAAAGCGCACATCCGGTTTGTCTATACCCATACCAAAGGCGATTGTTGCTACGATAATAATGCTGTCTTCACGCAGAAAGCGGTCTTGATTCGATGCTCGCTCATCGGCGGCCAATCCAGCGTGATAGGGCAGAGCGTTGTAACCTTTGCTTTGTAATAGCTTTGCTGTGGCGTCCACTTTTTTGCGTGAAAGGCAGTAAACAATGCCGCAATCGCCTTCATGTTCGGTTTTTATAAAGTCTAGTAACTGTTTGTTGGCATTAACTTTTGGCGTAATTCTGTATTGAATGTTGGGGCGATCAAAACCACTGATAAAATGCCGGGACTGTGTGAGCGACAGGCGCTCGGCAATCTCTTTGCGGGTGCGTTCATCGGCAGTGGCCGTTAACGCGATACGTGGTATGTCGGGAAACGTCTCTGCCAGCATGCTGAGCTGCAAATAATCCGAACGGAAGTCGTGCCCCCATTGAGAAACACAATGGGCCTCGTCGATTGCGAACAGTGCGATGGAGGTATTGTGTAACAGCTCTATAGTGCGGGGTTGAATTAGCCGCTCCGGGGCGCAGTACAGCAAGTCCAGCTCGCCCGACATCAGGGCGTATTCGGTTGCTCGGGCTTGCTCGAAGTCCATGGTGGAATTCAAAAATGCGGCTCGAACTCCCAATTCTTTCAGGGCATTTACTTGGTCTTGCATTAGAGCTATCAACGGCGACACCACGATACCGGTGCCCGGGCGTACCAGGGCCGGAACTTGATAGCACAGGGATTTACCGCCTCCGGTGGGCATAAGCACTAACGCGTCGCCACCGGCGCAGAGCTCTTTTACAATGTCCTCCTGTAGTGGGCGGAAGCTGTCATAGCCAAACACTTCATGCAACACCTGTTCGGGAGTCTGCACGGCTGTGGGCCGTTCACTTGAGAGCTGTTCGAAATCCTGATGGGAGTACATAAGTAAGCCGGTTTACCCGCAAGCAGCCTGAATGAAACAGCGCCGACAGAGCAGCACTGTGTATTTCTGCGGCAGAATCATAGCAGATTTCAGGGTAGGTGTTTTGCCTCGCCGAATTGCCCGGACAAGCCTGAACCCTTCGACATTACGTCAGCGTCGTCATTTAAGAGCAAAGGCGCAGCGGAAATTCGTGCAGCTTTATTAACCTTTGAGGAAAATTGGCTTTTAAAACGATACAATAGGGTTAAAAATCTACTGCCTCTGCAAAAGCGTGATTCTTCCCGAGGCTCGCAGCTCTCGACTAACACAAGGTTTTACTATTAATGCAGAAATTTGATGCCATCCGTCCTTACTCGGACGAGGAAACTTCCGCCGTAATACAGCGATTAGTGCATGATCGAGAATTTCTGAACTTGATTGGCCGCATCAAATCGCCCGGAGCTGCACGCTGGGCGCCGGCGATGCTGCGGGTGATTGTGAGTTATTGGTTGCGCCGCCGTTTTGGTGGTTTTACCCGTATCGACGATCTGCAAGCGTCGTTGTCGAGCTATGTAGGCGAATTGGTTGGAAATACCACCACCCGGGTTACCCAGAGCGGGTTACAGAATCTGGAGCAGGAATCAACGCACCTGTTCATCTGTAATCATCGCGACATTGTTTTTGACCCAATGATTGTCAATTTCTTGTTGTACAACCAAGGGCTAAAAACCACTCGCATCGCTATTGGTGACAATTTGCTCGAAAATCGCGTATTTGCTGAAATGATGCGATTAAACAAGAGCTTTGTAGTGCGGCGCAGCATGACCAGCCCAAGGGAAATACGCGACGCCTATCTTATGCTGTCCGAGTTTATAAATCACAGCATCGAGACCCACAATGGTGTGTGGATTGCGCAACGTGAAGGGCGGGCCAAAGACGGTATAGACCGAACAGATCCTGCTATTGTAAAGATGTTTCACATGAGCCCGAAAAAATCGGGACTGGATTTCCAAACGGCGATAAACCGGCTGAGTATTGTGCCGGTATCGATTGCCTATGAATTTGACCCCTGTGATCTGGATAAAGCCAATGAGCTGGAAACCCGGGCCCGTACAGGTGCTTATTTAAAAGCAGAAGGCGAAGATACCAGTCAGATTATGCGCGGATTAACCGGCTTTAAAGGCCACGTACACGTGCACTTCGGGGCACCTATCGAGAATGCAGAAGCCAATCCAAAAGCCTTGGCAGCGCGGATTGACTTGGAAATTCACAGCCATTACCACTTGCACCCATCCAATTTGGTGGCGTATCAGATGCGTGAAGCTGCTGCAGGCAGGGGGCCGGTAGAGGCAGGACTGTTTGCGTCGTTGGCTGCAGACGCAAGCTGCACACCCCAGGCTTTGGAAGCGGCTGAGAACGAGTTGCAGAAACGTCTCAATACTTGTGAAGAAGCAGCGCGGCCCTATCTGCTTGACATGTACGCTAACCCGGTAACGAGTGCGCTGAACGCCAGGATTACAGCTGACGTAACTAATTGATGATAATGATATGGTTTAATTAGAGCTTAGCAAAATCGTCTGGAAAGAACGGAACCGCCGCGCTTGTGCGCGGCACGTTTAACTGCGCCAGAAAGCCGGTGACAGCACCACTACCACGCTCAATATTTCCAGACGTCCCATCAGCATACCTATGCCTAACATCCACTTGGCGGCATCTGGCAGCGGCCCAAAATTGCCGGCAGGGCCAATGATGTCACCCAAGCCTGGACCTACGTTGGTTAGAGCCGTTAATGCGCCGGACAAAGAAGTGATGAAATCCAGCTGCATAGCGGCCAGCGACACCGTCAAAACCAGCAGGCACAGCAAGAAGATGAAGGTGTAGGCAATCATCGAGGCAATGATTTCGTCGCTGACGGCACGACCGTTGTAATTACGGGTTAATACAGCTCGAGGATGAAGCAGGCGCATCAAGTTTTCACGGAGAACAATGACTGACAATTGAAAGCGAAATATCTTCATGCCGCCAGAAGTGGAGCCGGAGCAACCGCCCACAAACATTAAAAAGAAGAACACAACAAAAGCCAATGGGCCCCATGCAGAATAATCTTCCGACGCGTAACCGGTGGTGGTTACCACAGAAGTGACATTAAACAGTGTGGATATGTAGTTGCTAACCGGGTCGAAGGGAACGGCAGATACCGCCCAGCGATACAGCGTTAACAGCGCGGGTACAATCAGCAGAATGGTCAGGAATAACCGCACCTGTTGGTCGCGGAACAATACGCCATGCTGGCCATGCAATTCCCGCACGAACAGAAAGAATGGCACACTGCCCAATATCATGAAAAACGTAGATTCCAACAGAATCAGGTCGTTGAACTTGCCCATAGACAAATCTGAAGTAGAAAAACCGCCGGTGGAGATGCTCGTAAGTCCGTGGTTAAAGGCATCAAATAATGTCATGCCCGACACCCAATAGGTCGTTACTGCGACCACTGAGAAAAGTAGGTAAACCCCTAATAATCCGCGGCTCAGGGTTTTCATCCGGGGCAGAGCTTTGTCGGTCCACTCTGACGATTCGGTAGCAAACAGACGCATGCCGCCTACCCGCAGAAATGGCAGCACAGCAACGAACATACCGATAATACCAATACCACCAATCCATTGCAGAATTGAGCGCCACAGCAGCAGGTCACGGTCCATGGAGTCCAGACCGCTGAATACCGTGGCGCCGGTGGTGGTGATGCCCGAGGTACCCTCAAAAAAGGCGTTAGCCGCCGATATGTTGTTATCACTCAGGTAAAAAGGAAGTGAGGAAAACATAGCAATGAAGAACCAGCTCGATACTGTAAGCACGAACATGAAACGTGGTTTCAAGTCTCTGGACTGGCGAAAAGTTGCCAGTATACCAAGCAGCCCTAACACGCACACAATGCCCGCTGACTCAATAAACGCAACGCTATTGGGAGCTTCAGAACCCATCAGAATAAGTGGCGGTAAGATCATGAAAATACTTAAAAGTATAAACATGACGCTAATGATAAATACAACGGGTGTGAGGTTTCTCAAACGGCGCTCGGATAGGGGTTCTACAAAGACGGCCAAGGATACTCCCGAGGCGCCAGCTCCGCAACTTGGCGGGCCGCGAGCGGAGCTGAAAAAGACCCTTGTTACCGGTCAATTACATCGCCGTAAAAGCATCATCGGGAGCTTTTATCATTGTTTATCGAAGGTTATCTTTGGGGTCTGTTACTGCTCGTACACGCCATCTCTCATAAAACAGGACACCTTATGATTCACGCACGTTTCTTGCTCACTACCGCGTTTGTCACCGCGCTTTCGTGGGCCCCCTTGGCCAGCGCCCAAGACAAAGTCGATGACAGCGATAAACACCCCGGCGAAACCCTTGGGTTTGTGGAGTGGGTTGTTATGCAAGACACCGGGGTGCGGCTTAAAGCGAGGCTGGATACGGGCGCCAAGACGTCATCGCTGCACGCGGTGAATGTTGAGGAATTCGATAAAGGCGATGAACGCTGGGTTAGCTTTCAGTTGCCCTTGGGCGACCACGAAGACCAGCCCAGCGAAGGGAAAATAAGCCATGACGAAGTGGTGCTGGAATTTGAGCTGCCGGTGGAGCGGGTAGTGCTGGTCAAACGCAAGGGAGCACCATCGCAACGGCGTTATGTGGTAAACATGGACTTTTGTGTGTCGGGCGAAGTGCATGCAACCCAATTTTCATTGGCCGACCGCGCAAAGTTTTCTTACCCGGTGCTTTTGGGCCGTCGTTTTATGAGCGACGACAACATTCTGGTGGACTCCGCTAACGGTTTTATTGCCGTTAAACAATGTGAGTTTATCAGTTTGGAGAAAATTGCTGAAAACAATAATATTTAACTGTAAATCTTGACTGCGATGGTAGCGGCTAAACACATCCATCGCGCTCAAAGGGATCAGGATTGCAGGTAAATGGGCAATAAATCACTTACTTTTTCATAGTGCCCGCGATCTTTGAGACGCTGACGACCGCTTCGAGTTTGCACATCGTAACTCTTCAGAACCCCAAGTTTAACCGGCCGGCTAGGATTCAGTATCAGAATAGGTGTGTGGGCTTCGCGCATGTAGGTCTCTGCCGGTTCGCCATCAATCGCGTGATAGCGAAGATTCGCCAACGGGCGAACACGAAGTACGCGGCGCGATCGCAGTTGTGCTGAGCCTGGCAATGAGCGAATGGACATGATTTCCCGATCAATCTTGATATCCCAGGGAATGTCGTCAATCGTTGAGCGCGGTCGCTGCCGGAAAGATTCCAGCCTTTCGCATACCTGGTCCGCTGTCATCTTTTTAATCTCTGTCTTTATTCCCCAGGTAAAGGTGCAGGACTGCAGCGGGGGAGAGCAGGGCAACACCTGCAAACGACGGGTAAGTTGGGCCAGAATCAGCCAGGGGAAATGTCTGTGCAGCAGTTCGAAACGGTCGTCTCGATTGCCAAGGCTCGGGATTAGAGATTCTATAGCGGCCTTGCTGCGATTAATGCCAGCGATTTGATCTAAAACCTGACTTTCATTGACGTTGGCTAATACCAGTGCACCCGGAACACGGTTGACAACTTTGGTACTGTATTGTGGATCGCCGTACCAGTCAGTCAATGCATGAAGTGCCGAATTAAAGGCGTCTGCTCCGGAAAGTTGGGTGGGCTTTATATCGGTAACAGGCTGACTCTCGTTTTCACGAACAGTGCGAGGGATTTGATAGACGCGACACTGAATTGGGGTGGCTTGCGTTAGCAAGAGTTTGGTGTCGGCACAGAGGTGCTCTATGCTTTCAACGGTTTGGACGATTTTCTGGATGGTATCCAGTTGTAGAGGAGAATAAGCCATTTGTACTCCGTGTTTTTAAAACTATACCAACATGCAAATAAAATACAACAGCGTAGGGGTGTCCGAAGCAATTGTGCAGGCCTGAAATCGGCGATATCCGAACGGTTATACCTTAATCAAAATGCTTTTAATGGGCGGGCGCTGTCTTGATAATGCCAAACGGCGCAAATACCTTTCGATTAATCACGGGTTTATCCTTAAAACAGGCTAGAATACGCGCCGGAAATTTACTGATCAGGAATTAAAGCGAGGAGAAAGACGGTGGCTGCGACAGAGCAAAATTATGGGCTGGAGAGCATCATTCTGCACCACTCATTTACCCAGGTGAAGGGTCGTACCATTCGCATAGACTGTCGCGAACGCACCCATGTGGGCGGCGTTAACGGCGCCGGTAAAACATCGATTCTGGCGCTAATTCCGGCGTTTTACGGCGAAGAACCCGAACGCATTGTCAGCAAGGGTTCCGGCCGCCTGTCGTTTCTGGACTATTACTTGCCCAGCCTGCAAAGCCTGGTTATTTTCGAGTACAGCCGCCACCGTGGTACCTGCTGCTCAGTTATGTTTCGGCACCACTCAGGCAAGCTTTGCTACCGCTTTGTGGAAGGCTCCGCTGCTGACACTTTCTTTGCGCCGGAAGTCATTGAACTGTTAAAGGCTGGCGCAACTGCCGACGCCGTTTTCGAAAAGCTGCGTGATTTAAAGTGCAATGTGTCTCGAATAATTGACACCATCACTAACTATCGCGCCATTATCCAGCGCAATCCCCGCCTACTGAAACGTTCCGCCGCCGATGCTCGCAAACTTCGCGGCCTTGCCGCAGATTTTGGTCTGGGCAGTGCCGACACCCACATGAGCAATATTGAGCGCCTGACCCACGTGGTGCTGAATAAGAACCGCTTGATGTCCAGTTTCAAGGCGATGATTTGCGAAACCCAGTTTGACAATATTCACATCCATAGTCGGCCCAAAACCATCGACGAAAGTGGCCTGGTAAGTGACATTCGCAGCATTAAGGCCTTTGAAAAAGAAGAAACGAAAATTCGCGAGTGTCTGCAGCAAGAAAACGAGCGCCAGGCCATTCTGGCCGCCAGTCGTCGCACTGTCGCTAGCCTGACAGCGACAGTGGACGAGGCCAATGAAGGCAAGGCTGACATTGCCCACGACATCGCCAAACTGAAAGAACATATTAACGAGGAAAGTGAACAGCAACGCCAAGCCGACGACGAGTTTGCGGCGGTTCTGGCGGATAAAATCTACGAATCGAAAGTGAAAGAGGGTGACCTTGACGGCATCTATAAAAAGCGCGAGTACTACGATACCGAAAGGGCGCCTGAACTGAGCCAGGATCTGCAGAATATTGGCGAATACCGT
>JBALXR010000007.1:0-10445 GCA_036960525.1 Marinobacter sp.
GGCAAAGCCTGGTACCTGAACTCCGACACCATTGCCGGCCAACTGCAAAGCACCAGTCTGGATCGCGACAAACGCGCTATTGCCTTCTGCAACACCGCACACTGGGCTGCCACCGACTGGTTTGTGTTGAGCGAACTGGCCGGATTTGATGAAGTGGCTCTTTATGATGGCTCCATGGCCGAGTGGTCGCAGGACAGTGACCGGCCGATGCAGGCGGAGAAGAAAGGTTTAGCGAAACTGCTCGACGTATTTAATTGATTCCGCGTGATGTTTTAGACAGCAAGAGAGAATGGCATGAGTGAAGTTGCTGCCCCCACTTCGGCGATTCAATCGCCCTGGCAGGTAGATCGTTTTGTTGTGGTAACAGCACTGGTCGGTTTTGCCCTTCTGGGTGGACTAATCTGGATTGAAACCGCACCGTTCATGGTGGCGCTGTTTGTGATTGGTACGGTGCTGGGTATCGCGCTTTACCAGGGCGCGTTCGGCTTTACCGCCGGGTGGCGCAATTTGGTGGTGCACAAGCGTGGCGCCGGCATGCGGGCTCAGCTGCTGCTGTTTGGGGTAACCTCCATTGTGATGGTGCCGCTGCTGTACAGTGGTCAACCCGGTTTGATTGGCGCAGTAGCGCCGGTAGGTACTTCACTGGTGGTGGGTTCCTTCATTTTTGGTTTGGGCATGCAGCTGGGTGGGGGCTGTGGCTCTGGTACCTTGTTCACTGTAGGTGCGGGCAATCTGCGGATGATCATCACCCTGGTGTTCTTCATCATCGGTACGGTGGTGGGTTCCATCCACTTACCCTGGTGGCTGGATCAACCCGGGTTTGATCCGGTGCCGCTGGTTGCTAGCTTTGGGGTTACCGGCGCCATTGTGTTGCAGCTGGTCGGCTTGTTATTGATTGCGCGCTGGGTCAGCCGCATTGAGCGCAAAGCCCACGGCCAGGTAGCCAGCGATGAACTCTTGTGGAAGCATAAAAATCAGGGATTCTGGCGCACACTGGTGACCGGCCGCTGGCCTTTCACCTGGGCCATTCTGATTCTGGCTGCTGGGAATGTTCTTACTCTAGCTATCGGTGGGGCTCCCTGGAGCATCACCTTTGCGTTCAACGTATGGGGCGCCAAAGCACTTCAAGCCATCGGCGTTGATATGGGGCAGTTCGAGTTCTGGCAGTGGGAATACCCGGCCATGGCTTTGAAGGATTCGCTGCTCACCAACATTCCATCGGTGATGAATTTTGGCTTGCTGCTTGGTGCCATGCTGGCGGCCGGACTGGCCAATCGCTTCAACGAAGCCAGCCGCAACAAGCTGCAGGGCCGGCCGTTTCTGGCCGCGGTGGTGGGCGGCCTGTTGCTGGGCTATGGTGCCCGCTTGGGTTTCGGCTGCAACATCGGCGCGCTTTTCTCAGGTATTGGTTCTGCCAGCCTGCACGCCTGGATCTGGTTCGCCTGTGCGTTTGCTGGGTCTTATATTGGCATTCGCTTGCGGCCCTGGTTCCGCCTGCCGAACTGACAACGGGAGCACATGTATGAATCCAGCTTACCGTAAAGGTCGTGTTCTGGCATTGTTGGGTGCCATTTTGATATTAATTGTGGTTGATCACCTGAACAGCCCGACGTTTGCGTTCAACTCGGGCCAGGGCAATGTACAAACTGCGCTGTCGCAGAAAGACGAGTCTGCCTGTGCGCCCTGCGGCGCGCCTTGCCCGTCTACCCGCGACTGACGTCAGATATTCCTGAATACCCCTCCCGCTCTCAACGTGGCCGGTAGAATACTCTGATGAACCGTTCCCAATGGGCTTTTCGGCTCACTTTTCTGCT
Organism: Marinobacter sp.; assembly: GCA_036960525.1. Classification (GTDB taxonomy): domain Bacteria; phylum Pseudomonadota; class Gammaproteobacteria; order Pseudomonadales; family Oleiphilaceae; genus Marinobacter. Next base: position 1,815 of record JBALXR010000007.1, read on the forward strand.
CATAGTTGTACTCGTAATGGGGGCCATTTGGTTGCTTCTTCGTCAACTGGGTATGCCTGTGAGCCTGGCGCCAGAAGACCTGGCTGAGTGGCTTAATCAGCAGGGCATGTCCGGGCCACTGTTGCTGATGCTGTTGATGATCCTCGCGGTGGTTGTCGGACCGATTCCGACACTGCCCATCAGTGCTGCTTCAGGTCTCGTTTACGGCGTGTTCACCGGAACGGCGATTGCGGTGTCGGGTGCCCTCGCCGGGTCTATCATTGCTTTTTATCTGGCGCGGGTGCTGGGGCGCGAGGCGGTTCGGCGCAAACTGGGCGATAACCCGGTATTTTCAGCCACCGGCTCCCAGCGTTTTCTATTCATGGCGGTGACATTGACTCGCCTGATCCCATTGTTTTCGTTTGCGTTGATCAGTTATGCCGCCGGTGTCACTGCAATCTCGTTCTGGCGCTACGCGCTCGCGACAACCCTCGGCATGATCCCCATGACCTTTGTGTTTGCCGGGCTGGGCCACAGCTTTGAACTCAGTCCCGTGCTGACGGTGGTTGCCGCTGCCGTCATCCTTGTGGTAATGAGCATCTTGCCGCTGTATCTCGGCAGACGCCCCCACTCCCGGATGTCTCGTTTTTTGCATCTGGATACCAAAGCCTGAGGTTTTGGACATTGCCTGTGTAACAGAACGGCATTGTCTTTGTCTGTAGCCATGATTTTAAGCGTTATTGACTAGACTGACTTGGGAGTGGTTATGGGTGGATATCGATTAGTGACAGTGTCTTTGGACGGGAGACTTTTGTCATTGGCGGGAAGAGTTTCAGCCTGAGTCAGATCGAAAAAGGCGTTTTGCTGGGTAAGGATTATCAATCCCGGGGCTGGAAGGATGCGCGGGTTCACTTCGCGGTGAACCGTGCTTCTGTCGGATGCCCACCTCTGCGGGATACGCTCTATACTGCTGACAATCTTGAACGCTTGCTGGCAGAGAATACCCGGCGCGCATTGAATACCGACCGCCACCTGAAGATACAGGGCGATACGCTCTACGTAACGGAATTGTTCAAGTGGTATCAGGACGATTTCAGCGAGGCATCCGGTTCCACAAAGGCTTTTATTGAGTAATGGGCGGACTCTGCAGTGGTGGAAGGGGTTGCCGGAACATCGAGTATAAAATTCATCGACTACGACTGGGCTTTGAACCTGCGAGCTAACTTTCCCGAATTGCGTTAGTTATTGATCGCCAAAAACCGCCTATTATTTTCGGAGTTTCTGTAACTTTCACCAAAATCATGTGTCCTGAACATTCAAATTTCCAAATTTTCTGACCGAGCAAGGATCAAAGATCGTGGAAACCAACTATTACGTCCTCTGTTGGCATTGTCACCGACGCTGCAAGCACAGCCACGAAACCCGCTCCCGCCCCCAGCGGCGTGCCAGCCGACATGGCGTCGTGGCAGTATCATGACCCGGAATCTGAACCACGGGCAAAGCGGATTGTTCCACGCCCTTGGCGTATCGGAAACGGGCCTTGAAAACCTCCTTGTGGACACCGTCTGGCGCGGACAATTCTTGCGCTTCCTCCCGGACACCGGGTTGGCTCACGCCCATGTGCGTCTTGGCAACAGCGGCCAGTTACTGCGTATTCCCAAACAAAGCCAGGTGGGCCTGGACCCGGAGCCGCATCTGGCCCACGAAGCAAGTTGTTTTCAGGCGTCGGCGCCCTCTTTGGTAACACCGGCATTGCACCAGGTGTTATCGGTCAGCCCGGCGCTGCCCCGGGGTGCTCTGGTATTGGATTATATTGATGGTGTTCCATTGACGTTGCCTGAACATTTGACGCCTCTGAGCCTGTCATTGGCGAGAATACATTGTGTTGATGTGCCTCCAGCCATTCACCGGCGCCTGAGCCTTCCTGAAGATCCGTTGGCCAGCATGCTTCGGGAAATCCGGACTCAGGTGGAGTTCCTGGCGCGTGCCGGGGTGTCCGTGGACGTTCAGGCCCGGGTGCAGGGGCAGCTTGAGATCGCGACCAGACTGGCCGGCCTGGATGAGCGACCGCCAGAAAGCCTGATCACCTTTGATGCCCACCCCGGCAACTTTCTGATCGACAAAAAAGGCACCGCCTGGATGGTAGATCTGGAAAAGTGTCGTATCAGTTATCCGGGTTTCGACCTTGCCCATAGTACCCTGTACACCTCGACTACCTGGGACATGAACTCTTACGCAGTTTTGGGGATTGATGACATCGCCTGCGCCTATCAGTCGTGGGAGCAGGCTTTCGGTGCCGAAGGCGCCGATCATCGCCCTTGGCATGTACCGCTTCGCCGACTCATGTGGTTGTGGTCCACTACCTGGTGTGCGAAGTGGCTGGCGCTGTCCCGAACTGCACCTGGAGCGGACAACGGCCAGAACTGGTCTGAATCCAACAATGAAAATGCGCTTAATGCCCATGTGCGGGATCGGGCGAATCATTACCTGGAACCGGCGGTGATTGACGCCATCGTATCTGAATTCGATGAACTGGACAGGCTGCTGGCTTAGCCGGTGATCTGTGCAGCTTTTAACCAACTAACAACGACAAACAGAGGTCCTGATGAAGTCTACTTTACTGGCGTTATCCGTGAGCCTGGCGCTGCCGCTGGGCAGCCATGCCGCAGTGCCCGATGAATGGCCAGCCATTGTTGAGCAGGCGCGCGGGCAAACGGTCTATTTCAACGCGTGGGGCGGAGAATCGAACACCAATAACACCATTCGCTGGGCCGCGGGGCAGGTCGAGGAGCGTTACGGTATTGACCTTGTCCACGTGAAACTTGGCGATACCGCCGAGGCCGTTTCACGGGTTGTTGCGGAAAAGCAGGGGGGCAACACCTCCGAAGGCGCCGTTGACCTGATCTGGGTCAACGGCGAGAACTTCGCTACACTCAAGGAAGCAAACCTGCTGTTTGGCCCATGGGTCGGGCAATTGCCGAACTTCAGCCTGACAGACCCCGAAAACAACCCTGCCGTAACGACCGACTTTACTGTGCCGGTGGAAGGTATGGAGGCGCCCTGGGGTAAGGCACAGGTGGTGTTTTATTACGACACGTCGCTGACTGAGAACCCTCCGGGCTCGATGCCTGAACTGCTTGAATGGGCGCAGGAAAATCCCGGTGAGTTTTCCTATCCCAAACCGCCCCAGTTTCTGGGCACCACGTTCCTGAAACAGGCCCTGATTGAGCTGGCAGACGATGGCGACGCGTTGTACAGACCCGTTGCCGAAGCAGATTTCGAGGCGGTCACGGCGCCACTGTGGGATTTCCTGGATCAGCTCCACCCAAACCTTTGGCGATCGGCCCGTAATTTTCCCGATAATGGTCCGTCCCTGCGTCGCCTGATGGGGGATGGCGAGCTCAGCCTGGCTTTCTCCTTCTGGCCAGCCGAGGTGCCAGCCGCTATTGCCAACAACGAACTGCCGCTAACGGTGGAGAGCTATGTGCTGGACGGGGGGACCATCGGTAACGTCAGCTTCCTGGCCATACCTTTTAACGCCCAACATAAGTCAGCCGCCATGGTGGTGGCGAATTTCCTGCTGTCCCCGGAGGCCCAGGCCTACGCGCAGCATCCGGACAACTGGGGCTTCCTGACTGTGCTGTCTATGGATCAGCTGGACGCCGAACAGAAAGCCCTGTTTGAAACCATACCGTTGCCCAAGGGCGGAGTGACACCGGCAGAGCTTCAGCAGGTCTTGGAGGAACCTCATGCCAGCTGGGTTGAAGCTTTGGAAACCGCCTGGCTTGAGCGCTACAGCGGCAACTGAGCCCATTTGATGATGATTTGAGCTTGCCAATGCTACGCCTTGCCCCCTGGATTATTGTTCTTAGCCTGGTCTTGCCGGTGGTGGGAGGCACTTTGCTTACCGTGCCACCGGCGTTTGGCTACTTGCCTGTACTCGGGGGCGATGAGTGGTCGTTTCGGCCATGGCTGGAGTTGGCACAAACGCCCGGTATTCTGCGTTCGGTTGCCGTGAGTTTCGGCAGTGGCTTGTTAGCAACCGGCCTTGCTCTGATCATTGTATTCCTGTTTCTTTCGACTATTGCCAATACCCGGTTTGATCGCTGGATTCAGCGGCTGGTGTCGCCCCTTTTGTCGGTTCCCCATGCCGCTGCGGCGTTCGGGTTTGCCTTTCTGGTCGCGCCGTCTGGCCTGATGCTGCGGTGGCTATCCCCGTCATTGACCGGGTTTGAGCGACCACCGGATTGGCTGTTGCTAAACGATCCTTTCGGCGTGTCGCTGATCAGCGGCCTGGTGGTCAAGGAAATTCCTTTCTTGCTGCTGGTCAGCCTGGCCGGCTTGCCCCAGCTCAATGCGGGTCAGCGAGTCATGCTGGCACGCTCCCTGGGTTACCTGCCCCGGGTTGCCTGGTTCAAAGCGGTGGCTCCGGCACTGTACCCGCTGATTCGCCTGCCGGTGTATGCCGTGTTGGCGTTTGCCACGTCCACGGTGGATGTGGCGATGATTCTGGGGCCCAATCTGCCTTCCACCCTGAGTGTTCAGGTGGTGCAGTGGTTCAATGACCCTGATCTTTCCCGCCGTTTCCTGGCCTCGGCTGGAGCCTTGCTTCAGCTTCTGGTAACCGCATCGGCGCTGTCAGTCTGGTGGGGACTGGAGAAACTGATCGGCAAGTGTTTCCGTGCCTGGGTCGCCGGAGGCAACCGGCAGCGATCGGATGGCACGTTATGGCTGGCTGGCCGCGGGCTCATGTTGATTGCAACGTTGCTTCCGGTACTGGGGCTGTTCGCCTTAGCGCTTAATTCCGTCGCCGGCTTCTGGCGTTTTCCCGACGCCTGGCCCGGGTCTGTTACCCTGAGCCATTGGCTACAGGCCTTGCCAGATCTGGCTCGACCGTTCTGGATGACTATGGTCATAGCGACGGCGGCATCTGTGCTGGCGGTGGTGATGGTGCTTGCTGCGTTGGAGCATGAACAGCGGCGGAACCAACCGGCTACACGCGCGCTCTGGCTGCTTTATTTGCCGTTGCTGGTGCCACAGGTGGCGTTTTTGTCTGGTATTACCGTGCTAAGCCAGATGGCGGGGCAAGCTCCGGCGCTTTGGGTGGTGGTCTGGGCCCACCTGCTGTTCGTGTTGCCTTACGTCTATCTGACACTGGTGGAGCCTTACCGTCGCTTTGATTTCCGGTGGGTTATCCTGGGCCGATCGCTGGGGCTTTCGGTCAATCAGGCTTTCTGGCGTATTCGGTTGCCGATGATGCTAAGGCCGGTGCTGACCGCGATGGCTTTGGGGGTTGCGATCAGCGTCAGTCAGTACCTGCCTACCCAGATGCTGGGGGGCGGGCGCATCGTCACGGTGACGACGGAGGCTGTGGCACTGTCATCGGGCGGGGATCGCCGCCTTATTGGGGTCTGGGCCATGGTGCAGGCCATCACACCTTTTATCGGCTTTGTGCTGGCACTACTGATTCCGAGGTTATTATGGAAAAAACGCCGGGGCATGCAGGTCCTGTAACCGAGTCTGGCTGCCTGGAATTGCAAAACGTTGCTCTGGAGCTGCATGGGAATCGTCTGCTTCATCTTAACGAAACCATCAGCCCCGGCGGAGTGCTGACGGTTATGGGCCCCTCTGGCTCTGGAAAATCGACGCTACTTGCCTGGATTGCCGGTTTCATGTCGCCCAGCTTTCACGCGACCGGCCGGGCCATTCTGGATGGTGAAGATATTACCGGCCGACCGGCAGAAAAAACCGGCGTGGGTCTGCTGTTTCAGGACCCGTTGCTGTTTCCGCACTTGTCAGTAGCCGGAAATGTAAGGTTTGGCGCCCGCGGAGGAAAAGGCGACGTATCAGAGCGGGTAGAAAACGCGCTTGCCAGTGTGGGCCTGGCGGGGTTCGGACACCGCGACCCCGAGACACTTTCAGGTGGACAGCGGGCGCGGGTCGCGCTGGTAAGGCTGATACTTTCCCGACCCCGGGCAATCCTGCTGGATGAGCCCTTTTCCAAGCTGGATGCGCCCTTGCGGCGCGAATTGCGCGCTGTCGTTTTTGAGCACCTGCGTCAACAGAATGTGCCTGCGGTGCTGGTAACACACGATCAGGAAGATGCCGACGCGGCTGGCGGTATTATTGTCACGATTGACTGACTGGTTGGGCCTTGCCATGCAGCAAGGACAATGCAACGAAGCCTGGCGCAGTCAATGGCCCGGCAGTTGGGGCCAGAAAGAATTCATGTGGCCAGTGTGGTGATCGACGGCGTGGTGGATTTGCCACGCACCCGTGAGTGGCTGCATGACAAACCGGATGATTTTTTCGTCAAGCCCTCTGCCGTGGCGGATGCTATCTGGACTCTGTGTCATCAGGATCCGTCAGCCTGGACCTTCGAACTGGACATACGACCGTTTGGGGAAAACTGGTAACGGTGTCGAGATTGCAGCCCATGACCGTTTCCGCCGAGTCCATGGGGATCTCGCGGATCACCCTTTGGTCATGGCCGCAACACTTGCAAACTGTTAGCTGTGTTCACAGCTGGCATGTTTTTTCTTTAAGCCTGACGTTGAGGATTTCGTGATTGAGTGAGTAATCCACGGGCAGTTCAATGACGTGAACCCCGCTAGACGCCAAGCATGTGTCCAGAGTTTGTTGAAAGTGCTCATCGTTTTGTATCCGGTAGCCGTGGGCACCGTAACTTTGGGCGTAAGTAACAAAATCTGGGTTGGCGTAATCCAAGCCAAAATTGTCGAAACCCATGGCATGCTGTTTCCATTTAATCATGCCGTATGCATTGTCGTTGACGATGATCACCACGAGGTTAAGCTTCAGGCGAACAGCGGTTTCCAGCTCCTGTGAATTCATCATGAAACCGCCATCACCACAAACAGCCACGACTTGAGTATTGGGGTACAGCATTTTAGCCATCATGGCGCTGGACAAGCCCGCGCCCATCGTAGCCAGTGCATTATCCAGCAGCATGGTGTTGGGGAAATAACATTTGTAGTTGCGGGCAAACCATATTTTGTAAACGCCGTTATCCAGGCTAAGCACTGCATCTTCCGCCAGGGTTTCCCGCAGCACATGTACTAAACGTTGCGGCAGCATCGGGAACCGGGTATCGAGAAAATACTTCGACAGATGCTGGTCTACTTCTGTTTTGATAGTTTTGAAAAAGGACAGGTCCCAATGGCTTGTGTTTTCAATAAGCTTCGCCAGTTGCTGCACGGAAAAGGCAATATCTCCCACCACGTTGAGTTGGGGGAAGTACACCGCGTCCACCTCGGCAGGTGAAAAATTCACATGAATGACGTGCTTGCCGTCATGCTCCATAAAAAACGGGGGCTTTTCTACTACATCATGGCCCACATTGATAATCAGATCCGCTCGGTCAATGGCGCAATGCAGGAAATCGTGGTCGGACAAGGCGGCTGATCCCAAGTAAAGGGGGTGGCGTTCGTCGACAACACCTTTGCCCATTTGGGTCGTGAAAAACGGAATGCCTGTGGCCTTGACGAAAGCCGTCAATGCCTCGCTGACGCTTTTGCGGTTAGCACCCGCCCCGATCAACAGTAGAGGGCTTTTTGCCGCCTCGATCATGCTGGTTGCTTCGCGCAGTGCGTCTTCTGTGGCGTGGGGGCGGCGGTGACCAATCGGCGGAAAAACCGTCTCCGCACATTCCTCGTCGGCGATGTCCTCCGGTAATTCCAGGTGCACGGCCCCCGGCCTTTCTTCGATGGCCAGGCGAAAAGACTCGCGCACCAGTGAGGCGATTGTGTTGCCATTGACAATCTGCTTGGTGAATTTAGTAACCGAGCGCATCAAATCCACCACATTGAGGATTTGAAAGCGGCCTTGCTTGCTTGTTTTGATCGGTTTTTGCCCGGTAATCATGAGCATCGGCATGGCGCCCAGCTGGGCGAAAGCCGCCGGCGTGATCAGATTGGTTGCGCCAGGCCCAAGCGTTGCCAGGCAGACGCCGGGCTGGCCGGTTAAACGGCCATAAGTGGCGGCCATGAACCCCGCGCCTTGTTCGTGACGGGTGAGAATCAAACGGATGCTCGAGTTTTTTAATGAATTCAGTAAATCGAGATTTTCTTCGCCGGGAACGCCAAAAATGTACTGGACTCCCTCATTTTCCAATGCTTTTACGAATAAATCAGATGCTTTCATCAGTTTTGCGCGAGATACCCCGTCCATTAGGTCGGGGAGGGGGATAGCGCGTCGCCGTTAGGCGGCCCGGGTCTCGCTTTCTCCGTTTTGGTTGGGTGCTATCTTCGGTTGTTGATGGTAGTCATACCCGTCGTTGCCATGTTCGCCTTCCCGATTGCCAAAAGAGAAGGCAAAGTTACTGTAACAGATCCGGTAAAAGCGGGCGTGTTGATAGAGTGCGTCGTAGAGACGCACGGAAGCCTCGGCCTACTTCAGGTCCGGTTGCTATGTTATGCCAGCATGGAGGCACCCGGGTGCCCCGATTTTTAAAGCGAGGATGAACAGCTTCAGAACTTGATTTTAATAAAATTACTTTGAGCTCTTTTAATTAGCTCGCGCTCGGTCATTGCTCCGGATCTGACCATCTCCTCCCATCGCTTGCGTCCATTGTGTTCTGCAGAACGATGGAATAACAGGAGCTGGCCTTCTCCGCTCAAAGTACGAAACCGGGCT
>JBALXR010000007.1:10543-59863 GCA_036960525.1 Marinobacter sp.
GGGGGGGAAAGACTTTAGATAACAGTAAGTTGCCATCAAGCGAAGATCCGGAAAACAGCTTTGGCTCGCTCATGGCGGGTTCGGCGGCATGGCGCACGGCAATGGCGAGAGTTCGTTCCATGGCCGCTTGGGTGGGGCCACATGCTCCATCCTTTTTTTGGATGGCAAAGAATTTCAGAAGCAGGTTCTGATTGCTTGCAGCCTTGGCTTTAACCGTCCTCCCAGGCGATGGCCCGGTAATCGAATTCGCCTTCAATGGTGGGTTTTATAATCCGGAAATAGGGTGAGGCATCAAAGTCCCTTGGGGTGAACAGGGAATGATGTTTCACCCGAAAACGCTCGTGCACGCAGTCGGCGCAGTCAGGATCGTTGGCGGAAAGTATTTCAACAACGGGCAGAATAGGGTAGCGCAGCAGCTGGAATCCTTCGGCAATGAACGTTGAACAGATCGCCCGGGTAGGATCGCCGCTTCCGAATGCAAGCAGGTTGTGCCTGTAGCGGGTTGGCACCGGAGGGGTTGACCAAAGGTAACGGGCCAGATCAAACACGTTTTTCATATCGTACTGATGGCCGAGCCTGCTGCACGCGTATTCTGTAAGCTTTTTAAAGTCATTGTCGCTTAACCCGACAGGACGGCAGATGCGGGTGTGGGCATGGCGGTAATAGTGAAGTGGCAGCGCTCGGATACCGTGCTCAAGGTCCGCCTCAATCAACACGTGAGGTTCACCATCTTCCGATACGCCTAGCCCGGCATTTGGTCCAAGGTAGAGCGCAGCGTGAGACCAGGTGGACTGAGTCAGATACTTGATGGCAACGCTGATCCGCGTGTTGCCTTCTACCAGAAGAACGTCGCCGGGTTGGAGCGTAGTCACCATCGCGCCCCAGGTGGACGTTCTGATGGAGTTTCGGGAGATTTCTTTCGAAAGGTAAGCGGCCAGGCGCCCCGAAAGCCAGTTCAGTATCATTCATCCCTCCTTTTTTCTTGTCGTCCGTTGGCCATTTTGTAATAACTTCAGATGCTGTGTGTTTCATTTTACAGCCGCCTCTTTCGGGCGTTGAGGGCCTGTGCCACCCGTTCATCAATCCGTAGCAGCAGTTCTTCGTCCAGCTTGCCGGAGGAATGACGTGTCATCAATTCGGAGCTGGTGCGAAGGTTGTCAATGAACGTTCGGCAGCCGCTACACATCATCAGGTGAATTTTCACCGACAGTTTTTGGCGGGTGCCCAGTTCGTCATCAATATAGTCACTGGCGATTCTGGCGAGGTCTTTGCACATTAACATTCGCCGGTCTCCTGGAAGGTTTCTACCATCAGAAATACCTTCTGGCGGGCACGGTGTAACAGCACACGCTGACATCCAGAATATTACACACGTCTTCAGATTTACGCTGGTGGGCTTCAAACAGCATCAGGGCGGAGCGCTGGGTTTCGGGCAGTACTGAAAGGTGTTTGTCGAGGCAATTGCTGAGCGCATCGCTTTCCATCAAGGCTTCGGCAGATTCATGAAAGCGCAGTTGCGGTGGTACCTTCCAATGGCCGGAGGGTTTGAAACGGTCGGCCAGATCCGGATCGAGGCTCTCCGAAAAATCGGTGACCACTTCGCGCTTGCTGGCCCGCAGCTGGTTTTTGCCACGATTCGCTACAATGCGATGCAACCAGGTCTTCAGGCCAGAGCGGCCCTCGAATTTCTGGATGGCATCAATAACGGTTACCCAGCAATCCTGAACAACTTCATCAGCGTTGGCGTGATTCAGGTAATACCGGGCCACTGCCAGCATTCCAGGGGAATAGGTTCGAACGGCTTTTTTGTAGGCCGATGAATCACCCGACTTCATGCGTTCTATGAGCAAAAGATCGGTATCTGTATCCACTGCGACATCCATGGCGTGGCCATTTTCTGGTGGGTGAGGAGCTGTATACAGGCTCTTTATGATGAAAGAATGACCGTAAAACAGACAAAAATACGATTTATTGGGGTTAAGGCGCCAGAAAATTTCCGCTATTGCACAGTGGAATTCAAAACATTCAATCTATACACGTTGTAACATCTGTTCGGTGATCGTGTCTGATTCATTACAACGTATGAATTTATACATTTATAGCAGGCGTAAATATGAATCGAAGCAAGCTGTTACTGATTCTGGCTATCGTAGTCATTATTGGCGTTTTTATCGGATTTGATGGCCATAAGCTGCTCACGCTGGAAAATCTTCAGGCTAATCAGAGTGCGCTCGCGCAGTGGATTGATGCCAATTTGTTGCTAGCAGTAACAGCTTACACCGCAATTTACGTGGTTGTTACCGCGTTATCCTTGCCGGGGGCGACGATCATGACGCTGGCCGGCGGCGCTTTTTTCGGTAACCTGTTTGGCTTGGCGGCGGTTTCTGTTGCCTCCACCCTGGGGGCCACCCTGGCGTTTCTGGTGGCAAGATTCCTCATGCGCGACACTCTGCGGGAGCGCTATGGGGAAACCATCGCCAAAATGGACCGTGGAATTAAAAAGGATGGTGCGTTCTACCTGGCAACCCTGCGCCTTGTGCCGGTATTCCCGTTCTTTCTGATTAACTTGGCGATGGGCCTCACCGGGATGAAGCTGCGAACCTACGCCTTGGTCAGCTGGGTTGCCATGTTGCCCGGCACGTTTGTGTTTGTGAATGCCGGTACCCAGTTGGGTCAGATTCAGTCTACGGGCGATATCGTCTCTGCGGATTTGCTGCTGTCGTTTGCCTTGCTTGGGCTTTTCCCGCTGATTGCGAAATTTGTGGTGGGCTTTCTTCGTCGTCGCAAGGTTTACGCCGGCTGGCAGAAGCCGGCAAAGTTTGATTACAACCTGCTGGTGATTGGCGGCGGCTCTGCCGGCCTGGTGTCGGCTTATATTGCTGCTGCGGTCAAAGCCAAAGTGGGTTTGATTGAAAAACACAAAATGGGTGGCGACTGCCTGAACACCGGTTGTGTGCCTTCCAAAGCGCTTATCCGCAGTGCGAAAGCCGCCGACACCCTGCGCCATGCCAATCGTTATGGCCTGGAATCGGTGCCGGTGAAAGGCTCGTTCAAAGCCATTATGGAGCGGGTACAACAGGCCATCAAAACCATCGAACCACACGATTCGCCGGAGCGTTACCGGTCGCTGGGGGTAGATGTGATGCTGGGCAGCGCCCGCTTTGTTAGCCCCTGGGAGTTGGAGGTACAACATAACGATGGCCGCAGCGAGCGGTTAACGGCGCGCAGTATTGTTATCGCCACCGGCGGTAAGCCTGCAGTGCCGAACATACCCGGGCTGGCGGACATGAACCCGCTGCATTCGGACAACCTATGGCAGCTGGAACAGCAACCCCAGCGATTGCTGGTATTGGGTGGCGGGCCCATTGGCTCCGAGTTGGCTCACGCTTTTGCGCGCTTGGGTTCGCAAGTTGTACTGGTGCAGCAAGGTGACCAGATTTTGGCCAAGGAAGACTCTGACGTGGCTGAACTGGTGCTGGAGCAATTCCGCGCCGACGGTATTGATGTGCGGCTGAATCACAAGGCGGCGGAATTTTGTATTGAAAACGGCGAGAAAATTGCTTATTGCGACCATCAGGGTGAGCGCGTGCGTATTGCTTTTGACGAGGTGCTGGTCGCAGTAGGGCGAGCGGCAAACACTGAAGGCCTGAACCTCGAAGCTCTGGGTATCAAGCCGCAAAAAAACGGCACGGTACCTACAGAAGACGATTTGAGTGTGCGCTTCCCCAATATTTTCGCTTGCGGCGATGTGGCCGGGCCCTATCAATTTACCCACGCGGCCTCCCATCAGGCCTGGTACGCGGCGGTAAACGGCCTGTTTGGGTCTTTCAAGCGCTTTAAAGTGGATTATAGAGTAATGCCATGGGTGACCTTTACCACGCCGGAAGTGGCCCGTGTGGGTTTGAGCGAAGCGGAGGCCAAAGCGCAGAAAATCAATTATCAGCTTACCCGTTATGACCTGGGCGGCCTGGACCGTGCCATCACCGAAAGCGAAAACGTCGGGTTTATAAAGGTATTAACGCCACCGGGCAAAGACAAAATCCTCGGCGTGGTGGTGGTGGGTTCTCACGCCGGCGAAATTCTGGCGGAGTTTACGCTGGCGATGAAGCACGGCCTGGGGTTGAACAAGATTTTGGGTACGATTCATCCTTACCCAACCTGGAATGAAGCTGCCAAAGCCACTGCCGGCCAGTGGAAAAAGGCCAATGCGCCCGAGCGATTGCTGGCCATTGTGGAAAAGATTCACAGCTGGCGTCGCGGTTAAGATAGGTTCGGCGTAGTGTCTTCTGAGACACCGGCGTGTGGTGGTAGCAAGTTTTTGGCGCCGTTGGTGGGGTCGCCTTCGTTGAGCATCGTGGCTAGCCGTTGTCGTTCGTCGTCATTGGGTAGAACACCGGTTATTTCTGCTTCCAGAACGGTGACTCCGTCGCCATTGTTGACGCTGATCTCGGCTCTTGCGCGCCTTTCTTCGTCGATCTCTTGAATGATCCAATTACAGGTCAGGGTCTCGTTGGCATAGACTGGTCGTTTGAACTTAAACGACATCCCTGAGGCAAGCCAGCCAATCTGGCCGCCGATTTCGGTGATCAGGCTTGCCGTGAGCAGGCCGTGAGCAATCGGTTCGCGCACACCTTTAAGCTTGGCAAAATGGTTATCGCAATGGATCGGATTGTAGTCTCGAGAAATTGTCGCGAAGGATGCGATGTCTTCGGGGCTGAAACAGCGGGTAATGGTGAAGTGATCGCCGATACTTAGCCCTTCGGCGGCGCGCTGGCGGATGTTTGTGATGAGTACCTGGGGTTTGTCTGGCATAGCTTACTCCTGATCGATCAGTTCCAATGTGTTTCAGACCCTTGGCTAAATTCGTTAGTAAGTGGTCTTTCGGGGCCTAAGAATCTGGTTTAAAAATCCCTCTGTGATTTTCCCGGAGTTTTTGTCTTCGTACGCATTTAAACTCCGGAACCTGTCAATTCCGTACAAAAAGTAATCAAAATTCACTATCGAATCTCGGTATTGACGGCTACTATTCTGATGAATTAAGCTCTTCGGACAGGCAATTCTGTCTGTCATTTTTAGAGTAAACTTGAAATTTATTTTGTGGTCTATATAATTTAACCCTAAATTTTCAAGGTAAACAGATTCGCTATGACATCAGAAGGATCGAATACCACCGCCATTAACCTGCGCAAACCCGTGAAGGATGATGGCTTCAGGCTGAATCAGCTGGTCATGGAATGTCCACCGCTGGATCCGAACTCAATTTACTGCAATCTGTTGCAGTGCAGTGACTTTGCCGACACGGCAGTGGCTGCGGAGAAAGACGGTGATCTGGTCGGCTTTATTTCCGGTTATATCCCCCCCCAGAAGCCGGAAACCGTATTTGTATGGCAGGTTGCGGTTCACGAGAAAGGCCGGGGCCAAGGACTCGCCAAGCGCATGTTGAAAGCGATTGTCGCACGTCAGGAACTAAGCCACATTAGCCATATGGAAACCACCATTACCGCCGACAACGACGCTTCTTGGGCGCTGTTCCGCTCGTTCGCCCGGGATATGGGCGCCGAATTGACTTTTGAGGAGCACTTCACGAGAGACGTGCACTTTGGCGGTCAGCACGACTCCGAAATTTTGCTGCGCATCGGGCCCTTCACCAAGCCTGCCTGAGCCCTATTGCTCGAGTAAATGCGCCAGCCGACAATCCACGACTCAGTCGACAGGCCACTGAGATGAACTTGCCATAGCGTGCCGTCTGAATCTGACGTGGCAAGAAGTAAAACCATGGGATTATTCAAAACCGTTGATTCTGAAGTGCGTGTCTATAGCCGTGCTTTCAAGGGTTTGTAATCGCACCAAAGAATCGATAGCAAAGGCGAAATTATGACTACGCAACTGCATACCGTTGAAAAAATCGGCGGCACCTCAATGACTAACTACGAGGCTGTACGCGACAACATCATTATTGGTAATCGCAGCAAAGACGAGCTGTATCAGCGCATCTTTGTGGTGTCGGCTTATGCCGGCGTTACCAACGAATTACTGGAGCACAAGAAAACCGGTGAGCCCGGCGTTTACGCTTTGTTCGCCGATGCAGAATCGGACTGGGCCTGGGGCGACGATCTCAGCAAGCTGGTGCGCTTCCTTACCGACATCAACGGCGAGATGTTTGAAGACTCGATGCTAAAGCAGCAGGCCGACCAGTTTATTACGGATCGCGTTGAAGGCGTGCGAGGCTGCCTGATTGACCTGCAGCGCTTGTGTTCCTATGGTCAGTTTCAGCTTGAAGAACACTTGCTGACGGTGCGTGAAATGCTGGCCGGTATCGGCGAAGCCCACAGTGCCTTCAACACCACGTTGAAACTGCAGCAGGAAGGTATTAACGCCCGCTTTGTAGACTTGACCGGCTGGCGCGACGCAGAACTTTTGCCGCTGGATGAAAAGCTTAAGCAGGCGTTCGATGCGGTAGACCTCAGCCGTGAACTGCCCATTGCCACCGGTTATGCGCAGTGCAAGGAAGGCCTGATGCGTACCTTTGATCGTGGCTACAGTGAAATGACCTTCAGCCGGGTGGCGGTGATCACCGAGGCCCGTGAAGCTGTTATTCACAAGGAATACCACTTGAGCTCGGCTGATCCCAACATTGTGGGTGCTGATAAGGTCGTACCTTTGGGCCGTACCAATTATGACGTAGCTGACCAACTGGCCAACCTGGGTATGGAAGCGATTCACCCTCGCGCCGGTAAAGGCTTGCGCCAGAACGATATTCCACTGCGGGTGATGAACACCTTTGAACCGGAACATACCGGTACTCTGATCACCAAGGACTACGTTAGCGAAAAATCCCAGGTAGAAATTATTGCCGGTGCCAAGGGAATCTTTGCCATTGAAGTGTTTGATCAAGACATGCAGGGCGAGCCAGGTTCAGACCGCAAGATTTTGGAAGTGCTGTCGCGCTTTAAGGTGCGCTTTGTGTCAAAAGACACCAACGCTAACACCATTACCCATTACGTGAGTACCACGCTGAAACATGTAAAGCGGGTGGTGAACGTGCTGAAAGAGACCTTTCCCAACGCTGAGGTAAATACTCGCAAAGTGGCTCTGGTATCGGCCATTGGCAGTGACATGAAAGTACCGGGCATTCTGGCCAGATCGGTAAAAGCGATGGCCGACGCCGAAATCAGCGTTCTGGCATTGCATCAGTGCATGCGCCAGGTGGACATTCAATTCGTGATTGATGAAGATAACTATAAGGCCACAATCGTGGCACTGCACGCCGCGTTGATAGAGCCCCACAATCACGAGTACGCGATTGCCTCGGCCGAGCAGTGCGCGCTCGGCTAAAGTGCGCTTTGGGTTAAAGTATATGCCCCGAGTTAAAATATTGTCTGAACTAGTATTCTCTGAACTAGAGAGTACCCAGGGTTCATAAGAAAGTTAGTGCAGACCCTTTTTCTGCGAAGCGAGCTACTTGGTTCTAGGAATTCAGCCGTAATGAACGGCAAAGAACCAAGTGGCTACGATCACCTGACAAACCGCCACCGTCAGCGTTAGCCCCAAGCGTAGGCGAAGATACCAGGCTGGCCAGTAAATCTTCATCCAGCGTGCGTCCACCAGATACAACCCCAAAAACGCCAATGTAAACAATACCGCTTTCCACGGCGAAGGCACTAATAAACCGACACCTGCGGCAATAAAAAATATTTGGCTGAACAACATCGACGCCAGCGGCGACATTGGGTAGCAGCGATCTTCACGCTGAAGCGCGATTGTCCAGTAAACACCTGCCATAAATGCCAAGATTCCGGCGCTGTACATGTAAAACCAGCTGCTGACCACCAGGCTGTGATGGGGCACAAAAAATAGCGCCAAAACCGCACTGATAAAGGGAACCAGGCCGGCCAAGCCAACAAAAATGGCCAATCGAGCCACTGCAATCACAGCTTTTGCCTCTGTACCCGAACTCTCAGCGGTTCAACGCTGCCAGGTTCCATGCCCACCATTTCATTGTATGCCGATGCATGAACAACTTGAGTTTCGAGTATGTGAAAACTGCTCAGCATGTCTTGGGCGTGCCAGGCGCTGCGAAATTGCGCGGTGGTGCCGTGCTCATCAGACAGAATCTTCGGTTGGCCATCGACTGTAAGGCGTGCCATGTAGCTCTGGCCTTCCAGCGACAGTATTTCCATTAGTTCGATACTCGCATTTTTGCGATTCTTCAGTTGTTCCAGGGTAATACGCACAATGATTCTCCGGTTTGCCTCTCCGAACTAAATACGCAGGATCAGTTGTATAAGATCATCTGTCGCGGGAGGCCATAGAACGTATTGGGCGCTGAAGCAGCGGTTCCCAGGTGGAGTCCAGGGTATCTGCCGGAGTGAGTCTGTAGTCGTCCAGGGGTGGTTCCAGCAAACGGATGGGAGGCCAGATAAGAGGCATTTCAGACGCCTCTGTCGCCAATCGACGATACACCAGAGTGGCCAAAAAGCCGTGGACATAAATGCAGCAGGCCTGCCATGGCCGAGCGCTGTCGCACTGGTCGCCGTAAAGTTCGAACCC
The DNA here is from genome assembly GCA_036960525.1 of Marinobacter sp. GTDB lineage: Bacteria > Pseudomonadota > Gammaproteobacteria > Pseudomonadales > Oleiphilaceae > Marinobacter. The sequence goes on from JBALXR010000007.1 coordinate 19,094, forward strand.
GCGGCGTACCTCTAAGGTTTGCATATTGCCGGCAATGCCGCGGCCGGTGGCTTTCAGCCAGGCTTCCTTCAGCGTCCATACTTTCAGAAATTCCAAGGCGTCGTCTTGGGCTAGCAGCCATTCCTGTTCAGCCGGTGAAAACCAGCGCTGCACGACTCTCTGCCAGTTTGGGCGGCGCTGGCAGGGTTCAATGTCGAGACCTACTTCTCCGTGCAGGTTGGTCGCACAGGCCGCTATTCCGTTGCTGTGGCTTAGCGACAGCAGCCAGCCGGGAGGGTACTGCGACTCTGTAGGTCGCCCTGCGCACGGGGAACACGCGTCAGGCGCCTCTCCGCTGGCACCCGCCAGTGCCTGACGAACCAACCAGCGGCTACTAAGAAACTCGGCACGCCGATTGCAGTTATAAGGCAGAGCCCTGGCATATTCACTGGCGTTTAACCAGGATGGCAGTTCAACGTGAGTGCTGGTGGTTTGATGGCACAGCCATACAGCCGGTGTCACTCAGGGTTGCAACCTTTCGATGGTCCAAGGTTTATCATCGCCTTGTTCAGTTCGGTTATATTCGAACCGATCGTGAAGCCGGCTGGGGCGACCCTGCCAGAACTCGATGCTGTGGGGCACCACCCGAAAACCACCCCAAAAACTGGGCAGCGGCACTTCACCGTCACTAAATTTGCGTTTTATTTCCGCGACTTTCTGTTCCAGCAGCCCGCGTGAGGTAATGGCCTTGCTTTGCTCTGACACCCAAGCGCCAATCTGGCTGCCGCGGGGGCGTGAGGCGAAATAACGCAGGGATTCGGTTTTGCTGACTTTTTCGACTTTGCCCTGAATCCGCACCTGGCGATTTAAGCCTAACCACGGAAATAGCAGGGCAGCTTGTGGGTTTTGCTCCATTTCCCGAGCCTTACGGCTGCCATAATTGGTGTAGAATACAAAGCCGCTGTCGTCGAAGTATTTCAGCAACACGGTACGCAAATCGGGAAGGCCATCGTTGCCAGCGGTGGCTAACGACATGGCATTGGGTTCCAGAATGTTCGCTTTGCGGGCATCTTCAAACCAGACTTGAAACTGCTGGATAGGGTTGTCGTCCAGATGGTCCCGATCCAGACCGTCGCTCTCGAAATCTCGGCGCATATCTCCAATGTCCATCAACCTTCCTCATTTACGATAAAAGCGTGTGCCCGGCGTTAATTGTCCCACAGTCCGTATACGAAACGGGACCTTATCGGGTTCATGAGAGCTGACAAAGGGCCTGCTTGGCGTCTATCCTCCCATTACATCGAATATTCTTAAAGGAGACCTCTGTGGCTGAGCGCCCTATTCGCCAGATTCGTCAACGCAGCTTGTTGCCTGGGTTAACTGTGGTTGCGTTGATCGTTTTGTTGCTGTGTTACGCGCTGGGCGGGTTTCTGCTGTTGCCCTGGTGGGTGCAGAAAAATTTGCCGCACTATGCCCAGCAACAGCTGGGCTGGCAGGCAACGGTTGGCGAGGTCCATGCCAATCCCTTTACGTTCAGCGCAGAGCTGCGGAATCTTCAGGCTAACGACTCAAGCGGCGAGCCAGTGCTGGCCTTTCAGCGGCTTTATGTGAATCTGAACGCGTTTGACCTGGTTAACGGTACCACCGGTTTTCAGGCTGTCGAGCTGGAGCAGCCCATGTTGCGGCTGGATGTGTTGGCAAACGGGCAGTTGAACCTGCTACGTGATTGGCAACAAGCTCCTGCCCGCGCCGAACAGCCGGCAGACTCTGCTGATATTCAGAGCGATATCGGGTCAAGCAGCCCCCGAATCTATTTGCAGCAGGGTGATTTGAGTGCCGGCACGCTGGTGTTGCGAGACTTTAGCCAAAACAGCAGCCAGAACGACAGGGTTGAGTTCCGCATAACACCACTCACCTTCAATTTGCAGAATTTAGCGACCTGGGCTCGGCCCGGCGATATTGGCCAGTATCGGTTGGAGGCTGTGCTGGACCAACAAGCGTTGAGTTGGCGGGGCAGTTTTGAGGTAGACCCGATGTATTCCCGCGGTAGCTTGAGCATTGATAACTTGGGGCCGGGCGTGCTGTCTTACCTGCTAGCGCCCTATATGCCCTACCAATTGCGTTCCGGCCGGGTCAGTCTTAGCACCGATTACCAATGGCAGTCAGCGCAACCCATGGAGTTGTTGACCCGGCACGGCAAGCTGACGTTTGATGATGCAACTCTTGCTTTGGCGGCCGAGCCCGGTGAAGTAGCCTTTCGCAGCGGCTCCCTTACTGTCGACCAGATTCGTCTTGACGTTGCTGCCAGGCGAATAGAGGCAGGCAAGATCGAGTTCGACGGGCCGGAACTGAGTCTAAATCGCAGCGCCAACGGTGACATCGACTGGCTGGTTGCGGGTTCCCGGGCCACCGTTAACGATGCTGCTGACGATTTTGGTCAGCCAGGCCGCGGTCTGGAGTTTGGCTGGTCGGTGGCTGGAGTAGACATTCGCGATGGTCAGTTGAACTGGCGCGATCAGATGCCCGCCAACGGCGCAGAACTGCAACTGAATGGCCTGAACCTGAGCCTGGGGGCATTTACCAGCCAGTTGGACGAACCGGTCAATTACCGGGCCGAAGCTGCCCTGGCCAGCGGCGGTAATCTGGACGCAAATGGACAGTTCACCATGCGGCCATTTAATCTGGAAATGGCCATTGTGGGTAATGATCTGGCACTGCCTGCATTCGCGCCTTACGTGCAGCAACGCATGGCATTAGAGTTATCGGCGGGGCGTCTGTCAGTGGATGGCAGCCTGAATCTGGACCAGCAACTTACGCCCCTGACTGGCACCTTTAATGGCAGCGCTTCGGTGACGGACCTGAAAACGCGGTTGCCCGGCAATGACCAACCGCTGCTGGCCTGGCAAGCGCTGCAGCTGGCGCCCATTGAGTACAATGTGAACCCGGCCCGTCTGGAAATCGGCCGCGTAACGCTGATCGACCTTGCCGCGAACATCACCCGCAACAACGATGGCAGCCACGACATCACCAATCTGTTAGCTGCGGCCCCGGCAGATAAACCGACTGCTGCGGATGCTAACGAAACCCCGGGCTTCATTTTCCGCATTGGCGAATTGCAGTTAGACAACGCTGATGTGGACTACACCGACCGCACTCTGAAACCCGAACTGACGACCCGCTTCGGGCAGCTTCAGGGAAACCTCAGTGGTTTGAGCAATATTCCGCCACAACAGGGCAGGGTAAGTTTGAAAGGTAAGGTCAATCAGGTGGGCAACCTGAATCTCAGCGGCACTGTCGCCACATTGGGTACTGACCAGAAAAGCGACCTGGTGTTGAATCTGGAAAATCTTGAGTTGCCGCGTCTGTCACCTTATTCCGGCCGTTATCTGGGCTATGGCATAGCCGGTGGCAAGCTGGACCTCAAGCTGGACTATGAGCTTCAGGGCACCCGTATTAACGCGTCAAATCAGATTATTTTGAACCGTTTGGAGTTGGGGCAAGCCGTGGCCAGCGATCAGGCGGTTGACGTGCCCATCAAGTTGGGTCTGGCTCTGCTGCGCGACGGCAATAATGTAATTGAATTAAACGTGCCGGTAAATGGCGATCTGGCAGACCCGGAATTTCAGATGGGTAAGGTGATGATGCATGCCTTTGTGAACGTGCTGACGAAAGCGGCTACCTCGCCGTTTGCACTGATGGGCACAATGGCAGACATCGCCGGCCTGGGTGGTGAGCAGCTGCACCAGGTCAGTTTTGCGCCGGGTGGTATTGAACTGACCGAGGCCAGCACCCAAAAGCTGGCGGCACTGGCTCAGGTTTTGAACCAGAAACCAGAGCTTATTCTGAGTATTCGCGGCGCTGCTGCGCCCGGAGTCGACACTGGGACACAGTCACCTGGTGCCCTTGCTGACAGCCGTGCCATGGCCTTGCGCCAGCTACTGGTGAATACTCTCGGTATAAACTCGAAACAGATCTTCGTGCGTGCACCAGAAACCGATGCCAGCGTGGATGCCAACGGCAATATTGCCGTAAATTTCACTCTGGACGCCCGCTAACTAATATGAGCCGCCCTGTGAGCCACTTTTTTGCTTATATTTCCCGCCTGCGCTGGATAAAGCGTTGGGGCCTGATGCGCAACGCCATTGATGAAAACGTCGCCACCCATTCCTGGGAGGTCGCGACTCTGGCCCACGCCCTGGCGCTGATCCGTAATGAACAGTTTGGCGGTTCGGTAAACGCCGACCGTATTGCCGCGGCGGCGCTTTACCATGATGCCACCGAGGTGATTACTGGAGATTTGCCCACACCGGTAAAATACCACTCGAAGGTGATGCGCCAGGCGTTTGGGGACATTGAGCACAAAGCCGAGGCCGAACTGCTGGCGTTATTGCCGCCACATTTACAAAAAGTGTTTGCGCCCTATGTGCAGGAATCTGCTTTAGGTGAGGAAGAGAAAAAGCTGATCAAAGCCGCAGACCGGTTATCGGCGTGGCTAAAATGCCGCGCGGAAGTGGCGGCAGGAAATCGCGAATTCGAGCCAGCCGCGGCGCAGATACACCGGCGACTGACAGAAGAAACGTTACCCGAAGTCGCTTACTTCTTGGAAGTATTTGCCCCCAGCTACGACCAGCCCCTGGACAACCTGCTGGGCTAGGCCCGGCAGGTCAGGCGCATCAAAGCCTCAGGCCTGGCCGGAAGATCCCAGCATACCGGCGCGCAGGCCATCCTTTTTCAGGGAGCTGCGCACCGCATCTTCCGGGCTGCCCGCCAGGTCGCGGAACATACCCATAGAACCCAGCAGCGCAGACGACTCGTAAGGCACGAATACCCGCTCGCCGTCTTTGGCCATATTGGGCAACACCTTGATGTAGCTTTGCCCCAGCAAATAGCCGATAACGGTTTGCTTGTTGTCTTCGCTGTCGCCGATGGCGCTCAACACCAGGCGAATGGACTCCTGCTCGCCCTGGGCCCGCAGAATGGCGGATTCTTTGTCGCCCTGGGCGTTCAGAATAGCCGCTTCGCGCTGGCCTTGAGCCTTGGCGATGGCGGCGGTTTTCTCACCCTCGGCTTCGGTCACGGTGGCCCGGCGTTTACGCTCGGCAGCCATCTGCAGGCGCATGGCCTCTTCTACTTCTTCGGGCATACTGATGTCCTGCACTTCTACCCGGGTCAGCTTCACACCCCATTTGGACGCAGGTTCTTCCATTTCGGCCTGAATGGCGTTGTTTACTTCGGCACGGGATTCAAACAGCTTATCCAGTTCCATTTTGCCTACCACGGAGCGCAGGGTGGTTTTGGCCAATACCTCAACTGCCTGGCTCATGTTGGCGACTTCATACACGGCGCGGCGCGGGTCGATAATCTGGTAATACAGTGCGCCGTTGATCGACACGGTTACGTTGTCAGTGGTCACCACCGGCTGGCCGGGGAAATCCATCACGGTTTCGCGCCGGTCGATGCGGGTTTCATCATTCATCACGGCCTGGTAATCCTGGCCCGTGCGCAAATAGCGGATCATGGTGATGGCGCGTGGCCGTTCGATGAACGGAATAATAATGTTCACGCCGCTTTCCAGAATCCGGTTAAAAGAGCCTAAGCGCTCGATCACCATCACTTCAGACTGGCGTACAATCACCAAGCCTTTGGCGATGATAAAAATGCCAATGGCGACAACAATCAGGCTGATAACCAGCCCTGGGGTTAGAAACTCTTCCATGGTTACAGATCCTTGTGGGTTGCAAGTTCAACAATGGCGGTGGTGCCATCGAAGTGGTCAAAAATAAGCGCTGTGCCTTCTGGTAGTTCAGTTTGTCCGCCCGATTGTACCCGCAGGCGATAGAAATCACCGTTTACTTTGATGCCGGTGGCGTCGTCAAAATCACGGCGTAAACTGCTGAATGGCTTGCCCTGATCTACGCCGGTGCCGGTCGTGCCGTAGGCTACGCCCTTTGGTGAGAAACGCGGCTTCAGCCAGCGAATGACAACTGGCACCAAAATGCCAGAAAATAAGCCCATTCCCGCCAATTGCCATTCCACGGAAAAGCCGAGAAACGCCAGTGCTGCAGTTAATGCGGCGGCAATTGCCAGGGCTAACAGCACCATAACGCCGGATGTCAGCTCGGCCAGGCCCAGCAAGAGCGCCAGAATTAGCCAAAGGTGAGTAATGCTCCATTCCATAGTAAATTCCATAGGGTGAGCTGTGTACGAGTAACTACGAAAATGCCTTTCGATTGTACCCAAATTGAGTGCTGCTGCCATGGAATGAATCAGAGTTCGCAGGGCGCCTGCCGTTCAAACCCTGTATATTTGAATTATGTCTGATTTGCCGAGGGTAAAACTGCGTTATGTGTGAACTGCTGGCAATGAGTGCCAACACCCCGACCGATCTGTGTTTCAGCTTCACCGGCCTGACCCGCCGTGGCGGCGACACCGGGCCCCATAAAGATGGCTGGGGCGTGGCTTTTTACGAAGGTAAGGGCGTTCGGGCGTTTCACGATGTAGACGCCAGTGCCAATTCCCGCATTGCGGAGGTGGTACAAACCCACCCCATCAAAAGCGAAGTGGCGCTGTGCCACATTCGCCAGGCGAATGTGGGTGAGATTTGCCTGGCCAACACCCACCCGTTCATACGCGAACTCTGGGGCCGTTACTGGGTGTTCGCTCACAATGGCCAGCTGTCGGATTTTAGCGCGAAGCCAGGATTTTATGAGGCCGTCGGCAGCACCGACAGTGAAACCCTGTTCTGTGATTTACTGAACCATTTGCGCGATAACAGCGACCGCCACAGCACCGAGCAGGATACGGTAGACCAGTTGGTTCAGCTTTCAGCGGCCTATGCCCGCCAAGGCGTATTCAATCTTTTGCTCAGCAACGGCGATTGGCTATTCACTTTTTGCTCCACCAAAATGGCCAGCATTACCCGTCGCGCACCTTTTGGGCCGGCGCGCCTGAAAGACACCGACGTAACCATCGACTTTGAAGCAGAGACTACTCCCAATGACATCGTGAGCGTGGTGGTCACAGAACCTCTCACCTCTGATGAACAGTGGGATGTGTATCAGCCCGGAGAGTGGCGTTTGTGGCGCAAGGGAGAAGTTATCCAGAGCGGTATGGTTGCTCTGGCGGGGGCTGATTTGGCAACAGCTCAGTCCCATATAAAGTCATAACATGGTCAGGTATAAAGCGTTAATACCAACTCAGAACATTCTCCAACTAAAGCATTCTCTAAAGCACTATCGAGAAAACTATGCAAAGGCCCAATACACACAGTAAGTTTTTTGGCTATCTACTCTGGATTTTTGGCTTTCTGGGCGCGCACCGTTTTTATTACGGCAAGCCGATTACCGGCACTATCTGGTTCTTCACATTTGGTCTATTTTTGGTGGGCTGGATCGTCGACCTTTTCCTGATTCCAGGTATGGATGAAGAAGCCGATTACCGCTTTGCCGAAGGCCCCGTCAGTTACAATATAAGTTGGTTGCTGCTGACGTTTACCGGTTTGTTGGGCCTGCATCGGATGTACATGGGGAAATGGATAACCGGAGTTCTTTACCTGCTTACCGGCGGCCTGTTTTTGGTGGGTGTCCTATACGATTTTTGGACATTGAACACTCAGATTTCAGAGCACAATCGCGGCAGCCTGCTCAACTGATTACCTCGCTCTAATGGGCTTTCAGCATAGCCTTGGGTACTCGGTAGAGCAGCCCGCGGCTGCGACCGGTACCTTTCACCGTGCAGGTCTTGCGATTCACCCTGCTAATAATGCCCTGCCGCTGGAGCTGGCCTACGCCAAAACTCACACATTCACCTACCTGCCACTGACGCTGCGATAACTCGGCTTCGGTGTGGATTGGTGTGAACGGCTGTGCCGGAAGGCTCAGCCCGTGCTCGCCCGCCTGCTTCTGTAAAAATGCCCGGGTTCCCTGGGCGGCTCCGCTGTTATGCATCTGGTCCAGAATGTCGTAAAAATGGCGATTGTGCACTGAACCAAAGTGGCGCTGACCTGCTACCTGTTGCATCAGATGAGCAAACTCGTGGCAACAGGTATGGGCCAGAAGATTAAGCGGGCTTACTTCACCGTCAAAATAACCCCTTTTTCGAATTTCCCGCGCCGACAACCAGCCAACGGCGGTTTCCGGCTGGTATTTGGCCAAAATCATGCGTTGCCCGTAGTTGATGACATGGGTATGGCTGCGGGTGTCGTAACGGTGATAAGTAGCCTGCCCGGACCCCACGCGGCATAACAGTGACTTCGCCTTGCCTTGAGCATTAATCCAGACAGCAGCGGGTTGCCACAAAATCTGGTCGGTAGCCTGGCACATAAGTTGGCCAAGTTTTATGGCCTGATACTGTGAAATAGATTTTGTCATTACGAGTGGCAGCGCGTTGCAATGAATTCACAGCAGGTTTTACAAGATTATGAGGGCAATGGCCAGCTTGTCAGTGCCCTGCCGGATGCATGCATCCGGCAGGGCACTAAAGACGTACAAGTGCGGGCTAGGCTTCGATCGGTGTGCGCCAATCGTCAGCGCCAGAAGTGCCGGCCACGCCGTGCTCCCAGGTGACTTTGCGGTATGACAATGACACGGTAACCAGCTGGGTGAAGTCAGAGCTGGTGGTGTCTTGGCAGTGGGGCATATTGCAGTTGATGTCAATGATGGTAGCGTCTTCCAGAATGGTCGAGAAGAAGTGCTCCTGTTTGCCCTCTACCGAGGTTCGGTACCACTTCAGTTCCACTTTTGGCAACATCTCACCAGACGCCAGAGAGTTGTACATCAGCGGTGTGGCTTTATTCAGGGCCGAGGTGAACTTGAACGGTTTGTGCACTCGCTGACCAGAGGGTTGGCCGGATTGTGGGTCGGTAGGTACCGTAACGACGTGGCTGAATTCTTGCACCAGAATTTCATCTTCGTGGCCTTCTACGTAAATGTTGCCGACAGAATCGGCGGTGAAAGCTCCGGCGGTAATGTGGCCCTGGGTTTGGCCTTCGATATTGATATAACAAGGAGTTGGCATTGTCTGCTCCGTGACGTGTTTAAGGGTTGGCGTTTCTGCTGTCCTAACGTGGACCCAGTAATCTATTCAAACCCTGTGCCAGGTTGTTAACGTCTTTTAAGATCAGTAGTTTATAATTTTTTGTTAGTTTCGAAAGAGATTCAGGGCGAAGCGCTGCCCGCGGTGCAGGCCAGTTATTGCGGCCCGGGCAAGTTGTTGCCAGCGTATAATGAGTTTGGCTGCCAAGCACTTTCAGCCATGCAGTTATAAGAATATTCCATATATTTTGTGGGTGCTCGGGTTTGCTAAGCTTGGGCTCTGTGTAAAAACACGCTGTGACCAGGAGGCCATAATTGCCGATCATTCAAAAAATTGCCGAGCATCAGCGTGTTGATTAAACGTTGGTTGAGCAGTCTGGTGAACCGGGCGACCGCTATGGTCGTTGTTGTGATTCTAGTGGTTGCGCTGACGGTCATGTTGGTGGGTGGCCTGCTGAGCCAGAGGGAACTAGAGCAGCAGGCAAAGGCACAAGTCGAGTCCATAGCGGCTCTGGTGTCTTATGAACTGGACGATAAACTGTCGATGCGCCTGAATATTGTTAGCCACGTGGCAGCAAATCTGACCATGACCGAACTGGTGTTTCGTGACCGGGCTGAGCTGTTATTGTCGCGCCAAACCGAGTTGCTGCATCTTTTTGATGGCTTGTTCATGCTCGACGCCGAGGGCCTTCTGCAGGCGGAAGCTCCGCCCCTTGGCTTGCCCAAGGGGCTGGATCTCAGCACTCATGAATATTTTGAGCGCATATCCACGCTGATGACACCGATCATCAGCGAGCCCTACGTATCTTCTTACAACGGTAAACCTGCGGTTATGATCGGTGCGCCTGTGTTCAATCATGACCAGCGTTTTATCGGGATGATCGGCGGCGTTATGCTGCTGGAAGGCGAACATATTCTGAAAAAATTCGGAAATATTCGCTTTGCGAAAACCGGTTATATCGGCATTGCTACTCGCAGTGGTACAACCTTGGTAAACGGGCGCACCGGGCAGTTTATGGTGCCCCTGCGATCGGAGAACCCGATACTGATGCAAGCCATGGATGGATTCGAGGGAACCGCTAAAGCCGATAACGGCGATGGTGACGTATCCATTATGTCGGTGCGGCAACTGGATCAAGCACCTTGGTTTGTGGCCGCGGTTTGGCCGACGAAGGAAGCTTTTGCGCCGATTGGCCGCATGGGCAGTGGGTTGGCCTGGACGCTGTTGTTGATTTTATTGGTGCTGGTACCCATTGCCGGTTGGCGTTTTCGCATGCTGATGCGCCCTTTGAAATTGCTGGGAGAGCAGGTGCAGGATCGCCACCTTGGCTTGCGTTCGCAGCCAGTTGCCATCCCCGGTAGCAGCGAAATCCAGCACATAGCCACTATATTCAACACGTTGATGATCGAGCGTGAGAGCGCCATGCTGTCGTTGGTAGAACGTGAGGCTTTTTACCGTTCGCTGACTGAAAGTGCACCCATTGGCATTGCCCAAACCGACGTACTCGGTCGCATTGAGTTTGCCAACCCTGCGTTGGAGGTGATTCTGGGCCGTCCGGCCGCAGAGCTAATTGACACGCCAATAATGGGTTATCTGCAAAATAGCGACCGGAAGACGTTAATTGCCGGCTGGCAGCGTGATATCTATCAGAGAAAAACGTTTCATGGCCGCGTGCGTCTGGCGGCGTTTGACGGGCAAGACGGTTTGTGGGTTGACATGATGTCGGCGGTGATCGAAACCGACGAGCGCACCTTGGGTACGATTACCGTTATGCGGGATATTACTCAAGAGCTTGCCGTGGCCAGCGCTCTGGAGGAAGAGCAGCGTAGAGCGCAGAGCATCATTGGTGTGCTGCAAGAGGGCGTGCTGATGGTTGATAACACCGGCGCTGTTCGTTACGCCAATAACGCCGCGCTGCAACTTCTGGGAATAGGTGAAATCATTGAGCCGGCTAATTTCTTTGATCTTGTGTCGATCAATGATGAGGATTGCAACTATACCTTAGAAAAATTCCGGGCCAGCCAGAAAATCGATAATCTTTACGCGATTTTGCGCAATCACACCGGCGGCGAGTTTGATGTCGACCTAACCATGTTAAAGGTTCGCAACGGTGAGTCCGAGGAGCGCCTGGTATTTGTATTGCGCGACGATAGCGCGCGCCGCCGGGAAAACGAGCGCCTGTCGTGGGAGGCGTCCCACGATCCATTGACTCAACTGTTAAACCGCCGCGCTTTTGGCCTCGGTTTGGATAAAGCGTTGGTAGAGGCCGGCCAGAACAAAGTAGCTACTGTGATATTGCTGATTGATCTTGACCACTTCAAACCGGTGAACGACAAAGGCGGACACCTCACCGGTGACGAGCTTCTGCGCCGCCTGGCTGACTTGCTAAGGCAGATAGTTCGCCAGTCTGACACCGTTGCGCGCCTTGGCGGGGATGAGTTTGGAATACTCTTGCCCAGCTGCGGTATAGAACGCGCCGAGGCTCTTGCGGAGCAGGTTCGGGCAGGGATCGAAGCCTTAGTCGTTGAATGCGAAGGCGAACACTACAGCGTAACCGCCAGTATTGGCCTTGCCCAAGTCAACCCCACTGACACCAGCACAAAAGCCATTGTGGCCCGTGCTGACGAGGGCTCGTACCTTGCCAAAAGCCGCGGCCGTAATCAGGTGGTTGTGGTTTTGGTGTCAGGCGCCTAAAACCTGCGGATATCATTTACCACCAAGCGCCTGCGGCAGTGGCCTGCCAAAGTAGACGCAGAGCCAAGGCTGTCAGTAGCAGATTCAGTGCCATGCCAAAGCGCTGATCGCTGAATGCATTCAACAGGCGCAGGCCAAGCCAGGTGCCGAAAAAACCGCAGCCAATCATCGCCACGATTAACGCCATCCAGTCACTCAACATAAACCCGGTCAGTCCGAAAACAAAGGCTTTCGGCGCGTGTTGCAAAGCCATGGCGGTTGAAAACGTAGCGATGGTGCTAAAGCGGTCGCGGTGAATCTGTTTAATAAACGCTGCGACCAGCGGCCCGCTGGCCCCGACAAACAGGCTGATAAAACTGGTAAAAGCCGAGGCTATAACAATTCCTGGAGTGCCGATGGCGGCTTTTGGCAGTTTGGGTCCCCAGCACAAAAACAGCACAAACAGTGCAATGGTCAGCTGCCAGATTTGAGCGGGTAGATCCACTAGCAGCCATGCACCCAGGCTGGCTCCAAGCACCACGCCGGGAGCAAAAGCGGCAATCACTTTCCAGTCGATATGGCGCCAGGTCAGTGCGGCTCGGCCACAGTTTGAACCCAACTGCACCAGCCCATGCACAGGGATAATAGCGACTGGGGGCATCCAGCCAGCCATAATGACGATCAGCAGTAAACCACCACCGGCACCCAGACTGGCGCTGATCATAGAGCCGAGCACTGAGGCCAGTAACAGCAGCAGAGCAACGCCCACGTCAAGGCCATCTGGCAGCAGCGTTATTGCCACTGGCAGAACTCGGAGTTTCTCAATTCGTTTTGTTCACAGAGGGCTTCTGTAGCCAGTTGTACGTCAGCTACGTAATACAGTGACGACAGACCAAAACGATCCCGCCCGAGGTTGTGGAAAATCATGCCGAATGCGATATCCCCCGCTGAATAGCGCGCCTGGTGTTGGGCAAAGTACGCCGCAGGCTGGCCGAGTAGCTCATCTTGTAACAGGCTTTTCACCCGCCCGGCCCCGCCGTGGTAGGCCTGAACCAGCAATAAACTGAACAGTTCATCGCGTTTTTGTGCGGGCAACCCACCGAAGCGGTCGGTAAATGCCGGGCGTAAATTACGCGCATTCTGATTGTTTAACTGCAGAGCGCAGTCCATCTGTGCGAGTCTGTGCCAGTAGTTCTCTACTGGAATGCGGCAGTCCGACAGCGCTGCAGGCGACAATTGCATGATGCCGCGGGCGTTGGCCGTTGAGTGAGCTCTGGTTTGGGCGCCGCTTTCGATCAGTAATTGCCCGGCTAAATAGCGTGGTAACGCCAGCGGGAGTTCACTTAAACGTTTCTGATCATTGCGTTTTTTGTACACGGCCATCAGCGTTTTATGCAGCGACACTGAATCGCCTTGGCCGCCCACCTTGATGTCATCCCACGCGCCCCACAGGCGATCTTCCTCTTTTTGGCCAAGGTAGCGGGCAATGGAGCCGGGAAGATCAACGTGGGGCTGGTCGCAGGCCAGTGCAAACGGATATCCGGTTACATCTGCCGCGCCGGCGGCCCAGGCGCTGCTGCGGCCCTCCTTGAACATGTCCTGACGGGTGTTGTTGAGCTGCTGTTGGTTGGTTTCGACAGTGTCAGCGTCTTCACTCCAGCCTAAAAACTGGCCGCGCATATCGAAAAAAATGTGGCGGTTGCGGTTGGCGCAGTAGCTGGACTCGTTTAACACCCAGCTGCGAATGGTGAGCACGTTGCGATAGACGCCCTGGCTGGACCAATACGGGGCGGCCCGCACCACATCGGTCCAGGCGTCGGCCTTGCCAGGGCTAGCTGCGGCGGCAAACCAAGGCAGCGTTGCCAGCAGAGCAACCTGTAACAGACGGGTTAAGGGGAAAAAAATAGGCGTCATAAAGGCGGTTTCGAACATTGAGTGTTTGAATATTGACCCGTTGGTCGGCCAATGTTGTTACAGGTATGGATGTGCGCTCACAATAGCAAAAGTAACGACGGTTGAAAGCAGGTTCATTGTATTACCGGGGCTTGTGATCTGTTGTTATCGCCCTCACGTTTATCTTTCCATGTTGTAACAGGCTATGCTGATGAACAGGGAGTGCGGTTCTCCCTGTTTTATTCTGATGGCATCGAGGAGGCTAGTGCATTATGAACCAACCGATGGCAATCGAAGAACTGGTATCGGTCGCCCAGGCGGAAGCCATGGGAGAGTTAGATGCCCCGATGATGGCCATAGTACTGGCCAGCGAACACAGCTACGATTTACCCATTCAATCTCTGGAAACCGACGCCGACAAAGCCCGCTGGGGGTTGATTCTTCGTGCTGCCAGGGAACACGTAGAAGCTGACGCAGTAGCGGTGCTGTACCCGGCCTGGACCACCATCCGCAACAAAAAGCCAAGGCCGGAGACAGATTCTGCTGCGGGCAGAGAGCTCAATGGCGAGAACGACATCGATGCGGGTGCGGAAGACGAGGCAGAGGGCCCTATCGACACCCTGTTTGTGCAACTACACACCCGTGACCGTATTTATTGGCGTGGTTTCGAGCAAATTCGCGATCCACGGCACCAACGTATTATTGGTTTTCGTAAAATCAAAGCCCTGTCCACTGATTATCAGCGCGCCGAAGCGCCTTCAGTTGCAGCTTGGCTCAGTACTCTGTTTGATCCATTACCGAACGAAGGTGAAGAAACCGCGATTGATCTTCAGTTGTCCGATTTACTGGACGAGCCAGAAGTGAGCGCAGCCCTATACCCCAGGGATTTGCGGGCACTGCATTGATCTGAGTGACTGAATCAGCAAGATCGGGGACAGATTTGAAATCTGTCCCCGATTTGGTTCTTTAGTCTAAATAGTACCTGCCCTTTCCACCACCCACATCAAACTGATGGCGCCCACGCCCATAAGAAGCAGCGGCACCACAATTCGGTGGTAAGCGTTAACGTGTGCCAAGGCATATAACAGCGGGAAGCCGACGATGAGCAGTCCTAGTTGCCCCAACTCCACGCCCAGATTGAAGCCCACCAGCGCAATGGCCAAGCTGGAAGTTCCGCCGGTCAGGTCGCCCAGCACGCTGGCGAAACCAAAGCCGTGCACCAGGCCGAAGGCGAACGCCAGTTTCCAGGTTTTCCGACCCAGAAAAGGCCACATTACATTAAGTGCGGCGAGAGCGATGGAAAGTGCGATGACCGTTTCAACCCAAGCAATGGGAAGCCGAACGATATCCAGCGCTGCCAGGGCCAGGGTGATGGAATGCGCCACCGTAAAGGCTGTTACAATACCCGTCAGTTGTAGTAACCGCGATTTGAATGAGCGGGTTGTGCCCTGATTGTTTTCCTGATGGCGGATCAGCGTGGCCGGCAATACCAACACCAGCAGAAATAGCATGTGGTCAAGCCCTTTCAGCAAATGGATAACGCCTTCACGAAGAAATGTAGTGAAGGTGCTCCATGGCCCTACAGGCCCGCCGGTAAGATCAACTGTGGGTTGATCCGGAGAGATTACCGTGAGTGAGCGGGTACCTGCAGAGGTGATTTCAACCAGTCCTCTGTGCAGACTGTCCACATCAAACAACAGATTGTATTCAATTTGCTGCGGGAGCTCGCCGTTAAGGCAGCCAATACCGTATTGGGTCGCAAGATAAGGGCCATCGCTGTGAGAACTCAGCCCCCATGCCTGGCCCTTGAGGTAACAGGCGCCCTGCTTGCTGACAACAGTGACTGCCTTCTCAATGGCTTGCGTGGTGGCGGATCGCTGGGCGCGTAGCTCCTGGCCCGTAATCTGTTGATCGCTATTGGCGTCAAGGGGAACCAGCAGAGCGAGATCTCGCAGTGCGACGTCAATGCGTATCTCGGCGGCGTCCAGGTCAAGATAAATAAAGCTGTCGCTGGCTTTATGAGCAACCGCTGTGCTTGCGAAGGCGACCATCGCTAGCAATGTAAAAAATTGTATGGCGCGCATCACGAGTCCTCCGGATAGCGTTCATCAGACTGGTTCTGCTGTTTAAGCCATTCACGTAGTTGATTTAGCGCTGTGCTGTCTTGCGCGGCAACAGCGGCTCTAATCGCCAGTCGAGTATCTAGAGGTTCGCGTTGTGATGCCCAATTTGCCATGGCGTGCTGCGAGGCAGCGGTTGGCCGCTGTTCGATATCTAACTCGAAACGAGCCAGGTCGCGCTGATGCAACATGGAACCGCGCCATAGTGCTTCATCAAACCTCTCCCGCAATTGTAAGGTCAGCGCCGGTGCTTCTGGGTGATCTACGCGGCGCATAGCGATAACACGGATCACCGCCAACGTATCAATCGCCTCGTAACCCTCGGTCAGGGCCAACGCCTGATCAGGTTCGTCGGCCTGCAGGAACCAGTCCGCAAGCTGTGCCCGGGTGTATAAATCGTCCGGATACTGATTCAGCACCCGATACCAATGCTCAATCGCAGAGCGTTGGCCCAGCTGTGCCGCGATGTCGCCTAATGTACCCTCAGCCCACAAACGCTGTTGGTCGGTTGCCCTAACCGCGGCCCGGGTTATGGCGATCAGCGTGTCGTAAGCGGCTTTGGCCGCGCCTGTGCGCGCTGCCACCTGTGCATGACAGCTTGCAGCGATCAGACCGGGGTACTCGGTTGTTAGCTGACCGCACAGTGTTCGTGCCAGTCCGTAATGCCCCTGAACAATCTCAAGGTTGGACAGTGTCAACAGCGCTTGGGTCCGTTGTGTCGGCGATTGCGAGCGGTCGAGCACCGTTTGAATATCTTGTCGTGCTGCATCGAACTGGTGCAGGCTCTGCGCAAGCGTTGCCCGTAGAACCAACAATGCATCCGTTAGCTGCGTGCCGGCCTGTTGTTTGAACAAGCGTTCGGCATAGCCTAAAAATCGGGGATCGCCACTAAGACGCGCCTCGGAGATCAGCCTTTTAACCTCTACCGCTATCGCTTCAGGTGAAGAGAAGGCGCGATCGCGCGCGGGGCCAGACGCGGGCAGCGTTACCAGCACAGCGCTGTCATCAAAATCATGTTGAATAGGGCTGGGTGCTGCGGTTGCCGTTGCAGAATACAGCAAACCGAGTGCGCCAAAACCCAACCAAAAAGCCCCCCCGCGCCAACGCGCAGGAAGGGAGAAGACCGGCTGCAAAGCAGGCCGGTTCCGGTGTGCCGATATTTTATCGGAGGAGGTCATCGAAGGCCTGTGGATTGTCCTGGTCGTTAAAGGTGAATGTGATGTTATTCACCTTCGTGGGCTCCCGATTGGGATCCGTGTTAGCAAATTCGCTCCGAACGAAGGTGCTGAAATCCACTGACACCGCGGGTGGCGGGGTCTGGCTAACGTTGCTGGCCGAGCCGCCTGAACTGTCAAGACATCCTGCCAGGGCCAGAACCACCAGCCCCGTCGCAGCTAACTTTATGGTTGATTTCATCTTTCACTCCTCAAGAATTGGGTGAGCCGGCCAGCGGAGTCGCCAGGTACGGAAACACGACTTGAAGTTCGGTTGGGTCAAGCTGAACGCCATCGGTAAAGGGTTGGTCTTTATTTGGGGCGTCAGTGGTCAGGGCACCCATGACGACTCTTAAGGCGGAATCGACAACGTCATCAACGGGGCGACGACCGTTCGGGAACCCGGCATTGTCACCGCCCAGAACGCCTAGGTCATTTTGCATGGCCGCAGGTGTAGCGAGGATATCGGTGTTCAGTCGCAGCATTTCTGATCCTTGCACGCCCACTGGCATATTGCGCAGGTTGACCCCAGCCACGCCGGTCAAAAACACTGACACTAAATCGGTGCGGGGAAAGTTATTTGGTGCTACAGCGCCTGCGCCGCTGAACAGTAGTTGCAACAGTTCCGGCAGAGTCGGGTTAGTGACGTAAGTGGCAAACTGGCTATCATCTTTTGGTTCGCTGGCGTTGAACCGGTCCTTATCCTTGAGGCCGATGACGACTTCGTTCACCAGCGGCATGCCCAAGCGCGAAACCTGAGTCCAGGCGCCACCTTCCACAGTGGCACCTTTGCCATCCGCGCTTGGCGCTGGATTAATGATTCTCGCCTGGCGCAGGCTGGCGGTAGTCCAGCCACCGATAACCGGTTCGCCGTCAGCGTTTGCCGCGGTGCCGGTCAGGCACTGGGTGGGCACTTCCAGGGCGAACGAGGTTACGTTCTTATCCGCCAGATCTCCTTTACCTTCGCCGTTACGCGGTCCGAGGGGGTTGGTGTTAACCAGGTCGAAAATCTCGCCGAGATTGACCGCAAAAGCTTCTTTGCGCTGACCGACAAACACCTTGGCGTTGACGGCACAGCCCGGAATGCGCATCTGGAAGATATGCTGATTGGCATAAGTCTGGTAATCGGCAAACGATTTACCACCGATGTTGTCCAGTGGTTTGTCAAACGTAGAGGTGCCGTTGGAGACATTGGTTGCGGTCTCTACGGTGCCGGTGCGGCGGTCACCACGAATCACGGAAACCGTATACGCCTGGCTGAATTGAACGTTGGCGCTGTTGGTGGCGTCACCAATGTTTTTCAGCGGAACAGAGACCATCTCGCCGTCTGGGCCGACCGGTAACTGGATGTCATTCAAAGTGTTTGTGAACTGAAAACGGAACGTGAGGTCTTCTTGCGCATTGCCGCTGTTATCGATGTGAATTTCGTAAGCGGCGTCTTCATCCATATCGAAATAGTTGGGACCGCCGTAGGCGTCCTGAAGCGGCAGGTAGTTAGCAATCAAGGTAACGAAATCTTGTCGATTAGCTTCATAGCTTTTGAACATGTAAAAATCGGTGCCGTCTACTTTTGGCACTTCGGTGATAAAAGGCGCTTCGCGGTGACTGGAGGCGTGGCTCAGACCGGCGCTCAAACAGACGCTAGTAACAGCGATAGCCAGAGCAGAGCGTTTAATAATGGTATTCATAGTGTTTCCTCGGCGTGCTTTGTTTTGGTTATGACAAGGAGGTAACGCGCAGCCGTACAATAAAGATGCAGGCTGTAACAAAAAAAATTAAAGTCACGTTTGCATCTCGCCGGATGAGCAGGGCGTACTAAACAATGACAATCGTACGGAGTTGGAATGTCTCAGACTGATAACGATCAGGACGACCTTATGCGCTTGCTGGTAGCCGTATCCCGTGAGGACCGTGACTCGTTTCAACAGCTCTATCACATGGTGTCTGCAAGAATGTTTGGGCTGTGTCTGAAGCTGGCAGGCCAGCGCGACCTGGCTGAAGACGCTCTACAGGAGGCATTCATCCAGATATGGCACCGTGCTCGTGAATACCACACTGATCGCGGTATGCCGTTAGGCTGGATGATGAGCATTGCGCGTTACCGGACACTGGACATGATGCGTGCGCGCAAGATTCGCCGTAACGACGGTGAAGAGCAACTTGAATACGTTGAAGATGGGCGCGAGGGCCCTCTCGATGAATCCCTACGCAGTGCTGGAGAAGCGCAGCTTAGCGGTTGCCTGAATGAACTCAACGATGCTCAGCGTGACAGCATTTTACTCTCCTATTACAAAGGACTGACGCACGATGAGTTGGCCCACGTCCTGAACACTCCGTTGGGGACGGTGAAAAGCTGGGTGCGCCGTGGTCTTATGGTTTTAAAGAGGTGCCTGGAACAATGAAAAAGACACCGGAACGGATTGAAAAGCTTGCCGCCGAATATGTTTTGGGCTCACTCCAGGGCCTTGCGCGTAAGCGCTTTGAACGCTGGATGATGGAGTCCGCAGCGGTACGGCAAGAGGTTTGGTTTTGGGAGCAAAAGCTTGGTCCATTGTCCGATGAGGTGGCGGAAGTCAACCCTCCATCATCTGTGTGGAATTCGATTGAGCGCCGTTTATGGCAACAAGAGCGTCATACCGGCAAAGCCCAATCCCGCGCCAATCAGCGCTGGTTCTGGCCCGGCTGGAGTATTATTGCGACCGCTGCTGCTCTCGTTATGGCGGTTTTATTGGTCCAGCCGTCGTCTGAGGCTCCTCAAATGCAGCTTTCTGGCGCCATCGTTCAGGCGGGTATTGGTGATCCGCTCTGGCTGGTGAGCGAGACTGGCCGTAACAACTTGCTGAAGTTGCGTTCGGTCGCCGCCAATGCCGCCGAAGCCGACAAAGATTACGAGCTCTGGATCGTGCCGGAAGATGGCCAGCCTTTATCGCTTGGCGTTATTGCTGTGGGTGGTGTGCATCAGGTGACACTGACTGACACCGCCAGGCAAGCTCTGTCGCAAAGTCGCACGCTCGCCATCAGTCTGGAGCCCCTCGGAGGCTCGCCGACCGGGGCGCCAACCGGTCCGATTCTACATGTGGCTCAGTTGTACGAGATTTAGCGTCGGCCAGGTGGCTTGCCCGCTCGGGTTTGATCAGCGAATGGTCTATAATATTTGCCTTCCAAATTTGCACCGACAAGACACTGACGCCCAAGGCGCGACAAGGCTGATTCGTGATCGTATTTGACCAGATAGAGAAGTCCTACCAGGTGGGGGGCAAGGCGGTACCTGCGCTGTACCCCACCAGCTTTGCCATTGAAACCGGCGAAGTGTTCGGCATTGTCGGTCATTCCGGCGCTGGAAAATCCACCCTGGTGCGGCTGATTAACCTGTTGGAACGCCCGACCGGCGGTAGCATTAAAATCGACGGCGAAGACGTTACCCATTACAACGCCGCCCAGCTGCGCGCTTTCCGCCGCAACGTTGGCATGATCTTCCAGCACTTCAACCTGCTGTCGTCGAAGACGGTTAACGACAACATTGCTTTTCCTATGAAACTGGCAGGCATCTATTCAAAAACCGAGATCCAGCACCGGGTTGCAGAGTTGTTGAAGCTGGTCAGCCTGTCTGAACACGCCACAAAGTTCCCGTCTCAGCTTTCTGGCGGCCAAAAACAGCGAGTGGGCATAGCTCGAGCTCTGGCCTGCCGGCCCACAATTTTGCTGTGTGACGAAGCCACCAGCGCGCTAGACCCGCAAACTACCCAATCGGTGCTGAAGCTGCTGGCCGATATCAACCGCGAGCTGGGTTTGACCATCGTGTTGATTACCCATGAAATGGATGTAGTGCGCCGGGTGTGTGACCGGGTTGCGGTGATGGACGCAGGCCGTGTGGTAGAAATGGGGCCAGTGAGCGATGTGTTTTTGCACCCACAACACCCCACCACCCGCGACTTTGTTTTCGAAAGCGAAAATATCGATAGTCTGGAACTGCAGCAGGATTTTAAAAAGGCCAAAGGCCGTATTCTGCGCCTGACCTTCAAAGGCGAGTCTACCTACGACCCATTACTGGGCAGCGTGGCGCGCAAGTCCGGTGTCGATTTCAGCATCATCTCCGGTCGCATTGACCACATCAAAGACACGCCCTACGGCCAGCTAACCCTGGCACTGGTAGGTGGCGACCTGGCCGTGGCCATGGCAGCGCTGGAAGCTGCAGACGTGCACGTAGAGGTGATGAACTGATGGAAGCCCTGATGCAGGATTTGTTAAGCAACGTAGATTGGGCGGAAATCGGCATTGCCAGCTGGGACACCCTGGTTATGGTGGCTATGTCGCTGCTGTTCAGCGTGGTGATTGGCCTGCCTATTGGCGTGCTGCTGTTTTTGTTTGGCAAACGCCAGCTGCTGGAACAGCCCCTGGCCTACACGGTACTGTCGTTCGTAGTGAACGTACTGCGTTCGGTGCCGTTTATCATTCTGTTGATTGTAATGATTCCGTTCACCGTGATGATGATAGGTACCTCCCTGGGCGTTGCGGGGGCCATACCACCATTGGTCGCCGGCGGCGCACCCTTCTTTGCCCGCCTGGTAGAAACCTCTCTGCGGGAAGTAGACCGCGGCATTATCGAAGCTACCCAAGCCATGGGTGCCAATGTGCGGCAAATCGTCTTCGGCGCCTTGTTGCCGGAAGCGCTCCCGGGCATTATCGCCGGGGTTACCGTCACCGCGATTACTTTGGTGTCTTACGCCGCAATGTCCGGCGTGATCGGCGGCGGCGGCCTGGGTGACCTGGCCATTCGTTTTGGTTATCAGCGGTTCCAGACGGATGTCATGGTTATTACGGTGGCGTTGCTGGTGATCTTCGTGCAGCTGCTACAAATGCTGGGAGACCGTCTAGTTATACATTTCAGTCGTAAATAGCGGCGAATTAGCCTTTAGATTCATCCAAGGAGAACACCGATGACTTTCAAGAAGACCCTGATTGCCCTGGCTGCAGCGGCCACTTTCTCTGCTGCTGTCAGTGCCGAAGAACTTAGCATTGCTGCGACCCCGGTCCCCCATGCGGAAATTCTGGAATTTGTGAAGCCGATGCTGGCCGAGCAGGGCGTAGAGCTGGACGTAAAAGTATTTACCGACTATATCCAGCCCAATGTTCAGGTTGATCAAAAGCGCATGGACGCCAACTTCTTTCAGCACCAGCCGTACCTGGACGAGTTCAACGCGGGCCGTGGCACCACTCTGGTCACGGTTACCGGTGTTCACGTTGAGCCTTTTGGCGCTTACTCCAGCAAGATTAAATCCCTGGACGAACTGAAAGACGGCGGCGTAGTGGCCATTCCTAACGACCCCACTAACGGCGGCCGTGCTTTGCTGCTGCTGCAAAAAGCCGGATTGATCACACTCAAGGAAGGCAGCAAGATCACCGCCACGCCGCGCGATATTGCTGACAATCCGAAGAATCTGGAATTCAAGGAACTGGAAGCCGCTACCCTGCCGCGCATCCTCAATCAGGTAGACGTTGCCCTGATAAACACGAACTACGCGCTGGAAGCGGGTCTGAACCCGACCAAAGACGCGCTGATCATCGAAGGTTCGGATTCACCTTACGTCAACATTCTGGTGGCACGCCCAGACAACAAAGACAGCGACGCCATGAAGAAGCTGTCAGCGGCGCTGACATCTGAAGACGTGAAAGACTTTATCAACGAGAAGTATCAGGGTGCTGTTGTTCCCGTTTTCTAACAACACAGGCATTGTGATGTGTTGTTGATATAAAAAAGGCCGGGCTGCTAACCGCAACCCGGCCTTTTTACATTTATAGAAATACAAATAGCACGACTTAATCGGCAGACCAGTTAGAGGTCGGGTCTGGAGTCATACGCAGGTAGGACTTAACCGCTTTATAGCCTTTCGGGAAGCGCTGCTTGATTTCGTCTTCGTCTTGCAGTGAAGGCACGATAACCACGTCGCCACCGCGTTCCCAATTACCCGGGGTCGCCACTTTATGTTCATCGGTCAGCTGCAGGGAGTCGATAACCCGCAGTACTTCGTTGAAGTTGCGGCCAGTGCTGGCAGGGTAAGTGATGATCAAGCGGACTTTCTTGTTCGGGTCAATCACGAACAGCGAACGCACGGTCAATGTGCTGTTGGCATTGGGGTGAATCATATCGTACAGCTCGGCCACTTTACCGTCGTGGTCGGCAATGATCGGGAAGTTAACGGTGCAACCCTGGGTTTCGTTGATGTCTTTGATCCAGTCGTGGTGGGAGTCAACAGGGTCAACACTCAACGCCATGGCTTTCACATTGCGCTTGGCAAACTCGCCTTTCAGCTTGGCGGTAAGGCCCAGCTCGGTGGTGCACACCGGGGTAAAGTCTGCCGGGTGTGAAAACAACACGCCCCAGCCGTCGCCTAGCCATTTATGGAAACTGATTTTGCCTTCACTGGAATCTTGTTCAAAATCCGGTGCGGTATCTCCAAGGCGTAAACTCATGCTCGCTCTCCTTCGATGCAGTATCTGATCGCGTTGCTTGAGGTTCCGGCGGATAAACTGCCGGGCTCGTTTAGTTATTATAGACAAAAACGGTACGGTGCCGGATGACAGAAATGCAAGGGCCAGTTAATCACCTCATCCGGCAAAGGTCTGCTAGCTCTCAGCCGCAATAGCCGTTGTATCAGAGGCCTGCCGCTTTTTCTTTCTCAAAATGCTCTTTGGTCAGTTTGAACACCACCGGGCTGAGCAACGCCAAAGCAATCAGATTGGGCAGTGCCATCATGGCATTCAGCGTGTCTGCTATCAGCCAGATCAGACCCAGGTTTACGGTCGCTCCAACGGGGATAGCAAGGACCCAGGCAATCCGATAAGGCACTATAGCCTTCACGCCGAACAGGAATTCGACGCTGCGCTCACCATAGAATGACCAGCCAAGAAGGGTCGTAAAGGCAAAAACAGCCAGAGCTATGGCCACCACATAATCGCCAACGCCCGGAAGCGCCTGTGAGAATGCCATGGAGGTGAGTGCAGCGCCGGATTCGCCGGATGTCCACGCACCAGAAGTAATGATAACCAGACCGGTGATGGTACAAATAATGATGGTGTCAATAAAGGTGCCGAGCATGGCGATCATACCCTGATTGATCGGGTTTTTGGTTTGCGCTGCCGCGTGGGCGATAGGCGCAGAACCTAAACCGGCCTCGTTGGAAAAGACACCCCTGGCAATACCGAACCGGATGGCTGCCCAGACTGCCGCACCGGCAAAGCCGCCTTCTGCAGCGATGGGGCTGAACGCATGCTCAAAAATCAGCCCAAATGCGGCGGGAATTTCGGCGAAATTAATGGCTAGTACAACCAGGCCAGCCAGCAGATACGAGATCGCCATAATAGGAACGAGCGCACTGGCTACCTGCCCGATGCGTCGAATACCGCCAATCAGAACCATACCCACCAGAACCATCAGGATAACGCCGCTGATCCAGTGTGGCAGGCCGAATGTGGATTCCATTACGTCTGCAACCGAGTTGGCCTGTACAGTATTACCGATGCCGAAGCCGGCAATAGCGGCGAAAATGGCAAACAGCACGCCCATCCAGGCCCATTTTTTACCAAGGCCGTTACGAATATAATACATGGGTCCGCCGACATAGGAGCCGTTCTCATCGACCTCGCGGAAGCGCACCGCGAGCACGGCTTCAGAGTACTTGGTCGCCATTCCCACCAGAGCTGTCAGCCACATCCAGAACAGGGCCCCAGGGCCGCCAAGGAAAACCGCGGTCGCAACGCCGGCGATGTTACCGGTTCCGACAGTGGCTGAAAGGGCGGTCATCAAAGCCTGAAACGGCGGAATTTCACCATCTGACTCGGCACCTGCGGCACTGCGACCGTTCCACATCAGGCGGAAACCCGCACCGAGCTTGAAAATGGGCATCAGCTTCAGGCCGAGACTCAAAAACAGCCCCACACCAAGAATGAGTATCAACATGGGTGGGCCCCAAACCACCCCGTTAATTGCACTAAATAAGTTTTCAATAGCGTCCATGAAAATCCTTTTATATGCCATGGTTCGATGTTTTGATTTCACCCGCAATGGGCATAACTTGTTGAGCTTACTCAATTACTAGCTTGTGTAAACCGGCGCTTGGTGAAAGCTGGAGAATTCGACGAATATTGCCTATGTTTACGGCATAGGGTTAAGGCATTGGCCAATGCCGGCCGGGTCAAATAGAAATGCGGGGAATTGCCCATGTGTGCACTCAGAGTTTCCGATGTTATGTCCAATCATATTGCGCCCATTCGCTGCGGGACACCCTTAACCAAAGTGGTCAAGGCGTTGCTGGAGAATCATATTTCCGGGCTGCCGGTGGTCGATGCGAGTCGGCGTTTGCTTGGTTTTGTGTCGGAGCAGGATTGTATTCACGCGCTGCTTGTAAGCAATTATCACTGTGAGGGTGACCCAATCGTGGACGATGTTATGTTCCGTGAACCTGTGTGGATTTCACCTGGCACGTCGATTGTTGACCTTGCCCAGAAGCTCGGTGCGGGCAAACCGAAAGTGTATCCAGTTGTTGACCAAGGCAAACTGGTAGGCATAGTCACTCGCAGCGCCATCTTGGAACACCTTGTTAACGCAGGTTGCAGCGTGGGCACACCAAGGTTTGCTAACTCCGATGACTGAGGGTTAGGCTTGGTCAAATACATCACTGCCGAGAACACCATGGAACTGCTTTCAACCAACGCCAGTTTTGGCGGCGAACACCGCCGTTACCGTCACACCGCAGCCACGCTGGAATGCCAGATGGAATTTGCCGTATTCCTCCCGCCGCAGGCGCTGGCGGAGCCGGGCTGTAAAGTACCAGTGTTGTACTGGCTGTCGGGCCTGACCTGCAATGATGAAAATTTCATGCAAAAAGCCGGTGCACAGAAACTGGCTGCTGAGCTTGGCTTGGCGATTGTGTGCCCGGATACCAGCCCGCGGGGCGTCAATGTGCCCGGGGAAGACGACAGCTACGATTTTGGCAGCGGTGCGGGCTTTTATGTAAATGCCACAGAGCAGCCCTGGGCGCTCCATTACCGGATGTACGATTACGTAGTGAAGGAACTCCCGCAATTGGTAGAAAGGGAGTTGCCCGTCAGCGCTGAAAAATCTATCAGCGGCCATTCCATGGGCGGCCACGGAGCGCTGATATGCGCGCTGAAAAACCCCGGGCTTTACCGGTCGGTATCGGCGTTTGCACCCGTTGTCCACCCGGTGGAATGCCCCTGGGGCCAGAAAGCATTTGCGGGCTACCTGGGTAACAACCAGGAGAAGTGGGCACAATGGGACGCCACCCTGCTAATCGCGGATGCGCAGGAGCGTCTGCCGCTATTGATTGACCAAGGCACCGCGGATCAGTTTCTGGCAGAACAGCTGAACCCGCAGGCTCTGGTTCAGGCCTGCCATAGCGTCAACCATCCGGTAACCCTGCGAATGCAGTCTGGCTACGATCACAGCTATTTCTTTATTGCTTCGTTTATTGATGACCACCTGCGCCATCACGCGGAAGCTTTAGGCCTGGCCCAACCCCAGTTGTAGCCGAACAGGCGCCAGCCCATTAGCATACTGGCGGAGATCAGCCCGCCGGTTAGCCCTACCCAGAAGCCCGCAGCGCCCATTGCCGGAACCAGAACGCTGGTAAACGCCAGCGTATAGCCCAGCGGCATACCCACCACCCAGAATGAAAACAGCATGATGATCATCGGAATGCGTGTGTCTTTATAACCCCGCAGGCCACTGATGCAGGTAACCTGAATAACATCGGCCACTTGAAAGAACGCGGCGTACATTAACAGAGTAACGCTGACCGCCTGCACTTCGGGGTCGCTGGAATAAAGCGCGGCAATGGGCGCGCGGAATGCAAACAGGACAATCGCAAACAGCAGCGAAATAAAAGCGGCCAAAATAATCGAACTGCGTGACAGCAGGCGCGCAGACTCGGGCGAGCCCGCGCCTACCAGAAAGCTCACCCGCAGGGTGATGGCCATGCCCAGGCTCAGCGGCAACATAAACAACAAAGACACCACGTTTAACGCTATCTGGTGCCCGGCCACCACCACTGGCCCTAGCGGCGCCAGAAACAGTGCGATCACTGAAAACATGCTGGCTTCCACAAAGATGGTAAAGCCAATGGGCAAACCCAGCCGCAGCACATAGTGCAGTACTCGCGTATTGGGGCGGGTAACATAGGCCAGCAGACGGAAATTCTGATACACCCGGCTGCGATTCAGGTAAACCAGTAACCCGATTGCTGCGATACCGTTAGACAGCGACGTGGCCCAGCCGCAGCCGACACCGCCCATAGCGGGAATACCCAAACCGCCATAGATGAACAAATAGTTCAGCGGCAGGTTGAACAGGGTGCTGATCAATGAGAACACCATAATCACCCGGGTATGGCCCAAACCATCGGTCAGCCCGCGCAGGGCGGTTATTAGCAGCAGCGCGGGAACCCCCCAGGCGAAGGCATTCAGGTAGCCTTGGGCAATGCCGGCGGTGGCAGGTTCCAGTTTCAGCAGGGTCAGCACCGGGTGCACATTGGTCAGCAGTACAATCATAATCACGGCCGCCGCTGCCGCAATATAAAGCCCTTGCCAGACCGTCGGCATAATCCGCCGCAGTTTGTTGGCGCCTTTATAGCCGGAAATGATCGGCTGCTGGGCGCTTAGAACGCCCCAGAAAAACAGGAACAGTGGCATCCATAAGCTGGAACCAATACCCACGCCTGCCAGATCCTGGGCGCTGGCATGGCCGGCCATGACTGTGTCAATCACGCCGTTTGCCATTTGCGCAACCTGCGCGACCAGAATCGGCCCGCCAAGTACCGCCAGGGTTTTCCATTCCAGCAGCACCCGCGTAGCGAAAGGCTTGCGGATAGCGGGCAGTGGCTGGTGCAGTTCATCCATAACAGTTGTCCGAAATACGGTCGAATTCGGTGGCGGCTCTGAATGACCAGTCAGACGCCGTCTATTGGGGAGAGGATGTTACCGGATCTGGACGCCGAGGGGCATTGGGCATTGTCCGCACAGGCGTTGGGCAAGGCTTTTTTGCGTCCTGTAATCGGTCGCAAAAGCAGGTAAAATGTCGCCCTTCATTTTTGTAGGCGTAGCGACATGGGCTTCTTGGTATTTGTTACCGTTCTCTGGGCGTTTTCGTTCAGTTTGATCGGCGAGTTTCTGGCAGGCAGGGTCGACAGTTATTTTGCGGTGCTTACCCGGGTGTTACTGGCGGCGCTGGTGTTTTTACCGCTTACCCGCTGGCGCGGTGTGCCTGCTGGGCTGAAAAAAGGCATTCTGGTCAGCGGTATGCTGCAGTTTGGCATTACCTACGTGTGCCTGTACCAAGCTTTTAGTTATCTGTCGGTGCCAGAGGTGCTGTTGTTTACTATCTTCACCCCGCTGTATGTGACCCTGGCGGACGACGCCCTGAACCGGCGTTTTTCCCCTGCGGGGCTGGTGGCGGCCGCAGTGGCTACTTTGGGCGCTGGCGTCATTCGCTATGATGGTCTGAGTGAAGATTTTGTCACCGGCTTTTTGTTGCTGCAGGTGGCGAACATTACCTTTGCCGCGGGCCAGGTGGGTTACAAGCACGTGATGGCACGCTACCCCTTGCCCATTCCACCCTGGCGCACTTTTGGTTATTTTTTCTTTGGCGCTTTAATTGTTGCGCTGCCGTCGTTTTTGGTTTTTGGCAACGCGGACAAGTTGCCGGCCACACCCACGCAGTGGGGCATTCTGGCCTGGCTCGGTCTGGCGGCATCGGGCCTGGGTCTGTTTCTGTGGAACCGCGGCGCCTGCTACGTAAACGCCGGCACCCTGGCGGTTATGAACAATGCCTTGGTGCCCGCCGGTTTATTAGTGAATCTGCTGATCTGGAACCGCGATGCGGATATTCCTCGCCTGGCTGTGGGCGGCGCGATCATTCTGGCGTCTTTGTGGCTGAACTCGTGGCTACGGGCTCGCTGGAACGGGGCTGGCGGCAGAATTTGAGCGATTGGCTGGCGTCAGCTGGCCAGTGCTGGCAAAAATCCGCCCCAAGATCCCTGGCATGATCCGGAGCGATTCTTTTTAAACTCATTCCTTAGCCCAAAGCACAGGACAAGAACATGACTCAGTCGAAAGCGACCTCGGGCAGCACCGCAGGTTTGTCCCGTGGCCTCTGGTCTTCCCGCTTCGCCTTTATTCTGGCGGCAACCGGTTCTGCCGTTGGCCTTGGCAATATTTGGAAATTCCCTTATGTGACCGGTGAGAACGGCGGTGGAGCATTTGTACTGGTGTACTTGTTGTGCATCGCTGTTATTGGTGTGCCCATTATGATGGCGGAGGTTTTCATTGGCCGCAACGGCCGCCATAACCCCATCACCAGCATGCGTCTGGTCGCTGAGCGTAACCTGAAATCGCCAGCGTGGCGCATTTCGGCGGTAATCGGCATGATCGCGGCTTTTGCCATTCTGTCGTTCTATTCGGTGATTGGTGGCTGGGCGGCGTCTTACGTTGGCCATGCGGCCATGGGCGACTTCACCGGCGGCACTGCGGAATCTATTGGTGATCTGTTCGGCAGCCTGTTGGCCAGCCCCGTGCAGTTGCTGGCTTGGCACACTGTGTTTATGGCACTGGTAATACTGGTGGTGTCGCAGGGTTTGAAGGGTGGCCTGGAGCGCGCCGTGACTATTCTAATGCCGGCGCTGTTTCTGCTGTTGTTGGTTGCAGTGGGTTATGCGACCACGACTGGCCATTTCGGCGAAGCCGTCAGTTTTTTGTTTACGCCAGACTTTTCCAAACTGACTATTGAAGGCGTGCTGATTGCTCTGGGCCACGCGTTCTTTACCCTCAGTCTTGGTATGGCCATTATGATGGCCTATGGTTCCTACCTTGGTAACGATGTTCCGGTTGGCCGCACTATGGTTATCGTAGCCTTGATGGATACCGTGGTCGCACTGCTGGCTGGCCTGGCCATCTTCCCGGTGGTTTTTGCTAATGGCCTGGAACCCAGCGCCGGTCCCGGGCTGATTTTCCAGACCTTGCCGTTGGCATTCGGCAATATGCCGATGGGCGGCCTGTTTGGCACACTGTTTTTTGTGCTGCTGTTGTTTGCTGCCTGGACGTCCGGCATCTCGCTGTTGGAACCGGTGGTGGAATGGGCGGAAGAAAATACCAATATGAACCGCACCGGCAGTGCCATTTTGGTTGGCATACTTTGCTGGCTGTTGGGTATTGCCTCGATTCTGTCGCTGAACGTGTGGTCAGATTTGGCTCCGCTGGGTATGTTCGCAGCGCTTGAAAGCAAAACCATTTTCGACTTGCTGGATTACTTCACCGCCAACTTCCTGTTGCCGCTGTCTGGCTTGTTAACCGCCATTTTTGTGGGCTGGTTTGTGGCGAAAGAGTCCCTGAAAGCCGATCTGAATCTGAGCGGCGGTGCATTCACGCTGTGGCTAAACCTGTTGCGCTACGTGACGCCCGTCGCGGTTGTGATTGTATTTGTTTACAACCTGTTAGGGTAAACAGTGGAAGAACGAAAAAGCCCGCAAAGCAGCAATGCTTTGCGGGCTTTTTTATGCACGGGAATTAATCTTCTTGTTCCGCGATGGCTCGCAACGCCTCCAGGTGGGGTTTTACGGCTTCAATGTCAGCAGAGGGAGCTGCGCTGGCTTGCTGGGTAAAGCCAATACCCGTCTCCATTGCGGCCCGCATCTGGGCTTTCTGTTGAGAGCTGATGTCTTGGCTGTTATTCAGCTCTTCAAATTCCGGCTCCATGGCCGCCGCTTTTTCCAGAGTTGTTATAAAGGATCGGATTCTGTTATCAGTCAGCTCCTGTGAGTAGGCGCTGAACGATAACAAAGACAGAATTAAAGCCAGCACGACGGCAAGCTGGCGGGAGTACGAGTAACGATACTGTGGGCAAAAAGCATTGGCTTTTTATCGGTGGCCTGCCCGCGTGACCGGTTTGTGATGTTTTCGGGTTAGACTGAAAACCGTAACTTCCTAGTCCTGCAGCCCGGACAAACGAGCCATAGCACCATGACACGCAGCGTACTGATTATTGAAGACAACCCCGCCATCGCCGAACTGGTGAGCATGCAGGTAAGCGACCTGGGTATGACGCCTGTGCTGGCAAACCGCGGCGACGACGGCTTGGCACGTTTTCGCCAGGGCGGTATAGATCTGGTGGTTCTGGACTTGATGCTGCCGGGCCTGGATGGCTTGGCGGTGTGCCGTGAAATCCGCAACGCGCCAGATTACGTGCCGGTGCTGATGTTGACAGCTAAAAGCACCGAGTTGGATCGGGTGTTGGGGCTGGAAATGGGCGCCGACGATTACCTGACCAAGCCTTTCAGTGTGGCCGAGCTGGGCGCCCGCATAAAAGCTCTGTTTCGTCGCGGAGATGCTTTTCTGGCCCGGGCAACAGCCACGCCAGAAAGTCGCGTAATCGAGTTAGACGGCCTGCGTATGGACTCGTCGCGGCGGCGGGTATTTGTACGGGATGCCGAGGTAGAACTGACCGCCCGCGAATTCGATTTGCTGTGGCACTTCGCCAGCCATCGTGGCCGTGTGTTCAGCCGCGCTCAGCTATTAGATGCGGTGTGGGGCTACAATCACCAGGGTTACGAGCATACGGTGAACACCCACATCAACCGCCTACGTAACAAAATTGAAACCGATCCCTCCGACCCGCGCTATGTGCAAACGGTATGGGGTGTTGGTTACAGGTTCCAGGACTGACCATGGCTCTACCTCTGTTGCGAACACTCTACGCCCGCCTGGCCCTGGGTCTGTTTTTGCTGTTGCTGGTGATTGGCACCTTATTCAGCGCCTTGAGCTTTTATTCGGTTCGTGAATACAGTGCCGCGGTAAATCAACAGCTCAATCGTGATTTGGCCAGTCGCTTAGTTGCTGACCGTAATCTGGTGACAGGTGACCAGATTAACCACCGCGAGTTAGAGCGCTTGTTCGATCTGTACATGAGCATCAATCCGAGTATTGAAATTTACCTGCTGGATTTGCAGGGCCGAATTGTTTCGTTTTCTGCCAATCCTGACAAAATCAAGCGCAATCAAGTGTCTTTGCAGCCGATTCAGACCTTGCTGAGCAACCCTGATGTGTACCCATTGCCGGGCGACGACCCCCGTAGCCACGATCGCCGCAAAGTGTTTTCAGTGACGCCAGTGCCCAGCGCCGACAACCCGACCGGTTACCTCTATGTTGTACTGCGGGGACAGCAGTACGATTTTGCCGAAAGCATGGTGCACAGCAACCGCTTGTTAAAAATGGCCGCGGGCGCGCTGACTTTGAGCCTGGCGATTGGTCTGCTGGCCGGATTGGTATTTTTCCGCCTGTTAACCCGGCGGCTAACCCGGCTAACGGCCCGGGTAGAAGGTTTTGAAGCAAAAACGGATAGGGATTCAGAGCCCCAGGCCGGGGCTCAGGAGTTGCAGGTGCCCGGCGAGCGGGGTGACGATCTGGATTACCTGAGTTTGCGCTTTGACGCCATGGCGCAGCGCATTGCCGGCCAGCTTGAACTGTTGAAAGACAAAGACCATCAGCGCCGCCAACTTGTAGCCCAGGTATCCCATGATTTGCGTACGCCTTTGGCTGCTGTGCAGGGCTACCTGGAAACCCTGAGCCTTAAACAAGATTCCCTGGATCTGGATCAGCGCCGCCGTTTTTTGTCGATTGCCCTGGGGGAAACCCGCCGCCTTGGCCAGCTGGTGGATGAGCTGTTCGAGCTGGCGGCCCTGGACGCCCGTGAAAAAAAGCCCAACCCTGAATGCTTCATGGTGGCCGAACTGGTGCACGACGTGGTGCAAAAGCACACCCCTGGCGCCGGGAAGAATAACGTAAGCCTGAGTATTGGGACGGTTGAACCCACCATGGTAAACGCTGATATTGCGATGACCGAGCGGGTATTGGATAACCTCATCAGCAATGCCATCAGCCATTCACCGGCGGGCACTAAAGTGCGGGTGAGTGTAGCGGCAGGCGCGAACGGTGTGAGTATTCACGTGTCAGACTCAGGTTCGGGCATTGACGAGCAAGCCCTGGCGCACATTTTTACCCCGTTCTACCAAGCCCCTGGCGCTAACCGCAGCGGCCACGCCGGACTTGGGCTAGCCATTGCGCGGCGCATGGCAGAACTGCAGCAGGGTCGCATTACGGTGCGAAATCGCTCCGCTGGCGGTGCAGAATTTTTATTCTGGCTGCCTTTGGCTGATAAAAAATAATCCACGCCGTTATAAATTCGTAACAATATAGGAACGTTTTGGTGATGCGTCAGGGTTAGGATAATCATCGGACATTACTTCTTAGGAGCTTTTTATGAATCGCAAATTACAAGCTGTGCTTGTTGCGGTGGTTATAGCGGCCAGCGGCGCGTTTTACGCAGCCTTTGCTTCCGCCGAGAAGAACACTGGCAACACTGCCGTGAGCAATCCCTACGCACCCACAGGCTCGAACCTGGCTGTCGCGACTGTGGCCGGTGGCTGTTTCTGGTGTGTGGAATCCGGTTACGAGAAAATACCCGGCGTGGTTGAGGCCGTTTCTGGTTACGCGGGCGGCGACAGCGCAAATCCGACTTATAGGTCGGTGTCGTCTGGCGGTACCGGTCACACGGAAGCCGTTCAGGTGTATTACGATCCGCAGCAGATTACCTACGAAGGCTTGTTGCAGGGCCTGTGGCGAATGATGGACCCAACGGATGCTAAGGGCCAGTTTGTAGACCGTGGTACTCAGTACCGTCCGGCTATTTTCTACCACAACCAGGACGAAAAGCAGAAAGCCGAAGCGGCCAAAAAGGCCCTGCAAGAATCTGGCGTGTACGACAAACCGGTGGTCATCGAGATAGTTCCGGCGGGCACTTTTTACCCGGCAGAAGACTATCACCAGGATTATTACAAAAAGAATCCGGTGCGCTACAACCTCTATACCTTTAATTCTGGCCGTTATCAGTTCATTGAAAAAGTGTATGGCTCAGATTACGAGCTGGACTTCAGCCAGTTCAAGCCCGCGGCCAACAGTACTGAAAGTGTCGATCAGAAAACGGTAAAGGCGTCTGGTGCAAACGCAGGATTTAATCCGGACGCTTTTGTAAAACCGCAGCAGGACGAGTTGAAAAAGCTGCTTAGCAGCGTTCAGTACAATGTGACTCAGGAAGACGGCACCGAGCGCCCGTTTAACAACGCTTACTGGGATAATAAAGAGCCCGGGCTATACGTAGACGTGGTATCTGGCGAACCGTTATTTTCTTCCCGTGACCAGTACAAGTCCGGCACCGGCTGGCCCAGCTTTACCCGCCCGCTGGACGCAGCCATGGTGAAGGAGCACGAAGATCGTGCCTTCTTTACGACGCGCATTGAAATTCGCAGCAGCTATGCAGATTCTCACTTAGGGCACGTGTTTGATGACGGCCCGGCTCCTACCGGCAAGCGCTACTGCATGAATTCAGCGTCGATGCGTTTCATTCCGCTGGCGCAGATGGCCGACGCGGGCTACGGTGATTTTATTGATGCGGTAGAACCCGTTAACTGAGTTTTTTTCGGGCGTCATATTCGAGCCTGACCTTAAAATTTGAGATCAAAGCCACAGATCGCTCACCGGTGTTTGCGCACCAAAATGGTGGGCGATTTGTGCTTGTAGCAACTCTGCGGTGGCGATGGCGTCCATCAGGGCGTTGTGCGCGGCATAGTGGGGCAACTCATAACGCAAACGGCTGTCTGCCAGACGAATAGACAGCGGTTTTTGGCCCCGCCAGCTTTGCCAAAAGGTGGGTCGGCGGTCTGGGTGCAGGTGGGCTTCTATGGCCATAGTATCCAGCAGGGGAAACTGAATTCCCTCATTTAGCCGGTAACGCAAAGCCACATCTAGAAACGGTCGTTCGATATTGCGGTAATGCACCACTGGCAGGCGCCCCGCCAGGCATTCCAGTAGCTCTGGCAAAATGTCGGCCAGATCCGGGGCCTGTTCCAGGTCCGCGTGGGTAATACCGTGAATCGTTACTGAGGTTTGGTGCAAGGCAAGTTTGGGTTTCACCAGCCAGTGGCGGGCGGCGCTGAGTTGTATGCCCTCCAGAGTGAACGGCACCAGGCCTATGCTGATGATGGAATGTTCGGTGGCACTTAAACCGGTGGTTTCAAAGTCCATCGCTACCATAGGGACCTGTGACAGGGGCGTATTCAACTCGCAGCACCCGGCTTGATAGAAAGCCTTCAATAAGGGATTGTTGGTGGCCTCTGCCAGAGTCTGGTAGCGGTCCGGCCACGGCACATTGGCAAAGGGCTGGTCTGGCGGTGTGTGCGTTTCTTCAAGAGACATTGCGTGCAATCTGTGCGTTATAGCGATACTTCAAAAATTTCTGAGCGTTACTGAGCACTTGAAAAGCGTCTTTCAAATGGCTCCGCTCGAAAGGCGAAAGATCCTGCGGGCGCACGTTGTTGTCTGGCTCGCGCCCGGCTTCAATAGCCAACGCCTGATGGCGAATACGTACAATGGCGATAAACTCCATAGCATCTCGCAGGTTACCAATGCCGTCGTCCAGGATCAGGCGGGTTTTGCTAATGGCTTCCAGGCGCTCGAACGAATTCTGGGCCTTGGAGCCACAAGCCAGTGCGTGTATGCGAATAAGGTCTGACAGCGGCGCCGTGCCACGGCGTTTCAGATTAAAGGTTTTGCTGTGCTTGCCATGCTTGCCGTCTTCTTCCATCACGAAATTACGGAAGAAACCCAAAGGTGGCGTGCGATTTAAGGCATTGCGCGCCATCATTGCCAAGAAGCGTTGGCTGTTTGAAGCTTTTTGCGCCACCAGAGTTTTTAGCTGCTCGGCAAAATCGGTTTCCCCGTAAATACCGTCAAGATCAAAAAAGATATTGCTGTTAAGCAGGGCGCGGGCCTGGGGGTTATCAATCCAGTCACTGAAGTAGGCTTTCCAGGCCTTCAGCGGCTGGCGCCAGCGCTCATTGGTGGCCATGATGTCACCCGTGCAGTAGGTGTAGCCGCACTCAGCCAGGCCGTCACTGACAAACTTCGCCAGTTCCAGAAAATAGGCGTCGTGTTCCTCCGCTACAAAGCTGTCGTCCAGAATCATGGCGTTATCTTGATCGGTCACCACCAGCTGCTCATCCCGCGCCATAGAGCCCAGGGCCATAAAGCAGTAAGGCACGGGTGGCGGTCCCAGCTTTTCCTCGCCCAGTTCCAGCAGCCGTTGGGTGAAGCTACGGCCAATACCCGCCATGGCACTGCCAATCATGTGCGAGTTGGCATCTTCATTCACCATGCGCACGAAGCTGTCGCGCACTTCCAGGCTGATTTTCTTCAGGCCTTTTACGCTAGTTTGGTGGTAAATATTACTGACCAGATACAGGCTGCTCTGGCTCTCATATTTCACGATGTCAGACAGCGCAATCACGCCGCGCACTTCGTGATCGTCCATCACCGGTAAATGGTGCACGTTGTTGTGCAACATGGTCAGCATGGCCTCAAAAATGTAATGGCTGGCCGGTATGGTGATCAGACCTTCGGTCATAATGTCGCTGATCGGTGTTTCTGAGGGCAGGGCTTCAGTCAACGCGCGGATACGCAGGTCGCGATCGGTAATAATACCTTTCAGCCGCGCTTGGTCGCCTTCCCCTTCCATCAGAAGCAGCGCCGATACGCTGTTTTCGGTCATGATTCGAGCCGCTTCCTGTAGCCGAACGGTATAAGGTGCAGACACGGTCTTGCGCGAAATCAGTCGGCTTACCCGCGATGTCATCAGCTGGTTGGACTTTTCACGCCGCGAAACCGCAGAGCGTAGACGACTGCGATCTTCAATTTCCACGTAGTCTGCAAAACCCTCGTCCTGTTCGAACAGATAATGGAAGGTTTCTGCCGGAATACGGTAAATCAGGCTGTCTTCCAGAACGGTAGCTGGAAAACGTACGTGTTTGCTCATCAGCAAGCCAAACTGGCCGAAGATTTCACCCTCACCAATCCGGTTGTACAGTTCGCCCGAGCGGCGAAAAATCTCTACCGCGCCGCTGCGCACGTAGTACAGCGCCTTGCTGGGATCGTTGATGCGCAAAAGCTCGGTACCGGCACGGGCATAAACGATCTCGATGGTTTCGGTGACACGGTTAACCAGTTCCTCAGGCATCTCGCTAAACGGCGAATGCTGTAGAAGGTGGTTACGAATGTCGATCAGTTCAGCCTGCATGCGGCCCCCAGAGTGGATTGAATAGTGCTTGGCCAAAACTATAGCAGAAAGCACTGGTTGATCGTGGGTGATGCCGCCAAAACGACTGGGGGCGCCAGAAGCAGCCATAAACCGGCTCGCTTACCCGATTGAGTCGAAATTCTCAGGCCCGGAATTTTCTAGAGCGCGTTAGCACCAACATTCATTGTTAGCGTCTAGACTGATGGTAGGCAACTTTTTATGTCGTCTAACTTAGGGACAGCCAAATTAGCAATATGCTACTTCATCAAGCAGTTACGAGGGATGCTATCCATCAGTTATTTGACGCGGTGAAAGCCATCTCTGTTCAAGGATACGACGAGGAGCGGCGAGTTGTTTACTGGAATGTAGGCAGCGAACTAATTTACGGCTACACCAGAAAAGAAGCTCTGGGCAGAAAACTGGAAGAGTTAATCATCCCAGAGCGTATGCGTGATCTTGTTATCGCCGCGCACGAAAACTGGATCGGTCAAGGTATTGAAATCCCTGCGTCAGAAATTACGTTGTGCGATAAGAACGGCGAAGATGTCAGCGTTTTTTCAAACCATGTTTTATTTACTGATGAATATAATAAAAAAGAAATGTATTGTATTGACATTGACTTGGCTGAGGTCAGGAAGGCTCAGGCCCAAGCAGTTCTTAAAGAAAATATGATTCAAGCTGTTTTTAAAGCGACACCAGATTTGTTCTTCTTAATTAAAGAAGATGGAGTAATTATTGATTATCATGCCGGTGACGAAAATAATCTCTATGTTTCGCCAAAAAAATTGATTGGCAGTAGTATATCTGGCGTATTGCCTGAAAAGGTCGCTATTAAATTTAAATCTCATGTTGATAAAGTAATAGAACATGGCGGCGTAACAAGTTTTGAGTATGAGTTGGATAT
The DNA here is from genome assembly GCA_036960525.1 of Marinobacter sp. Taxonomy (GTDB): domain Bacteria; phylum Pseudomonadota; class Gammaproteobacteria; order Pseudomonadales; family Oleiphilaceae; genus Marinobacter. Next base: position 57,101 of record JBALXR010000007.1, read on the forward strand.
GCCTCATGGCTTGACGTACTTCGAAGCAAGAGTTAGTCACTTGCAAGAAGATAAAAAGATTGTGGTTATCGCCCGAGATATCACAGAAAAAAATAAGTCGGCCGAAGCAATACGGCAAAATGATTATTTTTACAGTCTGACCTTATTGCCTAACCGTTTCTTGTCTCTCGACCGTTTGTCACAAATGCTCAAAGAAGCAAAACGAAATGATGAGAAAGTCGCCGTACTCTTTTTAGATTTAGACGATTTTAAAAGAGTAAATGACTCGTTGGGTCATGAGGTAGGAGATAAGCTACTTGTGGAGGCCGCTAACAGATTAAAACTGGCAATGCGAAAAGCAGATACAGTAGGCCGTTTAGGTGGCGATGAGTTCATTATTTTGTTGCGATCGTTAGTAAATATTCGCAATGTAATTGATATTGCAGAAAATTTACTTAGAATTTTCAGAGAGCCTTTTCAGATTGACGGCAGAGAGTTAATCCTGACCTTGAGCATTGGTATTGCTATTTATCCAAAAAATGGTGATTTCGCCTCTGACTTATTACGCAACGCCGATACAGCGATGTATCAAGCAAAAGCATCGGGGCGTAATGGCTATTCATTTTTCACGAAAGAAATGAACGACATCATGTTGCGTCGCTTCGAAATTGAAGAGCAGCTGAGCAGTGCGTTAGAACGTAATGAGTTTGAAGTATATTTTCAGCCTAAAATTGATATAAAAGACGGAAATGTTGTTGGTGCAGAAGCTTTAATTCGTTGGCACAATCCGGGTCTTGGTAATGTGACACCAGATGAGTTCATTCCAATTTCAGAGCATACAGGCCTAATTGTTCCCATTGGAAAATATGTTATTGAAAAAGCCCTTGGTTTTTTGAATGAGTGGCAGAATGCCCACCAACGAGAGTATACAATGGCGGTAAATTTATCCCCTCGCCAATTTAGGGATAGAGGGCTGATGGATTTCATTCAAAAATCTCTTGATGATGAAAATACAAAGCCTGGTAATTTAGAGTTTGAAATTACCGAGGGCGTATTAATGATTGGTAAATCCTATATTGATGCGGCCTTGCACGAGCTCCACAAGCTGGGCGTAAAACTGTCAATGGATGACTTTGGGACAGGGTATTCTTCATTAAGTTATTTGCGGAAATATTCATTCGATGTCTTAAAGATAGATCGAAGTTTTGTCAGTGGTATCACGCTAAAAAAATCAGATTGTGACCTGGTGAAAGCAACCATAGCGATGGCGCACAGCTTGGGCTTGTTGGTTGTTGCCGAGGGTGTGGAAATGCGTGAACAACTTACTTTATTGGAAGAACTAGGTTGTGATTTGGCTCAGGGATATTATTTTAGTAAACCGGTACCGGCTAAAGAGTTGATTAATTTTCAGTACACTGCAAACCGATCGTAAAATCTGGACTGGTGAGATCCACTAGCGGTTTGCAGCCCGGTTGTCAGTCGCTGATCAGGCCGTGCCCGATTAGGCTTTGAAAATGGCCGTGGCTGGAAGTGTCAACCTGAATTCGGCTGCGGCAGGCGTAAGGGGTGCTTATGCCGGAAAATGAATGTTTCAGAGGTATGTGCATCACATCGGCTGCTATCATCCGCACTATGCCTCCGTGGCAAACGATCAACACCCGCTTACCCGCAAGCTGTTCCTGCCAGTGATGCCAACGCGTCACTACCCGGGTCTGAAAGTCGCTGACGGGCTCGCCTGAGGGAGGGGTATTGGCAATCGGATTGGCCCAGAACTGGCTCAGGCGTTCGCCATCGGTGGCCATGACTTCATCCGCCGTTCGACCCTCCCAATCGCCGAAGTTAATTTCCCGCAGGTCGTCATCAAGGTGCAGAGTAATTTGGTAGCGTTCCGCCAGCTCTTGCGCGAAATGAACGCAGCGCAGCATGGGTGAGCTTACAATAGCGTCCCAATGATCCGCGTTGGTAATGGCGCTGCGCATTTGCTGCCACCCGACGGGGCTAAGAGGGTCATCCTTACTGCCTCGATACATCGGCCCGCCTTCCGGTTCGCCGTGGCGGATTAAATCAAAAATCGTGGTGGTGTCAGTCATTGCGGCTGTTCGCTCCCAATTCAGGTGCATCATTCTGGCCGTTATCAACGCCCGCGGTGTCAAAACTGGCCATATTATTGTGCAGAGCGCAGGCTGCACGTATCAACGGGACCGCCAACGCTGCTCCGCTGCCCTCGCCGAGCCGCATTCCCATGTCCAATAGCGGTGTGGCCTTAAGTGCGTCCAGAATAGCCTGGTGGCCCGGCTCGGCAGAGCGATGGGAAAACAACAGCCAGGCGCGAATATCGGGCTGTTCACTCACCGCGATCAGCGCTGCTACGGACACAATAAAACCGTCTATCAGAACCGGTATGCCCCGGGTAGCACAGCCCGCAATGGCGCCGGCCAGAGCGGCAATTTCGAAGCCGCCAAAGGCCTTGAGTACCGCCATGGGGGTTTGGTCATCGTTGTGGCGTTGCAGCGCTCGAATAATCACTTCGGCTTTGTGGCGCACTCCGGCGCTGTCGAGGCCCGTGCCCGGGCCAGCCAGGCGCATTGGGTTTTTATTCAACAATGCACAGGCGATGGCGGCCGCAGACGTGGTGTTGCCAATGCCCATTTCGCCGCCAATAAACAGATGGCAGCCAGCGCGCGCCGCGCGTTGGGCGGCTTCATCACCAAAGTGAATGGCCTTGGTGACCTGCTGACTGGTCATTGCGTCTATCTCTACGAAGTTACGGGTGCTTGGCGCAAT
>JBALXR010000080.1:0-14615 GCA_036960525.1 Marinobacter sp.
TTCCTGTAATTGGTTAAATCGCTTCCACAAAGTCAGTGTAGGCCCTCTGGGGAAGCGCTGATTGATGCCGGTCAAGAACATTGCCGGCGACTGTCATAAATGCAAAAATCGAAACACGGTGTTGCCTTACAAATAGATCTCCCTGAGTGACAGCGTATTTTTAGTGATGCGTTCGGCCCCGGTGGCTGTAATGCGGACCGTTTCGCTGAAACCGACGCCAAACTCGCCCGGCTTGCGCAGGCAGATTGGCAGATGAAACACCATGTCTTGCTCCAGAATTGCCGGGTTGTCTGTGGTTATAAACATGGAGCCGGCGACCCAGGATGGCGGAAACGACGCACCGACCGGGTAGCCAAATACGCCGGAGAAAAAGGCACGGTCGACGATGGGTGCTAGCGCGGCTTCGCCTGCACGTGCTGCCGAGGCGAAGCTTGCACCGGCGCGCGCGGCCGACATCACTGCTGCCAGAACTTCAAGACAGACTGCGTGAAATTCACGAATTTCGGCGGAAGCTTCGCCAACAACGGCGGTACGCATCATAGGCGAGGTATAGCGTTTGCGAACCGCGCCGAATTCGGTGAACACCACATCTCCTGGTGCAACCTCATAACCCGCATGATTGGTATGAATGATGCCGCTGCGCGCGCCAGTGGTCACAATTGGTTGCATGCTCATGAATTCGCTGCCGGCCCCCAGCATGGAACTGGCGCCGGCCCGGGCGATTTCATGGTCGACCACACCGGCTTTTATTACCGCCGCCGCCGCATCCATTCCTGCGCCGGTAATGGCTGCGCTTTCGGCAAGATATGCCAGTTCGGCGGATGATTTAACCAGGCGAACTCGATCAATCAGTGCGCCGAAATCGATAAATGTGGCCGCGTCTAACGTGCTCTTGAGCGCCGCGAGCAATCCTGGCCGAAAGGAACCCGCCCAGGGATTGAAGCCAATTCGGGGCGAAGGACTACCCGCCGTGAGGCGCACTTGAGTAGCCAGTTCGCTGGCTACTGCCTCGGGAGCCTGCCATGGGTAGCCGATCACGGTGTCTACCCGGCTTAAATACACTGCGGGACCAACCTCAATGGCCGGCACGAACAGCACGGTTCTATCAGCCGCAACCAGCAGCACGCACTGGACCGAGACTTCGAAGGTTGTGTATCCGGTCAGGTAACACAGTTCGCTGGCTTCGGTCAGTAGTAACAGATCGAGTTTGGCTTTGGCCATTCTCTGACGAACAGAGGCGAGCCTTGCCTCGTATTCGTCCGGCTTGAACGCCAGTACGGGCTCGGGAAAGTGGCTTTGCAGTTTTTCGCGGTAGGTATGGTAATCCATATGATGATCGCTCGCCGTTGCGGAAGCAGGCTCTCATTAGTGGTTCATTCCTGCCCGGTTTGCAAGAAAAAGAGGGTTCGGATTGCTAAGGCAATTAGTCTGACTCTGCAATTGGCTCATCGTAATAACCCATATGCCGCGCAACAGCCAGAGAGTGTTATAATTAAAAAGTGACATCAGAAACCGCCAATGGAGAAATAACGATGGCGAAAAAGAAAGCACAGCCGACAAAACACAGCGCTGTTCAGCGCGAACTCAGAACTCCGAAGTATCAGATGCGGGTAGTGGACGACAAAAGTAAATACCGCCGCAGCCGTGACAAAACCACGAGGATGGAGGGTTTTCGCAAGGCTGCCTGACAGGCTGTTTTACGAAAGCCCTTCGTTTTAACGCCCGTCTTTTCAGAGGCGGCCTAGATCTATTTTCTCACCTGCCTTTGATTAGTAGAATAACGCCTTACGGGAATTGATGGGTGCAGATATTTTGGCTTAAACGCAACCTGAGGCTTCAGGACTCAGAGCCTTTTTTTGAAAGCATGCGAGCCTTCCGCAAGGAGGGAAAAGTGCTCCCTCTATACTGTCACGAGCCTGAGCTGATTCAGCAGCCAGACGTTTCAAGGCAGCATCAGTTATTCATTCAGGAAACTCTCGAAGAGCTTGATCGCGATATTCAGTCGATTGGAGGCAAACTCCTTCAGGTTGTGGGCGAAATGGTGGATGTTCTTGATCGCATTTACCGCGTGCAGCCTCTAACCAAGATATGGACACATCAGGAATCCACTCAAAATAGCCAGTGCCAGCGAGATAACGCGGTTGCTGCCTGGTGCGTTGCCAATGGCGTTGAACTGATAGAGCTTGCGCAGAATGGGATTGCCAGAGGGTCGCAAAAGCCCGAGTTATTCCCACCCTATTTTGCCCGCTCAGTGTCGTCCAAACTTCGTAATCCGATGGGAACCGACCTGTCCGAAAGGTTTGCTCCTCTGCCGTTTCCGTCCTGTGAACCGAAGGCGATACCGGTAGCCGCTGGAACCGATAAACCGCTGAGGCAGAAGGGCGGGCGGTCACAGGCCATCAAAAACCTGAATCGATTCTTCACCGTTTCGTATTTAAAGAAATACCCGTTCCAGATATCCAGTCCGAATACGGCCTGGCAGGGCTGTTCGCGAATATCAACCTATCTGGCTTACGGTATTGTCTCGGACAGAGAAATATTCCAGGCTGTGGATGGAGTGGTAACCGACGGGCACAGCCGGATGAACGCTGACCAGTTCGGTAAGTTTCAGGAAAACGCGCGTTTCTATCTGGATAGGTTGAGCTGGCGTCGGCAGTACATGCAAACATTTGAAACCCGCCCTAAGCTGGAATTTGAGTGCATGCTTGAGCAGTTTAACGGTGTCCGCGAGGCAGATTATTCTTCTGAGCATCCTTCAAATCATTCGGAACAACACTTCACAGCCTGGAAGCAGGGGCTAACCGGTTTCCCTTATATTGATGCAGCGATGAGGTTCCTCCACCAAACCGGCTGGATTAACATGCGCCTGCGGGCAACCGTTGTCTCATTCGCAACTATGAATCTTTGGATACCCACCACCAAAGTGGCGGAATATCTAGCTACCGAGTTTCTGGATTACGAGCCAGGCATTCATTACGTTATTCATCAGCTTATAGCGGGCACCACAGAATTCAGTGAGCTTATGGTCTATGACCCGGTAAAACAGGGAAGGGACCATGATCTTGACGGGCACTTTATCCGTAAGTGGGTTCCTGAACTTGCGGATGTGCCCGGCAGTGAACTTCATGACCTGGCTAAAATGGCGTTCAGGCTGTCAAAAAAAGCCGAAATTCTTGGCTATAAGCCTTACCCGGAAGCCATTGTGGATCATCGAGTAACGGCAAAAAAAGCCAAAGACAGGGTAAGCGATTTGCGGCGCAGCGATTCAGACGGCCAGCGAACGTCCGTGGAGAAGTCGAGCGAACAAAAGCAGGATTTTCAGCAGTCACTGTTCTGAATCAGCAGTGACTGTTCGAATAGGAAGAGAGTAGTCGGCTGGCCGCAACTGAGAGGGATTTATGAAATCAAACCTGCCCCGGTTCAGTAGAGGGCGCATCAGAGAAGTTTTTAGCGCTTTTCTATTATTGGGTCTGACTTCCTTTGGCGGTCCCGTTGCCCACCTTGGCTACTTTCGTACGGAGTTTGTCGAACGCCGGCGCTGGCTTTCCGAACAGGCTTACGCCGACCTTGTCGCCTTGTGTCAGTTTTTACCTGGGCCGGCCAGCAGCCAGGTCGGTTTCGCCCTGGGCCTGATGCGAGCCGGCCCTTGGGGCGCAGCTGCAGCCTGGACTGCTTTTACTCTGCCTTCGGCCATTATGCTGGTGCTGTTCGCTTTGGGTGCGGGGGTGCTTGATGGCCCCGTCAGCCAGGGCATCATTCACGGCCTGAAAGTCACAGCGGTGGCGATAGTCGCTCATGCGTTATGGGGAATGGCGCGCAATTTATGTCCTGACCGTCAGCGCGCCGGCATCGCTCTGGCAGCGGTGTTTACAGTGGTGTTGTTCAACGGCTCACTGGGCCAAGTCGCGGCCATCGTCATTGGCGCCTTAGCGGGCATGCTGCTGTGCCGGGCCAAGGCCGACAGTGATGCACCCGAGTTGCTGCTACCCGTTTCTGCCCGTGCCGGCTTCTTGGCGGGGCTTATCTTCGTTGCTTTGCTGATCGGCCTGCCGCTACTGGCCTGGCTTACCCCTTCAGCCACCTTGGCGGTTATGGATGCCTTTTATCGCGCTGGTGCCTTGGTGTTTGGCGGTGGTCACGTCGTGTTGCCGTTACTGGAAGCCGAGGTTGTACAATCCGGTTGGGTGGGGGCGAACGAATTTCTGGCGGGTTATGGTGCCGCTCAGGCCGTGCCCGGACCGTTGTTCACTTTTGCCTCCTATCTGGGCGCATTGATGACACCGCTCGAAGGTAGCCTGTTCGGAGCCGCTCTGGCGTTGTCTATGATCTTTTTGCCTGGAATACTGCTGCTGGTAGCGGTGTTGCCGCACTGGAATCGGTTTCGCCGTTGGAGTCGCGCGCGGGCATTGATGAGCGGTGCCAATGCAGCCGTAGTGGGCATTTTGGGCGCAGCGCTTTATCAGCCGGTTTGGACCGGCGCCATTCTGGGCCCCTACGAATTTGCTTTGGCACTGACCGGCTTTGTTCTTTTAAACGTATGGAAATTACCGGCTTGGGCGGTGGTAATTATCTTGGCGGGCGGCGGCGTTCTTATCACCCTTTGATCGTGTATTTCTGGCCATGCTTTTCTAAATCACATCGCCAGCTGCGCCGATTTTCCAAAGCTCTCCTTTTATATGAAGAGGCTGTTTAATGGCATTTTTTGGTAAGAAAAAACAAGAACTGCAGGCTGCTCTCGACAAACTTGAGGCGGCCGAAAAGCGGATTATCGAGCTGGAGGCGGATTTCCAGGCTATTGAAGAATCCTCGGCCGTTCTGGTGCTTACCCCGGATGGCTTGATTGACAAGGCAAGCGACGCATTCCTTGCACTGCTGGGATACAAGGCTGAAGAGTTAACCGGGAAGCATCATCGGGTGCTTTGCGAGAGTGCCTACACCCGTAGCGAAGACTACATTGTGTTTTGGCGAAGCCTGGTTATTGGCGTTGCGCAGAATGGGCGATTTCTGAATCTTGACGCAAGCGGGCAGGGTGTTTGGCTGAACGCGCGTTATCTTCCGGTAAGAATTAATAAAGGCATGGTCAGGCGCATTCTTGTGATGGTGGAGCCGGCTGAAAACTAGCCTTGCCTCGGTTTGATGTGTTCCGATTTGCCTCTGTACAATTTCTATACAAAACACGAAGTGTTCTCACTGATAACTTAGGGGATAGTCGGTACTATTGTGCCTCAATGCCGCCGGCGGAAGTTTCCGCCTGTTCCCTGACACACAAAAGACCCCTCAGCGATGAAAAATTTGACCATTCAGACGCGTGTGCTGTTGCTCGCACTCCTGCCTGTTATCTTGCTTACCGCTTTTTTGACCACGTTCAACCTGAATCAGGCTCGGGGTATTGGTGACAGCGCAGTGGCGGATTTTTCCTCCGATATGGAGCTAAGCAAACGCCAGGAGCTGAAAAACTATATCGAGCTGGCGCGCACTTCCATAGCCCATCTTTATAGCCAGCCCGGTTCTGCTGAAGATCCTGAAGTGCGTGAGCAAGCCTGGGAAATACTACGTCATCTGAGATTCAATGACTCCGGAAGCCCTGGTTACATTTTCGCCTATGACACCAGTGGCGTGAGTGTCATGCATGGCGTAAAGCCGGCGCTGGAAGGCAAGAACCTCTGGAACTTTCAGGACCCCAATGGTACTTATCTGATCCGTGAACTGGTAAAGGTAGCCTCTGACGGCGGTGGCTACGTTTCCTATGGGTGGCAGAACGAAGCTACGGGAAAAGTGGCCCCGAAACTGGGTTACGCAGAGATGATACCGCAGTGGAATATCATGATAGGTACAGGGTTTTGGGTAAACGGCCTGGGAGAACAGGTCGCTGCCATGGATAGCAAGGTCGGGAATGCACTGGATGACGCTGTTATTGGTTCGGTAACGACCTCACTGATTGCCCTGGCTATTATTGTGCTTCTTGCCTTGGTTGTTGTCCGTAGCATTATCCGGCCACTGAAATCCGCGGTATCTGCAATGAACGGTATCGCCAGCGGCGACGGTGATTTGACCCGTCGGTTAGACATAAATGGTAAAGATGAGTTGAGTCAGTTGGCAGTCGCATTCAACAGCTTTGCGGATCAGGTGCACGGACTGGTTGAGCAGGTTCTATTATCCACCGGCACGTTGAATGAAGCCTCTGCAGAACTAAGCCAGGTAATGGAGGAGTCAACTCAGGGCGTGGAGCGTCAAAAATCCGAGAGTGATCAGGTAGCAACAGCCATGAGCCAGATGACGGCTGCAGCACAGGAAGTGGCTAATAACGCCAGCGAAGCTTCTGATGCTGCAGACCTTGCCAACGTTCAGGTAGTGGATGCCCAGGGCCTGGTACATCAGACCATCGAGGTAATCGGCGGTTTATCAGAGCAGGTTGCGGAAGGCGTTAAGGTGATTGAACGATTGGGCGCAGATTCCCGAAAGGTCGACAGCGTTTTAGAAGTGATTCGAGCGATTGCCGATCAGACAAATCTGCTGGCCCTGAATGCGGCCATAGAGGCTGCGCGAGCCGGCGAAGCTGGTCGAGGCTTTGCGGTGGTCGCGGATGAAGTTCGTACACTGGCCAGTCGGACTCAAAAGAGTACCCAGGAAATTCAAGAGACGATTGAGCGGCTGCAAACCGGTGCCGGCAATGCCGTGAAGCTGATTGGTGCAATCAGTGAACGCAGTGAAGCGACCGTCGTGGAAACCCGTCATGTGAATGAAGCGCTGAAGAGAATTAACCAGGCCGTTGGTACCATCAACGAGATGAACATCCAGATTGCCAGTGCCGCCGAGGAGCAAACCAGCGTCTCCGAGACCATCAATCAAAATGTTCACGAGATCGTTGCTATAACAGAGCAAACCGCCCAAGGGACTCGTAGGGCTGGAGCGGTCACACAAAGACTCAAGGCGCTGGCGGCAGATATGTCAGACCAGGTCAGCCGTTACCGCGTGTGAGTGGGAATGATAGAGAGTGAGTTGAAAATTAAGTGCTTCGCAAATTACATTGGTAGCGCTGTGTAGTGGGGATGAATTACGTTGACACAAGACTTACTGTTATCACTAGGCCAGTATCATCCCGTTGTGATCGAGGGAATGGGTGGCTACGACCCACGGGACCCTGCTCTTGTTGCAGCCGAGGTCTCAGAACGGCTGATGTTGTATTGGGGCCAAAGGCAGATACAAAAGCCAAAACTTCTCATCACACAAGGTGATCCGCTGGAAGCGCGGGGGATTTCAGCCATTACACCTCTGGTTGCTGCCAAGCTTGGCATTGCTCGCGGTCTTGTCTGTCTGGACGAGGAGATTGCCGAGTACCACTCGCCCAATGCCGACAGAGACAATGTAATTCTGGAGGTTAAATATTCCCAGCTAGTCGATGTGTTAAACCATAGCCGGCCAGGAGTAATGAAGCGCCTGGAAAAGGCAATTGATGATCGCATCGACAGGAAGAATCAAAAACGTAAAGCTCTGGGTGAAAACCCGCTAAAAGACTACTTTCGTGACTTTGCGTTGTTGCAGGAAGTGACTAAGGCTGCATGTTCGCACCTGTGTAACGGCATAACGGTTGCCCACACGTCTCGTGATATTAGCGAATTTTCGGTCACTGGTTTTTACACCGTTGGGCTTGAACTTGGGTTAGTTGATACAGACGACATGGTGCCGTGACGCCATCGACTTAGCTGTTTGGCGCCGCCTTGTGTTTCATTCTGTGCAGGCTCGCTATCAACGCGTCGCAAACCTGGTCGTGGTTCAGGGCATCGCCCCGAATCGTCAGGTCGGCATAACGGGAATACAAGGCGGAACGTTCCTCAAAAAGCTCTAAAAGCGATTGTTCAGGCCTTTTTGAAATACCCCGCAAGCTATAGTCGCCAATTCGCCCAAACACTGTGTTCAGAGAAATGTCGAGGAAGACAACGGTGCCTGCGGTCTTGAGATGCCGCATGGCTGCGTCACTATAGACGGCGCTGCCACCCGTGCTGATGACGTGCTGCTGCAGATTCAAGTTTAACAGCACCTGTTCCTCTGCCTTCCGTAAGGCAACGTATCCATCCTGGTCAACGATCTGCTGAAGCGTACGTCCGGTTCCTTGCTGTATCAATAAATCAGTGTCAATAAAACCCAGTCCGAGTTTCTTGGCAACCAGCACGCCCACCGTGCTTTTGCCGCTGCCGGGCATACCCACAAAAATGAGGTTATGGAACTCTGCTAGCATGTCGTGCATCCTGATTTTCTATCTCGCTTAACCTTTAACCGTCTTGCCTTCACCCTTTTACCGGGCTTTTGCCTTGCTTCCGCCCGGCGACAGGCCGCCGCGGTGAACAGCACGTCGGTGGAGGAGTTGAGGGCTGTTTCAGTTGAATCTTGCACCACACTGATCACGAAGCCAATAGCGACCAGCTGATCAACCGATCTTCCCTCAATAGCGTTATGTTAGGATCCATATTGGGTAGATGCTGACATTTTTTAGAGGCGCTGCTTTATCAGCGTCTTTTTGAGGAAGCTTCATGGCAGGATCTTTGCGAGTATCAGTCGGACAGTATTCGGATGCCGGGGTTAAACCGAGCAATCAGGACTTCCACGGTGTGCGGATCCCTGAGGGAGCGGAGCTTCAATCTAAAGGTGTCGCAATGGCGCTTGCCGATGGAATCAGCTCAAGTGACGTGTCCCATATTGCCAGCGAAACGGCCGTTAAAAGCTTCCTTGAGGACTATTACTGCACATCCGCTGCCTGGTCCGTGAAGAAATCTGGCGATCGGGTCATCCGCGCAACGAACGCCTGGCTTACCTCCCAAACCAATAACAGCTGGGCGCGTTACGACAAAGACCGTGGTTATGTCTGCACCTTTACCTGCTTGATCATAAAATCCACCAGAGCCAGCCTGTTTCATGTGGGCGATTCCCGGGCGTATCGGGTTCAGGGGCGCGCTCTGGAACAGCTGACCCGCGATCATCGCCATTGGGCCTCGCCCGACAAAAGCTATCTTGGCCGGGCTCTGGGCGTGAATGACCCAATCGAGATTGACTATTGCACACTCGCCGTGGAGGCGGGCGATACGTTCGTGCTGGTAACGGACGGCATCTATGAAACACTGAGCCCAGCGGACATAACGGCAGCGATTGTCGATAACGCAGATGATCTGGACGATGCAGCGCGCTGCATCGTCAAAACTGCTTATGACAAAGGCAGTGACGATAATCTGACCGTTCAGATCCTGCGTGTCGATGAGGTTCCTCAGCCGAGGCTTAATGAGGTTCAAGAGCACGCAGCTGAGCTGCCTTTCCCACCGGAGCTGAGAGCTCGCAGCCTGATAGACGGTTTCGAAATTGTCCGTGAGCTGCATACAAGCAGCCGTAGTTACGTTTACCTTGCCGTCGACACAGCAACAGGCACTCCCGTGGTTCTCAAGGCGCCGGCCACAGATGTGCGGGAGGATCCGGTGGCTCTTGAACAATTTCTGGCCGAGGAGTGGGTTGCGCGCCGCGTTGACAGCCCCTATGTGTTGCGGCCTTATGAGCGCTCGCACTCCCAGAATTATCTTTATGTTGTGACTGAATATATTGAAGGTCAGACTTTGACCCAGTGGATGCGCGATAACCCTTGCGCTCATTTCACCAAGGTAAGAATGCTTGTGGAGCAGGTTGGTAAGGCTCTGCGCGCCTTCCATCGACAGGATATGATTCACCAGGACGTGCGGCCGCAAAACATCATGATCGACAGTGTCGGAACTGCCAAGCTGATTGACTTTGGTTCCGTCCGGGTAGCGGGAATCAGCGAGGGCCTGAGTTTGGACGGTGAGCCCATTCTGGGCACACAACAATACTCGGCGCCGGAATATTTTATGGGTGAAGGTGGCTCAGTTCGCTCTGATGTTTTCTCTTTGGGTGTAATCACTTACCAAATGCTTGCCGGGCGTCTTCCTTACGGTCCCGAGGTCTCTCAGGTTCGAAACCGTGCCGGCCTCAATCGCCTTAAGTATGAACCGGTTTACCATTACAATCGGAGTTGTCCTGCCTGGGTCGATGGCGCGTTGCGTAAAGCTCTGCATCCGCACCCCGACAGTCGTTACGCTGAGGTTTCGGAATTTATCCACGATCTCTACTACCCCAGGGATGAATTTGTCAGAGCTGTCCGGCCCCCTCTGATCGAACGTAACCCGGAAGCCCTCTGGAAAGGTATCTCTCTGTTGCTCACCCTTCTTCTTGTTGGCCAGGCGGTCCTGTCCTACAGGTAACAGCCATCGCCAAAGGCAAGCTGCCCTAAAACGGTTCGGTTAAGCGCTCCAGGCCCTAGGCTGGTGCGTTCTAGAGCGTGTTGTCCGGATTGAAAAACGACCCATATTTATCCAAAACAGTGATTTGGTGGTGGCTATGGTGCGTCGCATCTAACTGCAGCGGGCCAAGCACTTCGCCGAGCAGGCTGATGACACCACCCCTATTATTGTGGTGACGCCGAACACATGGCACCAGTAGTAGAACAGTCTCTGGGGGAAGCGGTTGGATTACACGGCGGCTATGGAGAAAGTGAGGCGAGTCGCTGTATTACCGAGCTTGCCCGACAGACGGGTTATTTGCGCGACGTGTACTGATCGCGAAGAGGATAGTGACTTAATTTTGAAACCAAAAAGGCCGCTCCGTGAAGTGAGCGGCCTTTTATTATTGGTCCCGAAAAATAACCTTCAGGTTGGTTTGAGTGTGCTCAGGAAAAGACTTTCTTGGCTTGAGTGCGAACGTGGGTTGTGTACAGCACCAGACCAACCAGGGTCAGACCACCCACCAGGTTGCCCAGAACAGTTGGAATCTCATTCCACACAATGTACTGGTACAGAGTAAATTCGGCACCCATCATCAGCCCGATCGGGAACAGGAACATATTAACAACAGAATGCTCGAAGCCGAGATAGAAGAACACGATGATCGGCATCCACATGGCCATGATCTTGCCTGAAACGGTAGTGGAAATGGTTGCACCTACCACGCCCATCGACACCATCCAGTTACAGAACATGCCGCGCAGGAAGAGGACCAGCCAGCCGGCCGCGCCTGCATCTTGATAACCCACGGTTCGGCTCTCGCCAACCGCCATCATCTTCTCGCCTACCGCGCTTATCGCCTCGGTACCGCCCATAGAAAAGTTCAGATAGCCAAAAACAGCAATGAAAAGCGCACCGCCAAGGTTTCCAAGTCCGACAAGGCCCCAGCATTTCAGCATTCGGGGCACGGTGACGCCGGGCCGTTTGTCGAGCAAGGCCAAAGGCACGAGTGTAAATACCCCTGTGAGCAGGTCGTAACCCATCAGATAGAGCATACAGAAACCAACCGGAAACAGCAGGGCGCCCAATAGGAAGGAGCCGGTCTGGACAGCGATGGTAATGGCAAAGATTACGGCCAGCGCCAGCGTTGCGCCTGCCATGAAGGCTCGAATCAGTGTGTCTCTGGTTCCCATGTATATCTTGGCTTCGCCGGCATCCACCAGCTTGGTGACAAACTCATTAGGTTGAAGATAAGACATCTTGTTGTTTCCATTGGAAAAAAAGTAAGAAAATTAGCATTTCGATGAAGTCTTGTTGTGGGCCCGGGGAAACAATGGGCCCACGCATGTCACCAACGCTTGTAAGGAAGAAACTTACCATCCATCGTAATTATGACCCGGTCGCCCTTGGGGTCCTCTACCTTTTCGACGTACATCTTGTAATCAATGGCGCTCATGATGCCGTCGCCAAATTTTTCATGAACCAGCTCTTTCACAGTAGGGCCGTAGATCATGATGGCCTCGTAAAGGCGGTAAAGGAGGGGGTCCTGGGGGACGCTGCCGCCCCAGTGCTTGGAAGGAGAGGTCTGCAGTGCGTCTGCGACTTCCTGATCCAGACCCAGTGTGGTGCAAAGCGTCTTGGCCTGGTCTTCGAGCATGGTGTTCATGCCGAAACAGCAGGAAGTCGTCCATACAGGGGACATACCGATAGACTCAGCAATCTGCTCCCATGACAGTTCTTTCTCGTTTTTCGCAGCTAAAATGGCGGCCGTCATCAGTTCATGATTCATAAAAAGTGTTCCTTAGCATCTCGTGCTTGGTGATGGTGCATATGCGCATTGTTGGTGCAGATCGGATAAAAGATCCTTGTCTATCCGTACAAAACGCTTTTGACTACCAAAATTAAGCAGATATCGTGCCAGAGTTTGGCTTCATCCAAATTAAACTCAAGCCCTTCTCAAATGCGGCCCGTCCCAAAGGTTGGCCCGGGCGAAAGGGGCCTCCACACTAAGGCCCAAAGTGGTCTGATTGACTTTGACGGGGCGTCGGGTGCCAGATCAGGCCCGTGGGCTATCTCCCGGCAGCCCTCAGCGAACCACTCGAGTCATTGTTGGTCCAGCTGATCTCAGGCATGACTCAGTGCTATTCCCCGGCGGGCTCCTTCAGCATTATGAAATGCTCAATCAGCCGGATCATCAGGACTTTCTGACCCGGCAGGCTCTTAGCGGCCAGAAGGGCCAACGCTACCAGGGTATTGTCATTGATAAGCTGTTCTGCCGGCTTCGCCAGCAACGACGCGTTGCGGCGCAGGTACCACAAGAACAAAAAAGAGCCGCAGCGCTTGTTGCCGTCGGCGAGTGGGTGATTTTTTATCACAAAGTAGAGCAGATGAGCGGTGCGTGTGGCGATGTGCGGGTAGTAGAGTTCATCGCCGAAGCCTTGTTCAATGGTAGCAAGAGCCGATGTCAGGCCATTCCCGCGTAGCTGGCCTCGCCTTTGGCAATCAAGGTTCGCTTTAGCTCGCCAATGGCCTTCAGTGCTTCGTCCAGCTCCAATGGCTGCATATCAAGCTGTCGGATACCCACTTCGGCCAACTGCTGTTCGTCATAGCCCAGCAACAGGCTCCATGAGCGGGCGTAATCACTGATGACTCGGGCGAACGGCTTCGCCTTTGGTAAAACCCATACCTTGATTAGTCAGGTTGCGGCTTAGCAGATTAACCGCTTGCTCGAACTCGATGCCGCGTTCCGTGAGCCGGCGCTGAGGGTGTAGCCTTGAGCCAGGTGGTTGCGAAACTGTAGGCCACGTTGAGATTTTACGCGGTAGCCGGCGGAGATAATGACATCCAGATTGACGTGGTCGACCTGGTAGGTTTTGCCGTCCTCGGCAGTATGTGCAAATTTTGCACATACTGAATCTCGCTCCAGTTCTCCTTCCTGAAAGACATTACGAATATGCTTGGTGATCACCGAGCGCTCACGCCCAAAAAGATCACACATTTGTGCTTGATTCAGTCAAACGGTTTCTTGGTCAAGCGCCACTTCTAAGTGAGCCTGGCCATCGCTTGAGGTGAAAATTTGTACTTGCTGTTCAGTCATGACATTTCCTTGTCCAGAGTTCCTTTTGGCGGAGCATATTACTCATGAAGTCCAAATTTATCAGAGATCCCGGCGTTATTCCGCATCCTGAACCAGTTCCTTGCTAAGGTCTGTGGTCTTCAAATCCTGCTCAATCTTCTCCAGTAGGTCGCGCAGTGCCTGCTTAAGCCGAGTTTTCCTGGCGCTCCTCGAAGGCGTCAGAGACGTACTTCAGGAAGATCCGGTATACACAGCGTGCTTGTAGTTCGCAGTGTCCAGGTTGGTACGGAGCTTGTCAGTAGCCTTCCAGAGTTCGTCGTCCAGACCTTTAAGGAATTGCTGTTCCGTGTTTTTTCTTGGCTCTCTCTTGGGCGTTTCGGAAATGCAGTTTGGTTAGAATACACACAAGCGCGACAAGTTTGCGTCGCTGGGAAGAGCAAGGTAAAAAATTGTTAGCTGAAGTGAGGGGAAGGTTCAGTCGACTGTCCCATTGGCTGGTCCAGAAACAACAAAACCCGCACTAGGCGGGTTTCATCTAAAATATTAATGGTGCCCGGAGGCGGAATCGAACCACCGACACGAGGATTTTCAATCCCAGATAAGCCAAATCTGGCAACAGGCTACAACCTTAAATAACAACAAAAACAGTGTGTTGTGACTTTTCTATATTGCGATCTGTTGTCTATTCTCGTCATTTTTTGTGGTTTAGTGTCCCGCCAGTGTCCCACGGTTGGCTCCAGCGATTAACCATGAGGGCAAAGGTTGGCGTCCTGTTGCTAGTCGATCCGCCAGCCGGTGAAACGTGTGGTGGTGCTCGAGAGGGTTAGCAATAAACGAAGGCTTTTAGGGGCAGTCGTGAAGTGTGAGGCCCTTTGGTTCTGCGCTCCCGTATGGCTCAACATCTTCAGAGTACCTTTCTATTCTCTACCGTCGAGGTTGTAGTGTTGGGAGCGTTGTAGCCCTGAGTCGTGCAACCTGGCGGGTAATGATACTGAAACCGGCACTGGTTAGTTCTGATATGTAGTGAACTCTCGCGCTCTGCGCTACCCGTGGGTCAGCCCCTATCGGGAGTACCTTTTGTCGTGACTTCAGCGCGGCTCGGTGTTGTTGCTGTTTAGCCGGTCTGAGGTTTTCTGAGGTAGGCAACGGCGAGCAGGTCAGAGGTTTTAGCGCGTTGCAGTGATTTACCTACCCCCTCCCGGTCGGCTCATTCAGGGCTGGCGGCTGTCGCGTCAAAACCTGAATTTTGCGGAAGTAAAAACATG
>JBALXR010000081.1:0-2206 GCA_036960525.1 Marinobacter sp.
GGTAGCCGCATGAGCATGCGCATGCTGGTTCAATACTCGTCTGGGCGCGACAAAGAGCGCGTAGCCATTGTGGGCGCCGGTAAAACCGCGGTGCAGCTGGCTAAAGCTCTGCAACAAGGTGATGAGTATCACCCTGTCATGTTCATCAGTTTGATACCTGCCAATCATAAAACCCTGGTTGTGGGTTTGCCGGCGTTTGCGTTGAGCCATTTGGAAGAGGCTGTGAGCAGCCACCGCGTTCAGCGTCTGTTGTTGGCGGTGGATGCGGATATAGATGTAAATCGTCGTGAATTGTTAACGCAGCTGGAAAAGTTGAATTTGCCGGTACAAACCGTTCCGTCATTCAGTGAAGTGATTGCCGGCCAGGCGCGCATTAACGATATTCGCGATCTTGAAATTGAAGACTTGCTGGGGCGTGATCCGGTGCGTTCAGACAACGCCCAGGTGGCGTCGTCGTTGTTTGGCCGTTCGGTGATGGTGACTGGGGCCGGCGGTTCGATTGGTTCCGAATTGTGCCGGCAGATTATTCGCCACCAGCCAAAATGTCTGGTGCTGTTTGAACAGTCCGAATTTGCGTTATACGCCATCGAGCGCGAGCTTCAGCAGATTAATCTGGTGGAAGGTTTAAGCGTGTGTGTTCACCCTCTGTTGGGTAGCGTGGTGCATTACCGCCGCTGTGAGGCGGTAATGCACTCGTTTGGGGTGCAAACGGTTTACCACGCGGCGGCTTACAAGCATGTGCCGCTGGTAGAGCACAATGTGATTGAAGGTATGCAGAACAACGTATTTGGCACTCTGCACATTGCCGAGGCGGCGGTTGCGGCGGGTGTTGAGTTGTTTGTGCTGATTTCTACTGATAAAGCGGTAAGGCCCACTAACGTGATGGGCGCCAGTAAGCGCATGGCGGAGTTGGTGTTGCAGGGGCTGGCGCAGCGCCAGAGCGACACGGTTTTCTCTATGGTGCGTTTCGGTAACGTTCTGGGCTCGTCGGGGTCTGTGGTGCCTTTGTTCCGGGATCAGATCAGCAGCGGTGGCCCGGTTACGGTTACCCACCCAGACATTATTCGCTATTTCATGACCATCCCCGAGGCCAGTCAGCTGGTGCTGCAAGCCGGTAGTATGGGCCAGGGCGGCGAAGTGTTTGTGCTAGATATGGGCGAACCAGTAAAAATTGCCGACCTGGCCCGCAAGATGATGCACCTGATGGGCCGTCGCGAAAGAACCGCCGAACAGCCAGATGGCGAGATAGAGCTGGTGTTCACTGGGCTGCGACCCGGTGAAAAACTGTTTGAGGAACTGTTGATAGGTGACAATCCCCAAGGCACCGCCCACCCACGAATCATGATGGCCCGTGAAGTGTGTATGTCCTGGCCAGAGGTGGCAAACACCGTAAAACAGCTGCAACACGCTAGCCATGCGTTTGATTGTGAGGAAGTGCTGTCTATTCTTAAAGCGGCACCGACGGGTTTTGCGCCTAGTGGGGGCGTTGGAGATTTGGTGTGGAATTTGAGCCCGCGGCCTGTGGTTGCCGAGGTCGGGACAGCCGATCAAGCCGGGACAGATTTGAAATCTGTCCCGAAGGCGGGAAACGAAAAACTGGGACGGATTTGAAGTCTGCTCCAGAGACAAAGGCTATAACATGCTACGCTGTTCAAATAATGGACAGCGCTCACGTCAGAGTGGTACTCACGGTAAACGACGAACGCCTTGTGGGTGAGCCCGAGGTAGAGCTGGATTTCAGCAACACAGAGATTAAAGCCTTCGCGGGAAGCGATGCGCTAGAACTTCAAAGGACAATGAGAGATGAGTGGTAAGTACCAAATAGGGACAGATTTTTAAATCTGTCCCTATCTTTTGAGCAACAAGGAGGTTGTTATGATCAATATTTCCCACCATGGCGCTGTTTCTGGCGTTACCGGCTCCTGCCACGAATTGAGCATTACCCCTTTTGACCGATCGAATCCTTCCGCCGGCATCTTGAAGGCTGAATTGTCTTGCAGGTTGACAGTACTAAATAATGGTACTAAGATATTTCCATGAAACAGAAACACCAAAAAACACTTGCTCTCATTTTTGCACGGCCAGTAAACGGCAGTATTAAATGGAAAGATATTGAGTCCTTATTTCGTGAACTTGGGGGCAGCCTGGAAGAAGGTGAGGGTTCTCGAGTTGGAGTCAGGTTGTTTGGTGAAAGAAGAGTATTTCA
>JBALXR010000081.1:2305-3721 GCA_036960525.1 Marinobacter sp.
TGAACTTGGGGGCAGCCTGGAAGAAGGTGAGGGTTCTCGAGTTGGAGTCAGGTTGTTTGGTGAAAGAAGAGTATTTCATCGGCCACATCCGTCCCTGATACGGATAAAGGAGCGGTCAGTAGTATTCGTCGGTGGTTAGACATAAATGGGGTAAAACCATGATCAATTTAATGGACTTTGACGGCCATCAGGCAGTTATAAATTACGATCCTGAAATAGAAATGTTTCGGGGTGAGTTCGTTAACCTGAATGGCGGAGCTGACTTTTATGCGACAGATATAGAGGGGTTGCATAAAGAAGGTGAAATTTCTTTAGCAATGTTTCTTGATATGTGCAAAAAAGACGGTGTAGAGCCAAAAAAACATTACTCAGGTAAGTTTAATGTTCGTTTGAGTTCTGGTCTGCACGAGAACCTTGTTGTGGCTGCGGCGTCAGAGGGCAAGAGCATAAATCAATGGGTAGTTGACGCCCTCACAGGTTCTATCGAACGCAGGCCTTAACCAGAAGCTCAATTGGACCCGGGGCAGCCGGGACAGATTTGAAATCTGTCCCGAAGTCAGTACCAAAGCAGGGACAGACTTCAAGTCTGTCCCTGGCCGGCTTCTGAAACCGGCAACAAGGACGTTATTATGATCAATATTTCCCACCACGGCGCCGTCTCTGGCGTTACTGGCTCCTGCCACGAGCTGAGCATTACCCCGCCTGACCGATCGCATCCTTCCGCCGGTATTCTGATTGACTGCGGCCTGTTCCAGGGCGCAGACGCCGCCGGCAAGTCGTCGGTTGCCGACCTTTCTATTGATTTCCCCCTTGATCACATTCGTGCGCTGGTGGTTACCCACGTGCACATAGACCACGTTGGCCGTATTCCGTATTTGCTGGCGGTGGGGTTTGAAGGCCCGATTATCTGCACTGAGCCGTCGGCGATTATGTTGCCAGAGATTCTGGAAGACGCCCTGAAAATTGGCTTCACGCGGGATAGAGCACTGATTGAACGAGTGCTGGGGCTGATTCGCGAGCGGCTGGTTCCGGTGCCTTACGGGCAGTGGCATTCGGTGTTTGCCGCTGATAACAAAACCGAGGGTTCTCTGGATATTCGTTTTCAGCCGGCGGGTCATATTCTGGGGTCGGCGTATGTGGAGTGTGATGTTACTGCAACTGCAACTGCAACTGGAACTGGAACAGAGCACGATGGGCCGGTTAATGAGCGCATTGTGTTCAGTGGTGATTTGGGGGCGGCTCACGCCCCGTTGCTGACAGCCCCGATATCGCCAGAGCGTGCGGATCGGTTGGTGATTGAAAGCACCTATGGTGACAAGGACCACGAAGACCGCACCGCCCGTCGCTTGCGTTTAAAGCAGGTACTGGAAAGCGCGCTGGCCGACGGCGGTACGGTGATTGTGCCGGCGTTCAGCA
>JBALXR010000081.1:3818-6755 GCA_036960525.1 Marinobacter sp.
CGAAATTGAAAGCCTGATTCATGAGTTTGGCGCTGAGCCGGTGGCGCCGGGTGTGGAGTGGCAGGATCTGGAAATTGTGGTGGATTCGCCCTTGGCGGCAGAGTTCACCCGTATCTATCGCCAGTTAAAACCCATGTGGGACGCGGAAGCCCAGGAAGTGCTGAGCCAGGGGCGGCATCCGTTGGGTTTCGACCAGCTTACTGTGATCAACAGCCACAGCGATCACTTGGAAGCCGTGGAATACCTGGCCAGCTTCAAGCACCCGGCAGTGGTGTTGGCGGGCTCGGGTATGTGCGCCGGTGGGCGCGTGGTGAATTACCTGAAAGCCATGTTGGGTGACGCTCGCAATGATGTGCTTTTCGTGGGTTATCAGGCTGCGGGCACACCAGGCCGGGATATTCTGACCTATGGCCGTAAAGAGGGTGTGCGTTTGCCTGACGAGGCCGGATGGGTGAAGTTTGATGGTGAACGTTACCCGATTTACGCCCGCGTCCATCAGATGGGTGGTTATTCCGCCCACGCCGGGCAAAGTGACTTGCTGAATTTTGTGTTGGGTATTCCGGCTGCGCCCAGGGAAATTCGATTGGTGCATGGCGATGATGATGCTAAGGCGGCGCTGAAGAAGGTGTTTGAGGCCGAGGTGAGATCTCGGATTGTTATAGCGACGTAGCGGGAGCGCGTGAAAACGCGGATAGACTTAGTAAGCTCGTTCAGAATGAGGAGTAATGCCCATTGCCAGTTGTATTTCGGTATCAAGGCTTCAAATTCTTTTTCTACTCGAACGAGGGTAACCCCTTAGAGCCGGTTCACATCCATGTCCGAATCGCAGGTAAAGAGGCCAAGTTCTGGCTTTCTGATGAGGTGACGATGGCCAGAAATGATGGTTTCGATGCTCGCACTATTCGGGTATTGTTAGGCGTAGTTGAGCAGAATAAACAGCTTTTGGAGGACGCATGGCATGACTATTTCGCCTGAAAAAGTTTGGTTTGATGAAGATAACGTTTGGGTAATGCTGTCGGATGCGCGAACTATAGGTGCACCACTGGCATGGTTTCCCAGATTACTTCACGCGGACCCAGTGAGCCGTCAAGATTTCGAGTTGAGTGTGCATGGTATTCATTGGGACGCACTGGATGAAGACATCAGCATAAAGGGGCTCCTGGCGGGCCTTGGTGACCAAACCCGCCGCAACAAGAAAAGGGCTGCTTAGCAGTGCTTTCGGGAACAGATTTCAAGTCTGTTCCCAGGAAAATCTAGACGGGACGGATTTGAAATCCGTCCCCGGGTGTGCAGTCACTCGCCCAAACTGTTCAGCGCCTGCTCCAAATCTGCAATCAAATCCCCCGCATCTTCAAGCCCCACCGACAATCTCAGTAAGCCATCACTGATGCCCCTTTGAGCCCGGTCTTCCGGTGTCAGGCGATAGTGGCTGGTGGCGATGGGCTGGCTGACCAGGCTTTCTACGCCGCCCAGACTGGTGGCTAGCAGGAAGACTTGCAGGTGGTCCTCTACCGTTTCTGCGGCTTTGCCGCCACCGATCACGTCAATGCTGAGCATGCCGCCGAAGCCGTGCATTTGTTGTTTGGCGAGTTGGTGGCCGGGGAAATTTGGTAGGCCGGGGTAGAGTACACGGCTGACTTTCGGGTGTTTTTCCATGGCGATAGCGACGGCCATGGCGTTTTCGTTGTGCTGGCGAATGCGTACATGCAGGGTGCGCAGGCTGCGTGATAGCAGCGCGGCCATTTCCGGTGCCAGTATTTGGCCCAGGCTTTTGCGCCAGGCGGCGACGGGTTTGGCGAGTTCGGCGCTGGCCATAAAGGCGCCGGCGGTTAAGTCGCTGTGGCCGGCCAGGTATTTTGTGGCGCTGTGCATAACCAGATCAGCGCCCAGTTCCAGCGGGCGCTGATTAATGGGGCTGGCGAAGGTGTTATCAACGGCTAACAGGGCACCTTTGGCGTGGGCGCGGCGGGCCAGGTCGGCGATGTCTAATATCGCCAGGGTTGGGTTGGCCGGGGTTTCGCAGTACACCAGCATGCCGGGTTTGGTCAGATGCTGTTCCAACTCATCCAGCTGTTGGTTCAGCAGGAAGGTGACGGGAATGCCCAGGGGCTCGAAATGATTCACCAGCAGTTCTTGGGTACCGCCGTACAGATCGCCTGCGCACACTATGCCGTTGCGGCCATGGGCAAATAGGGTGGCGGAAATGGCCGCCATGCCGGAGGCAAACGCCAATCCGGCCTGTGCTGATTCCAGCTGCGCCAGGCCCTGTTCCAGTTCTTTGATGGTGGGGTTGGTGCCCCAGCGGGTGTACAGGTTGCCGTCGTTTTCACCTTTTACCACGGCCAGCTGTTCGGCGGTGGTGTCGAACCGGTAGGTGGTGGTGTTGTATACCGGCGAGTAAGGGCTGCCCTGCTGGTCCCGATGGCGTCGGTTGTGAATAATGCGGGTGGCGGGGTGGTGATTGGGTGACGGGCTGTGCTCGGGCATGGCTGAGGCTCCTTTTTGGGGGAGCAGTTTCTCATAAAGCGTAATGCCGGGACAGACTGAGGGTACAGCGGGGACAGATTTCAAATCTGTCCCCTGGTTCATCCTCGTACCTTAGCGGCAGTTCAGTACGGCGTCGGCGATGCTTTGTTGGAACTGTTCGTAACCTTCGGGCGTTGCCGGTATGTCTGTGGCCAGTGGGTCCCAGGTGCTGAAGGTTATGTCTAGGCCCTCTGTAATGCTTCTCCACCATTGAGTGTTGAACTGGGGTTCGGTGAGCAGGCAGGCGCTGCCGGCTTGTTTTAGCTGGTTTTGTACTTCGGCGATGTGTTTTGCGCCGGGGCTGAGTGCCGGGTTTAGTGTGAGCACGCCTTGCAGTTGAAGGCCGTAGTGTTCGGCGAAGCGGGTGAAGGCGCTGTGGTAGGAGAACAGTTTTCGGTTTTGCAAAGGTTC
>JBALXR010000081.1:6854-14549 GCA_036960525.1 Marinobacter sp.
TAGTTGAAGGCCGTAGTGTTCGGCGAAGCGGGTGAAGGCGCTGTGGTAGGAGAACAGTTTTCGGTTTTGCAAAGGTTCGAGCTGCTCGCGGATGCTGGCTTCACGAGCATTCAGGCGTTGTTCAAACGCTTGCAGGTTTTGCTGGATGGCCCGGGCGTTGGTGCTGTCCAGTTTTGACAGTGTTTGTGCAATGGCGCGGGCCATCTCAAGGGCGAGTTGTGGGTCTACCCAAATGTGTGGGTCGTCGTCACCCGTACCGTGGTCGTGATTGCGTTCATCATCAGTTTGGGCATGCTCGTCGCTGTGGTCTTCTTTGCCAGTGTGATTGTCGTGTTCGTCACTGTGACCATCGTGCTTTTCTTCGTTAGCCTGGTGTTCGTTATGGTCGGTATGCTCACGGCTTTGATCATCTTCGGCGTGGGGAGCTTCTTCATTGTGGTTGTCGGTCTGGCCCATCAATTGGTGGGTTCTGCCGCTGAATTCGTTATTGGCCAGCAGGCGGGTAAGAAAGCTTTCCACATCTGGCCCTACCCAGAAGATGGCGTTGGCTTGCTCCAGGGCGCGTCGTTGGGACGGGCGTAAGGTGTAATTGTGCGGGCTGCCGCCCGGGGCAACGAGGCTGGTAACGGTGACGTTATCGGTCGCCACGGCGCGTACCAGCAGTTCCAGCGGTTTGATGGACGTGACTATGTTTGTTTCGGCGGCTGCGGGCAGGGCAGCGGCGAGTGTTAGCAGGCCGGTTACAATAGCGGCGCGAGGCAGGCGAAGATGAGCATTCATGGCTGGGTGTTCCATTCAGATTTGTTAGCGTGGGTGCGGGTGAGTCGTCGCTAATTTAGAAATGTTATAATATTGCATGAACGGGGTGCAATGCAAATGTAAGCGAAAGTGTCGGTGGCGATGCGGTTTGCCGGTTTGGCCGTTATAATGGGCAACAACTGATGACTAATGGCCACTTTTTATTCCCGTAGGGCTTTTGCCACTGCGCTATTCTCGGGAATTTATCTCAGGAAATATCCATGACTGTAGTACGTACTCGAATTGCCCCGTCGCCCACCGGTGACCCGCACGTTGGCACCGCTTACGTGGCTTTGTTCAACCTGTGTTTTGCGCGCCAGCACGGCGGCCAGTTTATTCTGCGCATTGAAGACACCGACCAGGCCCGCAGTACACCGGAATCTGAACAGGAAATTCTGACCGCGCTGCGCTGGCTTGGTTTGAACTGGGATGAAGGCCCCGATGTGGGCGGCCCTCACGGCCCGTATCGCCAGTCGGAACGCAAGGATTCTTACGCCCAGTACGCGGAAGATCTGGTTACTGCCGGCCACGCATTTTACTGTTTCCGCACGCCGGAAGAGCTGGACGTAATTCGCGAAGAGCGCAAGGCTGCCGGCCTGAACCCGGGCATTAAGGGCAATCTTGAGTTGTCACCGGAAGAGGTGCATCGTCGCCGGGAAGCGGGCGACCCCTATGTGATCCGCATGAAGGTGCCAGACGAAGGCGTGTGCGAAATTGCCGATATGCTGCGCGGCACCATCGATATCGACTGGGCTCAGGTGGACTGCCAGATTCTGTTAAAGTCTGACGGCATGCCCACGTATCACCTGGCGAACGTGGTGGACGATCACCTGATGGAAATTACCCACGTGTTGCGTGGTGAGGAATGGATTAACTCGGCGCCCAAGCACAAGCTATTGTATGAGTACTTTGGTTGGGACATGCCGGTGCTGTGTCACTTGCCGCTGCTGCGTAATCCGGACAAGAGCAAGCTGTCCAAACGCAAGAATCCTACCAGCATCAACTTTTATGAGCGCATGGGCTTTTTGCCGGAAGCGGTGACCAATTACCTGGGCCGTATGGGCTGGTCGATGCCGGATGAGCGCGAGAAGTTCACTCTGGATGAGATGATCAGCCATTTTGATATTCAGCGAGTGTCGCTGGGTGGCCCGGTGTTTGATGTCGAGAAATTGCGCTGGCTGAACGGCCTGTGGCTACGCGAAGAGCTCAGCGACGAGCAGTTTATGCAGCGTATGAGCCGGTGGTGGTTCAACCAAGACGATTTGGCGGCGCTGGTGCCGTTTGTGAAGGGTCGTGCCGATGTGTTCTCAGATGTGGCGCCTATGGCCCAGTTCATGTTCAGCGGCATGTTGCCGTTGACGCCAGAGAGCTTCGCCCACAACAAATTGGAAGAAGAGCAGGTGAAGCGGGTGCTGCAGTTCACATTGTGGCACCTGGAGGCTCAGCGCCACTGGAGTAAAGACAACATATTTGCCGATGTGAAGTTCTTGGCCAAGGCAATGGACCTGAAGATGGGCGATTTCATGTTTGCTGTGTTCGTGGCGATTGCCGGTACGCCGAATTCCTGGTCGGTGATGGATTCGATGGAGCAGCTGGGGCCCGACATGACCCGTGCGCGTTTGCGCCATGCGCTGGAGGTTTTGGGTGGGTTTTCCAAGAAGGAAACCAAAAAAGTAGAGAAAGAATACGCTGCGTTGATTGCTGAATAGTCAACCTGTTCAATCGGTAAGCACTATCTGTTTAATTATTAAACGCGAGCGGCAGGGATGCCGGCGATTTTCGACAAACCTGAAGAAAGTGACAGAAAAGGGTTGACGACCCAGGGGTCGATCCTTAATATACGCATCCGTTGGGGGCCATAGCTCAGCTGGGAGAGCGCAACACTGGCAGTGTTGAGGTCGACGGTTCGATCCCGTCTGGCTCCACCAATTTTTTCTAGTCCCCTTCGTCTAGCGGCCTAGGACTCCGCCCTTTCACGGCGGCAACAGGGGTTCGAACCCCCTAGGGGACGCCAATACGGCTTGCAGGTTTAGTCCACCGGCAAGCCATCAAAAAAACCACCTCCGGGTGGTTTTTTTGTGTTTGTAGTATTTGCAACTATTTTCAGTTGCTATAATATATTTAAAATACTCAACAAGGATGCTGAGATGGGCAAGCATGAAAAACGCTTGGGAAATTTGCGCAATGCGCATGCTACATATCCATGGACAGAGTTGGTTGGCTTACTGACTCGTTTGGGTTATCAAATGCAGGAGCGGGCCGGGTCTCGCGTGCGGTTTTATAATTCAGTAACGGGTAGCATGATTCGGCTGCATAAGCCGCACCCAGAAAACCACTTAAAAGGCGGCGCACTGAAAGCCGTGCGCCAAGCATTGAAGCAGGAGGGTTATCTATGACGCACCTGGGTTACAAAGGATACTTAGGCACTATTGAACCTGACTTAGAGAGTGGAATGTTGTTTGGTAAAGTTGCTTTTATTCGGGATCTCGTTACTTACGAAGCGGAAGACTTGAAAGCCTTGGAGCGCGAGTTCCGATTCTCGGTTGATGGTTATCTGGAAGACTGTGAAGAACTGGGCAAGGTTCCTGATAAGCCTATGAAAGGATCTTTTAACGTGCGCACGGGGCCGGAGCTGCACAGGGCCGCGGTAATGGCATCTCGGGATATGTCATTGAACGCGTTTGTGTGTGAGGCTATTCAGGAGAAATTAGAGCGCAGTGTTTAAACAAATTTATCTCGAATTGGCTTAATCAGGGGACGGATTTCAAATCCGTCCCCGTTTGGCTCATCGCGACGCCATCGCCCCTTTTCCGACACCCTCATACGCCTTCACCCGAATCGAATCTTCCGGAAACTCCTGCTTCAGCTGATCGGCAATGTGCGCGGCAATCAGTTCTACAGTGGTGTCTGTGTCCATCATGTACACGCGGCTGGCGGGTAAAGTCAGGGCGAATTCGCCCTGGTTGGCTTCGTATTCGAAGTGGATGTATTCGGTGCCATGGTCATCGACAAAGCGGCGGCTGATGTCTTCTTCGGTGCCTACGTAGATGTCTTTCCAGAGTTTTGCCCAGAGCGCTTCCAGGGTGGTGTCGCGCTGTTCGTTGCGGTGGATGCAAATGGGCGAACGGTGGCCGTGGGCGATGCGCTGGCAATTGCCCAGGTGTTTTTTCAGGCCGTGCACGTAATGGTAGTAGGGCCCTTCAAGCACTTCTTCGCGTAGGTGTACGTCTACGGAAATTACGTTGTTGGGTAGTACGGCTTTCAGTTCGTGTTCCAGCAGGGTGGCAACAGCCGCTTTGGTGACGGTATCGCCGGCCAGCCACAGCACGGCTTCATCCGGGCCGGTGTGGGCGATCTGTTCGCCGTTGGTAAGAGACCATACAAAGTGCCGGGGGGTTTGGTCATTCCGCAGCAATCCAGGGTGGCCTTTTGGTACTACCAGGCGGTGATCTACCTGGGCGTCGATCACCTGCTTGATGGCCCGCTTAACGTGCGAAAAATCGAACACCATGCCCTGTTCGTCCAGCTCGCCGCCCAGAACAATGTCGGCAATCCAGCTTTCACCTACTAAGCCGCGGGTTGCGTCCAGGTAGGCGAAGTCGATGACGGTGAGGTTGTCTACAAACAGGTGATTCATGGAGCTTCCGTAGTGTTAGGTAATGTATTGGGTGGTGTGCTGTATTGATGTTCCCAGGCGCGCATGTATACGTCGGCCTCGTATTCATAGGGCGAGCGGAACGGCGACAGTACAAAATCAAAGATCAAAAAGAAGCCGCCGATAGACGCCCAGGCGATCACCAGTGTGCTGAGGGTGTTGGCCTGAAGTTCCGGATTACTGTTGGTGAAGTCCTGCAGCAGCACAATCATATCATTGGCCAGCACAATCGGATTAAATTGGGCCAACACCAGCGGAATCCAGAAGGCAAAAAACACCGGGAAAAACCCGAATGACCACAATACCCGCCGCAACAGATAAACCGCCATGGCTCGCCAGAAGTGATGGCGTACAGCCGGCGTTTTGCGGATGCTTTTCAGATAGCGCCTGCGTTCATCCCAGTAAGCGGCCACTTCACGGGCCGGAACAGGGTCGCCATGCGCTTGCTTGGTGCTCAGTGCAGGGGGCGGAGTTGGCGCTTTTGAATCTGCGGGGTTGCCGGGGGTATTTTCTATTGTGCTCATAGTCATAGCTATTACCTTGTTACACCGGGTGTGCTGCATGATAGCGGATAACTCGTGTTACCCTGTACCTTCGCGCTTTTTGCATCGTATCTGTTTATATGTCACCACCTTGCAGCAGTGTCAGGACGTAACGATTTTACCGCGCAACTCATTATTGAATTATTTCTCGAGTCATCCCTCGAGTAATCTCTCAAATTAACAACAGGACAGTTTGAATGGCTGCAATATCTGACAACGCAATGCACCCGGCGTTTGAAAAAATTCGTTCCCACCACATTGGCACCCTGAATCTGGATGTCGAAGAATATCGCCATATAAAGACGGGCGCGCGCCATTTGCACATGGCTGCAGACAACGACGAAAACGTATTCTTTGTGGCCTTGCGTACGTTTCCGATGGATTCATCCGGCGTGGCTCACATTCTGGAGCATACCGCACTGTGCGGCAGCGAGCGTTATCCGGTACGCGATCCGTTCTTTATGATGATCCGTCGTTCGCTGAATACCTTTATGAACGCGTTCACCAGCAGCGACTGGACCGCCTATCCGTTCGCCAGCATGAACCGCAAAGATTTTGACAACTTGCTGGACGTGTATCTGGATTCGGTGTTCTTCTCCAAGCTGGACAAACTGGATTTTGCCCAGGAAGGCCATCGCCTGGAGTTCGACAAGCCGGAAGATCCGACCAGCGATTTGGTCTACCGCGGTGTGGTGTACAACGAGATGAAGGGGGCTATGAGTTCGGCCACGTCTCAGTTATGGCAGAATCTGTCCAGCCATCTGTTTCCCACCACGACCTACCATTACAACAGCGGCGGCGAGCCGGATCACATTACCGACTTGTCCTATGACGACCTGTTGGCGTTCTACAAGCACCATTACCACCCCAGCAACGCAATTTTTGCGACCTACGGCAATATTCCTGCCGTTGAGCACCAGGAGCGCTTCGAGGAGCTGGTGCTCAAGCGTTTTGACAAGCTGGATGTAAAATTGCCGGTTTATGATGAGAAACGCATGTTCGCGCCGCTGCGGGTAGAGCAGGCTTATGCGGTGAACGAGGGCGAACCAACGGAAGCCAAAACTCACATTGTGATGGGCTGGTTGCTGGGCCACAGTTTTGATCTGGAAGAAAATCTGGAAGGCCAATTGTTGTCTTCGGTGCTGCTGGATAACAGCGCGTCACCGCTGATGCGCGCTTTGGAAACCACTGAGCTGGGCCAAGCCCCTTCGCCTTTGTGCGGGCTGGAAGATTCCAACCGTGAAATGACTTTCGTGTGTGGTATCGAAGGCAGCGAGCCTGCGCAGCAGCAAGCGCTCGAGCAGCTGATTGAAGAAACCTTGAAAAAAGTTGTTGCAGACGGCGTTAGCAGTGAACGATTGGAAGCGATTTTGCACCAGTTGGAACTGCACCAGCGCGAAATTTCCGGTGACGGCTTTCCTTACGGTTTGCAGCTGATCATGTCTGCCATTTCGCCGATGGTGCACGGCGGTGACCCGGTGGATCTGCTGGATTTAGAACCGGTTCTGGCTCGTCTGCGGGAGAAAATTCAGGATCCACAATTTGTGCCGAACCTGATTCGTCGCAAGTTGCTGGACAACCCGCACCGGGTAACCTTGACCCTGCGCCCGGACGACAAGCTGGAAGGCCTGCGTACCGAGTCTATCCGTGCAGCTCTTGCACAGCGCAAGGCTAAACTGAGCGACGAAGAAACCGCACAGATCGTTGAGCGCGCCCAAGCCCTGGAAGACCGCCAAACCCGCAAAGACGACGATTCAATTCTGCCGAAGGTGGATTTGACCGACGTGCCCCTGCAAATGCCAGAGCCAGAGGGCCGTTTTGATGGCGATCTGTCGGCCACGGTTTATGCCCGTGGCACCAACGGCCTGGTTTATCAGCAGGTGGTATTACCCCTGCCGTCGCTAAATGAAGAAGAGCTGGCGCTGATGCCTTACTACACCACGCTGATTTCAGAAGTGGGCTGTGGTGAGTTGGACTACCTGCAGATGCAGGACCGCATTTCCGCAGAGACCGGCGGCATTTCGGCCAGTTTTGTCAACAAGGGCAAAATTGACAATGTGCAGGATATGTCCGGTTATCTGGTGTTTAGCGGCAAGGCCCTGGCGCGCAACAGTGATGCCCTGGCGCGTTTGCTGAAAGACATTTACAGCAACGCCCGTTTTGACGAAACCGGCCGCATTGCGGAAATTATCGCCCAGATTCGTGCCCGTCGTGAACAAGCTGTTACTGGCAGTGGCCATGCGTTGGCCATGAGCGCCGCGGCCCAGGGCATGAGCCCGGGCGCCTGGCTTAGTTTCCGTTTGGGCGGTTTGGAAGCCATTCGCCGCACCAAATCATTGGATAAATCCCTGAAAGACCCAGCCGAGCTGAAGGCGTTTTGTCAGAAGCTGGCGGATCTGCATCAGAAGGTTGGCCAGCAAAGCCGTCAGTTCCTGTTGATTGGTGAAGACGAGCAACTGCAGCCGATGCTGGACGATGTAAAAAGCCTGTGGCAAAACGCGGATACTGCGCCAGACAGTGCGTGGTGCATGGAGCCGGTGAACTACACCACCCACGAAGCCTGGCTGACTTCAACCCAAGTGAACTTCTGCGCTAAGGCCTATCCGACGGTGGCGGTTGATCACCCGGATGCGGCCGCGTTGACGGTGCTGGGCGGATTCTTGCGTAACGGTTATTTGCACCGTGCCATCCGTGAAAAAG
>JBALXR010000082.1:0-14347 GCA_036960525.1 Marinobacter sp.
CTGATAGTCAAATAGCAGGCGGTTTTCATTGCGTTTGGCCAGCAGTTGCAGTCCGTATCGAAGCCGCCACAGAAGGGTCTCACCCTTGCGCAGAACCTGGTGCTCGTCTTCGGTCAGCACGCTGAACTGGGTTAGGTCAGCCGTGCTGTGCAAGCCGAAGTGGCGTTTGGTTATCCAGCCGATGGTCTGGATGTCGCGCAACGCGCCGGGGGCGCCTTTTATATTAGGTTCCAGATTGTATTCGGTGTTGCTGTACTTGGTGTGGCGCTCTTCCTGCTCTGCACGCTTGGCAATGAAATACTCGCGGTCGGTGCTTATTTCATCTGAGAAAGCCAACTCTGACAGTTCCCTGCGTAAATCGTCTGGCCCGGCGATGGTGCGGGTTTCCAGCAAGTTGGTCAGAATTGTGATGTCGCCGCGAGCGGCATCGGTGCTTTCGCCAATGCTGCGCACGCTGTGGCCAATGTCCAGCTTCAAGTCCCACAGCAGAGTGATAAAGGCGCTCAGGTCATCGCGCCATTCGGGGTCGGTACCTGTGCGGGTCAGAATCAGCAGGTCAATGTCGGAATAGGGGTGCAACTCGCCGCGGCCGTAACCGCCCACGGCAATTAATGCCACGTTGTTGGAACTCGCTAGCGGGTAGCGATTCCAGATATGGCGCAATACCGTATCTACCGTGTCAGAGCGCGTTTTTACCAGCGTTCGGACATCTGCACCCTGCTCAAAAGCGGCCGCGTCTGCCTGCTGTCGCTCCTGCAACAGTGTGCGGGCGGCGGAAACCGGTGAAGCGTCATAGCTAATGCGGTGTTCCAACTCGCCCGGCGCCATTTAAAACGACTCTTCTTTGCGTTTGGTCAACACTTCATGACCGTCTGCAGTCACCAGAATGGTGTGTTCCCACTGGGCTGACAGCTTGCGGTCTTTGGTGACGGCGGTCCATTCGTCTGGCAGCAATTTGGTGTGGTACTTGCCTTGATTGATCATCGGTTCGATGGTGAAAATCATTCCTTCCTTTAATTCCAAGCCTGTGCCGGGTTTGCCGTAATGCATTACCTGGGGCTCTTCATGAAACACTTGGCCAATGCCGTGGCCGCAATAGTCACGAACCACCGAGAACCGGTTTTTCTCGGCGTGTTGCTGGATCACGTGGCCGATATCGCCAAGGCGGGCCCCGGGTTTGACCAGTTCTATACCTTTATACATGCATTCCTGGGTAATCTGGATTAACCGCTCGGTGCCGGGCTTAGGTTTGCCCACTGCCCACATTTTACTGGTGTCGCCGTGGTAACCATCTTTTATAACGGTGACGTCAATATTGATGATGTCGCCATCTTTCAGAACTTTCTGCTCGGTGGGGATGCCGTGGCAAACCACGTGGTTCACCGAGGTGCAGATGGATTTCGGGAAGCCCTTGTAGTTCAGCGGCGCCGGAATAGCCTGCTGCACGTTCACAATGTAGTCGTGGCAGAGCTGGTTTAGATGTTCGGTGGTCACGCCGGGTTTGACGTGCTCGTCTATCATCTCCAGAACTTCCGAGGCGAGCTTTCCAGCTACGCGCATTTTCGCTATGTCTTCCGGGGTCTTGATGGTGACCTGCATCGGTTTTCCTATTAAAAGAAATGAATCAGGGTTCTATTTTAAGGCTCATGGGCACAAGGTACAACTTCAGAGAACAAGCAGCTCCGACACAAAACTAATGGCATTGTGCGTCCGAAATATGATATAAACGCGCCCGCTGGAAACGAATCCAGCAAATTCACACACGGGTCGACACGTTGCTCCAGGGTGCCTGCGGTTGTTAAAAGCCGCACATAGGTTGGTGCAATCGGATTCGTGG
Source organism: Marinobacter sp. (assembly GCA_036960525.1). Lineage (GTDB taxonomy): Bacteria > Pseudomonadota > Gammaproteobacteria > Pseudomonadales > Oleiphilaceae > Marinobacter. The sequence goes on from JBALXR010000082.1 coordinate 1,838, forward strand.
AGGTCTAACCCGAAGTTACAAGGTAACTATAATGGCTCAAGTACATATGCGTGACCTGCTTAAAGCAGGTGCTCACTTTGGACACCAGACTCGCTACTGGAATCCAAAAATGTCGAAGTACATCTTCGGCGCCCGTAACAAGATTCACATCATCAACCTGGAACAGACCGTTCCGGCTATGAACGATGCTCTTAAATTCGTTGCGCAGCTGACCGAGAACAAGAACAAGATTCTGTTCGTAGGTACCAAGCGCGCCGCTGCGAAAATTATTAAAGAAGAAGCAGAGCGTTCAGGTCAGCCTTTTGTGAACCACCGCTGGTTGGGCGGCATGCTGACCAACTACAAAACCATTCGTCAGTCGATTCACCGCTACCGTGAACTGCAATCGCAGAGCAAAGACGGTACTTTCGATAAGCTGACCAAGAAAGAAGCGCTTGAGCGCACCCGCGAAATGGACAAGCTCGAGCGTTCCATTGGTGGCATCAAGGACATGGGCGGCCTGCCCGATGCATTGTTCGTGATAGACGTTGACCACGAGCGTATCGCTATTAAAGAAGCCAACAAGCTGGGTATTCCTGTTATTGGTGTGGTTGATACCAACAGCAACCCTGACGGCGTTGACTACGTAATTCCGGGTAACGATGATGCCATTCGCGCTATCCAGATCTACGTGAAAGCGGTTGCTGACACCTGCCTGGAATCGGTCAATGTTGGCGCAGACGAGTTTGTTGAAGTTAGCGAAGAAGCCCCAAGCGCAGCGCCTGCTGCAGAATAAGGGTTGAGAGCAAGGCTTGAGCGCCTGCTGCAGAGTAACGCTTGAGTGTAAGGCTTGAGAGCAACGCTTGATTTGCTCTGAGATTCAAAGCGTGCCCGGACAGGTTCCGGGCAGGTTTTCCTACCGAATTCGGAAATTTTAAGAGGACCCAACATGGCTGCTATTACCGCTGCAATGGTCAAAGAGCTGCGTGAGCGCACCGGCCTTGGCATGATGGAATGCAAAAAAGCTTTGGTTGAATCGGAAGGCAGTGTAGACGCCGCGATTGAAGAGCTGCGCAAATCATCTGGCCTGAAGGCTGCTAAAAAAGCCGGTCGTACCGCCGCTGAAGGCGTTTCACTGATCAAAATTTCAGACGACCACACAGTGGGCCTGATTTTGGAAGTGAACTCCGAAACCGACTTCGTTGCCCGTGATGATAATTTCATCAACTTCGCCAACGACGTGTTAGACGTTGCATTCAAAAAGAACGAAACCGACGTTGCCGTGTTGATGGCGGGCGACCTGGAAGCCAAGCGTGAAGCGCTGGTCCAGAAAATTGGCGAAAACATCAGCGTACGTCGTATCGTGCGTATTGAAGGTGCGGTTGTGGGCGGCTACGTTCACAGCACCAACAAGATTGCTGCCGTGGTTGCTTTGACCGCAGGTGACGCAGAGCTGGCCCGTGATATCGCCATGCACGTTGCTGCGGTAAACCCGCGCATTGCCAAGCCTGAAGATATGCCGGCTGAAGAGCTGGAGCAAGAAAAGGCGATCATCAAGGCCCAGCCGGATATGGCAGGCAAGCCGGCTGAAATCGTTGAAAAAATGATGGGCGGTCGCATCAAGAAATACTTGGCTGAAAACAGCCTGATCGAACAGCCGTTCGTTAAAAACCCGGAGCAAACCGTGGGCCAGCTGGTTACAGCGGCCGGTGGCGAGCTGATTGGGTTCCTTCGCGTTGAAGTAGGCGAAGGCATCGAGCGGGAAGAAGTCGACTTTGCTGCCGAGGTTGCTGCGGCATCCGGCATCAACAAAGGCTGATTCCAGCTTTGGAAGCTGCCTGATTGATCGGCGGCTTCGTTCAAGTCTGCCACGTTAGCCGGTTTTCCGACTTTCGTGGCGGGCTTGTATCTGAGATATCCCTTTTTTGCCGAGGGTTGTGTCAAATACAAGCCTGCCGCATCGCGCCGCCGCTTTGCGCTGCAGCCAATAGACCAGAAGGGGATCCGTATGTCGACAACGTCCAAAACTCAGCCCAGATACAAGCGTATCCTGCTAAAGCTCAGCGGTGAGGCCCTGATGGGTGATCTTGGTTTCGGTATTGACCCCAAGGTTCTGGACCGCATGGCGCTGGAGATTGGCGCGTTGATTGGTATTGGTGTGCAGGTTGGCCTGGTGATTGGCGGCGGTAACCTGTTCCGCGGCGAAGCCCTGAGCGCTGCCGGCATGGATCGCGTTAGCGGCGACCATATGGGCATGCTGGCCACCGTAATGAACGGCCTGGCCATGCGTGACGCCCTGGAGCGTTCCAACATCCGCACCCGTGTTATGTCTGCCATCCCCATGAGTGGTATTGTGGAGCATTACGATCGCCGCAGCGCTGTGCGCGATCTGAAAGATGGCGACGTGGTTATTTTCTGTGCGGGTACCGGCAACCCCTTCTTTACTACCGATTCTGCGGCCTGCTTGCGCGGTATCGAAATCGAAGCCGACGCGGTACTGAAGGGCACCAAGGTAGACGGCGTATATTCAGCCGACCCCTACCTGGACAGCACGGCGGTAAAATACGATTCTCTGACTTATGATGAAGTATTGGATAAAAAACTGGGCGTGATGGACTTAACGGCCATCTGTCTGGCGCGCGACCACGGCATGCCGCTGCGGGTATTTGATATGAATAGCCCCGGCGTTCTGACCCGCATCGTGACAGGCGAAAAAGTAGGTACTCTTATTGAATAACCGATTGAATAGTCGATTGACTGACCGATCGGATAGTTGATTGAATAACCCGGCAGGGTCCGGTTTTACGAACAAATCGAGGGTTGGCAAGTGATTAACGAGATCAAAACGGAAGCTGAAACCAAAATGACCAAGAGCATTGAAGCTCTGGCGTCAGCGTTTAACAAAATCCGGACCGGCCGCGCGCATCCTTCCATTCTGGACAGCGTGATGGTGAATTACTACGGTCAGGAAACGCCGTTGAGGCAGGTAGCCTCGGTGAATGTGGAAGACAGCCGTACATTGACGGTGTCACCTTGGGAGAAAAACCTGGTTCCGCAGATTGAAAAGGCCATCATGACCTCTGATTTAGGTCTTAACCCGTCTACCAGCGGTGACCTTATTCGGTTGCCTATGCCGATGCTGACCGAAGAAACCCGTAAAAATATGGTCAAGCAAGCTCGCGCTGACGCCGAACACGGCCGGGTTTCAGTTCGCAACGCCCGTCGTGATGCCAATAGCACGCTAAAAGAGCTGCTGAAAGACAAAGACATCAGCGAAGACGACGAGCGCCGCGGCGAAGAGGAAGTGCAAAAGCTGACTGACCGCTTTATAGCGGAAGTTGAAAAGTTACTGAAAGCCAAAGAAGAGGATTTGATGGCGGTTTGATTCCGGCATTTTGAGGATACAACACTCACGGCTGCCATAAGCCGCGGCGGCCGCACAGGAGATGTTATGACCGCAACTGTTTCCGCAGCAATTCCGGAATTGGCACCAAGCCGGCCGAAACATGTTGCCGTTATTATGGACGGTAACAATCGTTGGGCTAAAGCCCGGCGTCTTAAAGGTGTGGCTGGTCACAAGGCCGGCGTGGACGCTGTTCGCGCTGTGGTGGAAACCTGTGCCCGCGAGGGTGTGAAGGTTGTTACCCTGTTTGCGTTTTCCAGTGAAAATTGGCGCCGCCCGCAAGACGAAGTCTCTGCATTGATGAAACTGTTTGTGTTCGCATTGGAGCGCGAAGTGCGCAAACTGCATCGTAATAACATTTGCCTGAGGTTGATCGGTGAACGCTCTGCTTTTAGCCCCCTGTTACAAGATTTGATGGAGAAAGCCGAAACACTCACCGCCAACAACACGGCGATGACACTGGTAATCGCCGCCAACTACGGCGGGCAATGGGACATTACGGAAGCCACCCGTAAAATTGCTCGAAAAGTCGCTAGCGGCCAATTGCTGCCATCGGATATCACTGAAGACCTGATTCAAAGCCACCTGAGCTTGGGTGATTTACCCGTGCCAGACCTTATGATTCGTACCGCCGGCGAACAACGCATCAGCAATTTTATGTTGTGGCACTTGGCGTATACCGAATTTTATTTTTCGCCGGTGTTTTGGCCGGACTTCAAACAACCGCAGATGCAGGAAGCGCTGGCCGCTTATGCCGCAAGGCAAAGACGTTTCGGCCAGACGGATGACCAGGTTGCGGCCCGATCGTCGCTCTGATAAAACAACAAGAGCAGGTTCACTGTGCTTAAAACCCGGATAATAACTGCGTCGATTCTGGCGCCCATTGCTATCGGTGGCGTTTTTTTCTTGCCACCTGTGGGCTTTGCAATTTTTACTGCTGCGCTGATTGCCCTCGGTGCCTGGGAGTGGGCCAATATGGCGGGGCTGACAGCGCAGCCCGCACGTGTTGGCTACAGTGCCGCTGTATTGCTGGTATTAGCGGCTTTATACACAATAACGGCGCAGGGTGTGCTCTGGTTAGCGCTGCTTTGGTGGCTGATCGGTTTTGGGTTGGTGGCTTATTATCCAAAAGGCTCTGCGTCTTGGGGCTCGGTTCCGGTACGTGCGGCCATGGGCCTGTTGGTGTTGGTGCCGGCCTGGGTGGGTTTGAATTATTTGCGCAGCGGCGAGTTTACATTCGGGCTGACCGACAACAACCTGTTGTTGATTTTGTATGTGTTTGCGCTGGTGTGGGTAGCCGATATCGGCGCGTATTTTTCGGGCCGAAAATTTGGCAAAGCCAAGTTAGCGCCGCGGGTCAGTCCGGGGAAATCCTGGGCCGGGGTATGGGGCGGTTTGGCGGCGGTTGCGGTTTTTGCATTGGTGGTTAGTCAAACGCTTGGCGCCGAGGTCTGGCAATCGATTGCTTTGATTATTATTTCCGTTATGACCGCTGCGGTGTCGGTGCTGGGCGACCTGCTCGAGAGCATGCTTAAGCGCTTCCGCGGTATTAAGGACAGCAGTCGGTTACTTCCCGGACACGGCGGTATTATGGACCGGATAGACAGCCTGACTGCCGCCATACCCATATTTACCCTGCTTGTTATTCAACTTGGTTGGCTTAATGTTGGACCTTTATCTTGATGCAACGCCGCCATCTATCAGTGTTGGGAGCCACCGGCTCTATTGGTTTAAGTACGCTGGATGTCGTGCGTCGTCACCCTCAGCGTTTTTCAGTGTACGCTCTGACAGCTTGCTCAAGCGTTGGGGCAATGGCTACTTTGTGCCGTGAGTTTGAACCGGCCATTGCCGTAATGGCTGATGGGCCAGCGGCTGAAAAATTGCGCGAGGCCTTGTCTGACTTACCGCACATACGAGTGCTGGCCGGTGAAGCTGGCCTGAGTGAGGCGGCGACTAGTCCGGGAGTTGATACGGTGATGGCGGCCATTGTGGGTGCTGCTGGTTTGCCGTCAACTCTGGCTGCGGTGCGCGCTGGCAAGCGGGTTTTATTGGCCAACAAAGAAGCGCTAGTGATGTCGGGGCGTCTGTTTATGGACGCTGTGGACGAATCGGGCGCGGAATTGCTGCCCATTGATTCCGAGCATAACGCCATATTTCAGTGCATGCCGGCAGACCGTATTCGCCAACCGGATGCCGCTGGCATCACCCGTATTTTGTTGACAGCCTCAGGCGGGCCTTTCCGTGAAATGTCAGCGGCAGACATGGCACTTGTAACGCCTGATCAGGCATGCGCCCACCCCAACTGGTCCATGGGCCGAAAAATCTCTGTCGATTCTGCCACCCTTATGAATAAAGGGCTGGAGCTAATCGAAGCCTGTTGGCTGTTCAACATCTCGCCAGAAAAAATTGAAGTACATGTTCATCCGGAGAGTATCATCCACTCTATGGTGGAATACGCCGACGGATCGGTGCTGGCGCAGCTGGGCAGCCCGGACATGCGCACGCCGATCGCGAACGGCTTGGCCTGGCCGGAGCGTATCGAAGCTGGGGTGGCACCGTTAGACCTGTTTGCTATTGGCCGATTTCATTTTGAACGTCCGGACACCGAGCGATTTCCGTGTTTGCGCTTGGCCGCAGAAGCCTTTAAAACGGGCGGCACCGCACCGGCAGTGCTCAATGCCGCCAACGAGGTTGCAGTGGAAGCTTTTTTAAAGGGCAGGGTTCGCTTTACTGATATCCCCGTTATCATAGGCCAAACCCTATCCGCCGTTGCTGCCGTTCCGGCCGACAGCTTTGACATAATTTTCAGCAAAGATTCTGAAGCGCGGCAGTTCGCCTACTCCCGGGTGGCAGAGCTGGCATGCGAAAACTAGAGTCGGATTTTTACGATAGCTATTATTCTAAGAGGCGCTATGCAGATCATTGAGACCATTCTTTCGCTGGCGTTAACGCTGGGTATTCTAGTGACCATTCATGAATACGGGCATTTCTGGGTAGCTCGCCGTTTTGGTGTAAAGGTTCTGCGTTTTTCGGTGGGTTTTGGTAAGCCTTTGTGGTCTTGGTATGACCGGTATGGCACTGAGTTTGCCATTGCTGCGATTCCCTTGGGTGGCTACGTAAAAATGCTGGATGCCCGCGAAGGTCCTGTGCCGCCGGAGCTGAGCGATCAGGCTTTTACCTCGAAGTCGCCGTATCAGCGTATTGCCATAGCGGCTGCCGGCCCCGCCGCCAACTTTATATTTGCCATCGCTGCTTACTGGCTGCTGGCGGTGGTCGGCGTGACCACGGTTGCCCCTATTATTGGTTCGGTAACATCGGGCTCGGTTGCCGAGCGGGTAGGCCTTACGCCGGGCATGGAATTGACGGAAGTTGACGGCCATGGTGTTAGCTCCTGGCGCAGCGTTAACATGCGCCTGCTGGAGCGTGCCGGCGAACATGGCACAGTGAGCTTCGCGGTAACGGGCGGCCAGGGCCAGGGCCAAGGCCAAGGCCAAGGCCTATTTCAGGGTGAGTTGGGTGGATGGAGTTTGAGCGCCGATACTCCCGATCCGCTCGGCGAATTTGGTATTGTGCCCAATCGCCCGGCTATACCGCCGGTGTTGGGGGTTATCTCTGCAGGCGGCCGTGCCAGCGCTGCCGGCCTTCAACCGGGTGATCGCATAATCGCGGTAGACGGCGAACTGGTTCAAGACTGGTTTGGCCTGGTTGAGCATATTCGACAATCGCCAGAGCAAAGCTTGGTGCTGCGTTTTGAACGCGAAGGAGCCGAACGCGCGCTAAATATTGTTCCCGCGGCAAAAACCGCAGACGATGGTGAAACCATTGGCTTGATCGGGGCTGGTGTTCAGGCACCGGAATGGCCGGAAGGCAGTCTTCGTGAAATCAGCTATGGTCCGCTGGCGGCGTTTCCGATTGCGGTTGAAGAAACCTGGGCAGATACTCGCTTGACGCTGGTAGCTATCAAGAAAATGCTGACCGGATTATTGTCGCCAAGCAACTTGAGCGGGCCAATTACCATTGCCCGTGTCGCCGAAGCCAGCGTTAGTTCCGGATTTGAAGATTTTGTGCGGTTTCTGGCCTATCTGAGTGTCAGTCTTGGCGTGCTGAATTTGCTGCCGGTGCCGGTGCTTGATGGTGGTCATATTTTGTACTACACGATCGAGGCGATCCGCCGTAAACCGGTGTCTGAGCAAATACAGGCCGTTGGATTACGAATTGGTATGGCTTTGATACTGACTTTAATGGTGTTTGCTCTTTACAACGACCTTATGCGGTTGTGAGAATTGCGGCTCCTTAGCGCATTAACCAGGCGAAATATTTGAATGAGACTTACTCTTCTAGGTTTAGCCGTTGGCCTGACAGTGGCCACATTTGGCATGAAGCCCGCGCTTGCGGACACATTCACAATATCTGATATTGAAGTTGAAGGCCTTCAGCGCGTATCTGCGGGTACGGTTTTTGGTTCCTTTCCGATCAATATTGGCGAACAGGTTGACGGGGCCGAGTTGGCAGAGGCCATAAAGTCGCTGTTCCGTACAGGCCTGTTTACGGACATCCAGGCTAGCCGCGATTCCGGTGCGCTGATCTTGACCGTGCGCGAGCGCCCGTCGATCAGTGCCATAAAAATCGACGGCAACAAAAATATCGAAACCGATATTCTTAAAGATGCGCTTTCGGGGGCAGGCCTCGAAGAGGGGCAGGTATTCCGCCGTGCAACTCTTGAACGGCTAGAGTTGGAAATTCTGCGCTCGTATATTGGCCAGGGCCGGTATAATGCCCGTGTTAAAGCCACGGCCACTGAGCTACCCAGCAACCGTGTTGATATTAGTCTGGATATCAACGAGGGCAGTGTTGCTGCGATTCATCACATTAACCTGGTTGGTAATCAGGAATATAGCGATGACGAGCTTAAAGACCTGCTTGAGCTGCAAAGCACCGGCTGGTGGAACTCCATCACTAACTCTGACAAATACGCCCGTGAGCGCTTGAGTGGCGACCTAGAGACCCTTCGGTCTTTTTATCTAGACCGCGGTTTCCTGGATTTCAGCGTAGAATCCAGCCAGGTGTCTATATCGCCGGACAAGCAAAAGGTGTTCATTGTTATCGCACTGAACGAAGGCCGCCAGTACACGCTGTCTGACATTCGCCTGCGCGGCAACCTTATTGTGCCGGAGCAGGAACTGCGTGATCTGATCCCGTTAAAAGTGGGTGATGTTTTCTCGCGTGCCCAGATGACCGCTATTTCTGAAAGTTTGTCGTTCCGCCTGGGTCGAGAAGGTTACGCGTTTGCTGATGTGAACGCGGTACCTGAAACGTCTGAAGACGGGACCGCAGCGGTGACCTTCTTTGTTGAGCCGGGCAAGCGCGCCTATGTACGCAGGGTGAGCTTCTCGGGTAACGTGTCGACTCGCGACGATGTTTTGCGCCAGGAAATGACCCAGATGGAAGGCGGCATTGCGTCCTCTGACCGGATCGAATACTCCAAAGTTCAACTTGAGCGACTGGGCTTTTTCAAAGGCGTGAATGTGGAAACTGTGCCGGTGCCAGGCACCGACGATCTGGTCGACGTAAATTACAGCGTTGAAGAACAGCCCACCGGTAGCCTGTCTGCGTCTGTTGGTTTCTCTCAGGATTCCGGCATTATCCTTGGCGCCAGCGTGTCTGAAAATAACTTTTTCGGAACCGGAAAACGGGTATCGTTTGGGGTAAATTTCAGCGACTCTGTGAAGAGCGCAAACGTGTCTTACCTCGATCCGTACTACACCGTTGACGGTGTTAGCCGCGGTTTCAGTGTGTTTGCCCGTGAAACGAACTTCGAAGAAGAAGATATCTCATCCTACCTGCTGGATGAGTATGGTACGCGCGTCACTTTTGGTTATCCCATTGATAACATCACGCGCTTGAATTTCGGCGCCGGTTATACCCTGTCAAAAGTGAAGGAGGGCATTTTCAGCGCTCAGGAAGTGAGAGATTTTATTGACGAAGAGGGTGACGCCTTCAATAACTTTTTCCTGTTCGGCAGTTGGCAGCAGAGCACCCTGAACCGCGGCATCCTTCCTTCGGACGGCTATAGCCAATCGCTGTCGCTAGACGTTGCGGTGCCGGGTAGTGATCTGACCTTTTACAAGGTTGGGCACAAAACCGACTTCTACTTTCCGTTGACCGACTCCCAGCGCTGGGTTCTGCGTACCCGCACCGAACTTGGCTACGGTGATGGCTACGGTGATCGTACCGTGATGCCGTTTTATGAACATTACTATTCCGGCGGTTTTGGATCAGTTCGTGGTTTTCGATCCAACTCCCTGGGTCGCCGTGCGCAGAATAGCAATCCGCTGGACCTTTCCGATCCCGATCCTTTCGGTGGTAACCTGCTCACAGAAGCGGGCGTGGAGCTGATATTGCCAACGCCTTTTGCTGGCGATACTCGCTCAATGCGCACTTCGATATTCCTTGATGGCGGACAGGTATTCGATACAGATCGTGATTTTAGTCCGAACCTCGGGGACGTACGTTTCTCCGCAGGTATCGGCTTCCAATGGATTACCGCGGTGGGTCCTTTGGCGTTCAGCCTGGCTAAGCCGTTAAACGACGAACCCGGTGACGATACCCAAGTATTCCAGTTCTCGTTGGGTCAGACGTTCTAGCGTTTTTTAAACGAGATTTATCATAAAATGCAACAAGGAGAAAATCGATGTCTCGCATAACTTTGATTGTGGCTGCGGCCGTAATGGTGCTGTCGTTTCCCGCTATGGCCGAAACCCGTGTTGGCGTAGTCGACCTGCGTCAGGCTTTGTTTGCGTCTGACAGCGCAAAAACCTTCAGTGAAACATTACAACGGGATTTTGCCGGTGACGAGGTAGAAGTTCGTGAAGCGCAGGAAAAGGCGCGGGCGATGCAGGACCGTCTGCAAAAAGATGGCGCCATGATGAACGACAGTGAGCGGGAGAAGCTTGCTGGTGAATTCCAGCAGACCGTGCAAAATTTCAATGCCATGAAGCAACGCCTGGACACCACCGTGTCACAGCGTAAGCAAGCGTTCCTTGAAGCGGCTCGCCCGCAGGTGGATGTTGCGGTAAAAGAACTTCTGGACGAAAACGACCTGGATTTGATTTTACCGAGCGAAGCCGTGGTTTACGTGAAGCCTGAATTGAATTTGACCGAGCAGCTCTTGGAAAAACTGAACCGTTAAGTCGGGTTGTTATGAACCCTTACTTTAACGGCGTAGTGCCAGGAGACCTGCGATGACAGCACAGTCTTATCTGCTGGGTGATATCGCTCTCGAGCTGGGCGCAGACCTGAGGGGTGACCCGCAGCAACGCATCACCGGGCTGGCTACCTTGCAGTGCGCAGGTCCCGAGCAAATCAGTTTTCTGGCGAACCCGTCGTATGGCAAACATGTTGCCACCAGTCAGGCTGGTGCCATTATTGTTTCGCCTGAATTCGCTGCTTTGGCCACTTGCAGCACGCTAGTGATGGATAATCCCTATCTGGGCTACGCCCGTTTGAGCCACTGGTTTGACACCACGCCAACAGCCCTCGCTGGCGTCCATTCCAGCGCGGTGATTGACCCCTCCGCAAGTATAGGGTTCGGGGCCAGTGTTGGCGCTCAGGTGGTCATTGAAGCCGATGTAGACATTGGCGAAGGCGTGATTGTAGGTCACGGCTGCGTGATCGGCGCACGCACCCGTATCGGGCGCGACAGCCTTTTGCGACCCCGTGTTACTTTGGCTCACGACGTCGTTATAGGGCAGCGTTGTCACATTCTAAGCGGCGCGGTTATTGGTTCGGACGGCTTCGGTTTTGCCAATGAGCGCGGTGTCTGGCACCGCATTGCACAGATTGGCAGGGTAGTGCTTGGTAATGACGTAGAAGTGGGCGCTAATACCACCATTGACCGCGGCGCGCTGGACGATACGTTGATTGGCGACGGCGTAAAACTTGATAACCTGATCCAGATCGCCCATAACGTTCACATAGGCGATCACAGCGCGATGGCCGCTAAGGTGGGTATTGCCGGAAGTACCCGCATTGGCAGCCACTGCGTGTTCGGCGGTGCGGCCGGCGTAGCCGGGCATCTGACCATCAGCGATGGCGTGCAGCTCACGGGTATGACACTAGTGACCGGTGACATCAGAGAACCTGGCGTATATTCGTCTGGAACCAGCGCAGAAACCAACCGGCAATGGCGTAAAAACGCAGTGCGTTTCCGTCAGCTGGACGCCATGGCCAGACGGCTAAAAGAATTGGAAAAGAAATCAGAGGGCTGAGGCCGATCAACATGATGTACATTAACGAAATTCTTGAATACTTGCCGCACCGCTACCCTTTTTTGTTGGTGGACCGGGTAACCGAGATTGAAAGCGGCAAGTCCATCAAGGGCTACAAAAATGTCTCGTTTAACGAGCAGTATTTTGAAGGCCATTTTCCTGACAACCCGATTATGCCGGGCGTGTTGATTATAGAAGCCATGGCTCAATTGTCCGGTATTCTGGGTTTTGTCACGGTAGGCCGCAAACCGACTGATGGGCTGGTGCAGTATCTGGCGGGCGCCAGCAAAGTGCGTTTCAAGCGCCCGGTGCTGCCAGGCGACCAGCTATGCATGGAGTCTGAAGTTATGTCGACAAAGCGTGGCATCTGGAAATTCGAGTGCCGTGCCCTGGTTAATAACGAATTGGTCTGTATCGCAGAAATCCTGACCGCGGAGCGAGAAGTTTGATGGCACCACGTGACTGGTCCGGTGTGCATCCCCAGGCGATTGTTGATGCCTCAGCCAAGCTGGCAGATAACGTGACCGTTGGCCCTTGGAGCTATATAGGCCCGGGTGTTGAAATCGGGGAAGGCACCGAAATCATGTCCCACGTGGTCATCAAGGGACCGACCGTTATCGGCCGTAATAATCGAATCTTCCAGTTTTCCAGTGTTGGCGAAGAATGCCAAGACAAAAAGTACGCTGGCGAGCCCACCCGCCTGGTGATTGGCGACAACAACACCATTCGTGAAAACTGCACAGTGCATCGCGGCACTGTGCAAGACCAGGCTGAAACCCGCATCGGTAACGGTAACCTGCTAATGGCGTATGTGCATGTTGCCCACGACTGCGTGCTGGGGGATAACATCATTTTGGCCAA
>JBALXR010000083.1:0-14066 GCA_036960525.1 Marinobacter sp.
GAAATACAGGGTTTCAGCGGCGCGGTTCAGGGTCAGTTTTTGTTCGATGCTGTCCATAGCTTTGGTAGCAGCCGCAACCAACGCAGGATCGTCACTGCGCATAGCCTGTTGCAGGGCAGCGCGGGCTTGCGAATTCAGGCTGCCCGACAAGGTTTCAACCGCCGCCAAATCACCCTGCTCGGCCACACGGTAGATGGCCAGTGCCTCGGTCAATGCGGCACGAACCGGCTCACTCTGTTCGGTATCAATCAGGCCCGGCACGCGTTCAGCCAATGCGCTGTCTACGCTGCCTTTCAAGGCGCGAGCGGCGGATAAACGGCTGCTTTGGTCAGGGCTTTTAAGGTCAATCACAGAAAGGATGTCTTCCAGCTCGCCACGCAGCGCGTTGTTAACGCGAACGGTGTCGATGTCCCGGCGGGAGAATTCGCCCAGGTTTTCACCGGTCAGTGCGCTTTGAACCGTCCAGTTTCGGCCGCGATTGTTCACCACGATGACGAACTGCCCGCTGGATTCAATGCGGGCCAGCTTGTTGCTGGCAAACGATTCCAGCCAACCGCGGGCGCGCTCATCGCCGCTGCTGGCTATACGGTTAACCACGTTTTTCTTGTCCGCAAAGGACGATTCGACCAGTGCCGTGAGCAGTTGTTGCGCTTCGGTGTCTTCCACCTGGGCCTGGGCCAAGCCCGGCCAGAGCAGAGAACAGACAAGCAGAAACTGACTGAGCAATCGGGTGATGCCCATGGTTGTGTCCTGTTTTTTATTTAAATAATGGGGTCACGCAAAAAACGCTGTGTGAAAAAGGCGAACGGGGGACCAACTCCCGTCCGCAAAAACGTTTAACCGGTTCGGCCTTACTCGGCAGCTACTTCCGCTTTGCCGCCACAAGTTCCACTCACTACATTGAAGTTTCCGCAGAACATCGGCTTGCGCCAGTCGCTGATCAGGTCTTTTGATCCTGGCAGGAAGTCAGACCAGGCATCGCCCACAACCGTAGACGGCGTTTGCCACACCACAGAGAACTGTCCGTTGTCTTGAATCTCGCCAATCAGAACCGGCTTGGTGATGTGGTGGTTGGGCATCATGGTGGCAATGCCACCGGTGAGGTTAGGTACGGCTACGCCGATAATGGCGTCCTTTACCGCATTCACATCGGTGGTACCGGCTTTCTTCACCGCTTCTACGTACATGTTGAAGCCAATGTAATGGGCTTCCATTGGGTCATTGGTGACGGCGTCTTCACGGCCGGTGTAGGCAACCCAGGCGTCGATGAAGTCGTAGTTGGCGTCGGCATCTACGCTCATGAAGTAATTCCAGGCCGCCAGGTGGCCTACCAGCGGGCCTGTGTCGATACCAGACAGCTCCTGCTCACCCACAGAGAAAGCAATCACTGGAATGTCGGCGGCATCAATACCCTGGTTACCCAGTTCGCGGTAGAAAGGAACGTTGGCGTCGCCGTTAATGGTGGAAACAACTGCGGTTTTCTTGCCAGCGCTGCCGAACGCTTTGATATCCGACACAATCGCCTGCCAGTTGGAATGGCCGAAAGGCGTGTAGTTAATCATGATGTCTTCGGCTGCTACGCCCTGGGCTTTCAGGTAAGTTTCCAGAATCTTGTTGGTGGTGCGCGGGTACACATAATCGGTGCCGGCCAATACCCAACGCTCAACGCCGATGTCGTTCATCAGGTAGTTAACCGCAGGAATCGCCTGCTGGTTGGGTGCCGCACCTGTATAGAACACATTTTCAGAGGACTCTTCGCCCTCATACTGAACCGGGTAAAACAGCAGGCCGTTCAGTTCTTCAATAACCGGTAGCACAGACTTTCGTGATACAGAGGTCCAGTTGCCGAAAATAACGTCTACTTTTTCTTGTGCCAGCAGCTCGCGGGCTTTTTCAGCAAACAGTGGCCAGTTAGACGCGGGGTCAACCACCACCGGCTCAAGCTGGCGACCCAGAATGCCACCCGCTTCGTTCTGTTTTTCGATCAGCATAAGCATGGTGTCTTTCAGGGTAGATTCGCTGATGGCCATGGTTCCGGAAAGGGAATGCAGAATACCCACTTTGATGGGGTCTTCCGCGGCAACGGCATTGAAAGAGATGGATAGCGCCAGTGCAGAGAGACCAAGTTTCACGTGTTTTCCGATGCTCATTTCGTCTTCCTTTGCGTTTTGATGGATTAGGCTGTTTGTCAGCAACACACCCACCAGCCTGCACGGAACGTTCCAACCATGATCATTCATTAATAATTTCAATAAGTTAAAACGAAAAAAGCGAATAAAACCGAATAAAATTGAAACAACTTGTAAGCGCGACGCACCAAAACACACGCAGCCGAAAGCCTCATGCTCACAATTGGTGCGCGCGAAGGTACGCGAGGTTAGATTGAAAGGTGCGGGGAGTTATTTCAGCAAAACAGGTTTCGGGAGGGCTAGTGTTCCGCTGAAAAGAACCGGATATTGTTCTTACCCAGGCTTTTGGCGGCATACATTGCACTGTCGGCATTTATGATTAAATCCGAGGCGCTGGCCCCATCAGCGGGAAAGGTAGCAATACCCAGCGATACGCCTATCTGGCACGCCTCACCAAGAACCCCGCCAAGAACCTCTATGGGCTCATTAACCGAGGCGATAATACGGTTCGCAACTTCAGTGATTTCGCATCGCCCCTTCGGATTGTCAAGGATGAATACGAACTCATCACCACCCACACGAGCCACGGTATCGGACTGTCGCACCAGCGCCAGCAACCTTTTGGCCACATCTTTTAACATATCATCCCCGACTTTATGACCAAGTTGGTCATTTACGAGTTTAAATCCATCGAGATCGAGGAACATCAGTGCAAAATGGCTCTCTTCGCGATTTGATTGGAGAACCTTTTGATTAATCCGGTCCATCAACAAGGTTCGGTTGGGCAAGTCAGTCAAAGCATCGTGGAAAGCCAAGTGTCTGATGTACTCGTCTTTACGCCAAAGCGCCGTAATGTCGCTGAATACGGAGACGTAGCGCATGGGTTCACCGGTCTCATCAAGCACCATGCTAATGGTCATGCTTTGCAAGTAAAGCTCTCCACCCTTATGGCGGTTCCATATCTTGCCATGCCAGCGACCTTTGGCTTTTATCTGTTGCCACATGGCCGCATAAAATGGCTTGTCATGTTGATTGGACTGCAGAATTCGGGGAGTTTGTCCGACGGCCTCATCGGCCGTATAGCCCGTAATCTCGATGAACCCCGGATTAACCGACAGAATTGTTCCTTCAATATCGGTAATCAGAACCCCATCAAGTGTATTCTCAAAAACACACGCGGCCAATTTAAGCTTTGCCTCAACCTCCTTCAGAACCGTTATTTCGCTGGCCTGAATAGAGAACCCCCGAACGGTGCCATCACCGTCAAAATCCGGAATATAGTTACCGATAATATGCCCGACGCTGCCATCGGCCTTGTTCAGGGTGCGCTCAAAACGCTGCTGTTCGCCCGCCAGCACGGCACGAATATGGGGTTCATTCAGAGCATAAAGTTGCTCGCTGACCAAGTCCTGAAACCGAATTCCGATAACGTCTTCGGGTGGCATCCCAAACCATTCACTGAAGGCATTGTTGGCATAGCGGCAGCGTAAATCTCGATCCCAATAGCCCATCATATTTGGCGTGCTATTAACGATGGTTCTGATGAGCTGCTCGTTCTTGAGGCTCGTCTCTGAGGAGGATTCAGCCTGTTTGAGTGCTTTTTGGATACGATGAGTAACGTGGATATAGTAAGCAATGAATGGGCAGGTAACGGCGAACGTGGCCATCACCAGAAAATAAAGGCCATGGTCGATAAAAGAATGATTTATGGCTAAAGGCCATATGTCAATGCTTGCGATCAAGCTGACAACGGCCAGTATAACGAAAAAATACTTGGTGAAGGGTGAGGCGATTACCGTACTTATCCAAGGCCCGTGTATTTTTTCGACGCTCATGTCTTATCTCTGGGTGTAGCCATGCTATCTCCGAGATGCTTCTATGGCGATGCGACCCTAGGCCTTAAAATCAATTTAGCACATCTTGCGGGTTTTTGATGTGAATAATAGGTAGGGGAGAAAGTAAAAATGTAGCTTTTTACTACATTCTGTAAGCATATATTACGGCTTGCTAGGGCGCTGCACAAACAGCGAGACCAACGCCAGACACGCTGAACCCACCATCAGTAACACCGACACCGCATTCAGTACCGGTGTTGAGCCTTCCCGCAGCCGGTCAAACATGGCGATGGTCAGAGGAGCATCGGAACCCACCAGCATCAAAGTCGTGTTGAAGTTTTCAAACGACATCAAAAACGCCACCACGCCAGCACCAAACAGTGCGGGTTTCAGGAACGGCAGAGTAACAGTAGCAATGGCGGTCAGGCGGCTGGCGCCCAGGTTCATAGCGGCTTCTTCCTGGGTAATATCGAATTTGCGCAGGCGGGCGGAAATCACCAGGGTCGCAATGGTGGTCAGAAAGGCAAACTGGCCAAGGGTAACCAATACCAAGCCCGGGCGCAGGGCTTCAATTTCGTAACCAAACTGCACCTCAAACCAGTTGGCCACGGTGCTGCTGAACACCAGGATAGACACCCCAAGTATCACCCCCGGTATCACCAGCGGCATCAGCATCAGCACGTAAAGAAAGTTCTTACCCGGAAACTGCTCGCGCTCGAACAAAAAGGCGTTGCAGGTGGCCAGTGCCAGGCTGGCCATCGTGGTGACAATGGCCACTTGGACACTCACGCCAATACTGTCGAGCAAAGCGTCATCGTGAAACAGACCCAGCCTGGGTTCGCCCGTACCAAGATACCAGTCCCAGGTGAAACCATTCCACGGCAGCGACGGAAACAATCCGTCGTTAAACGAGAACGCGGCCACAACCACCAGGGGCGTGATTAAAAAAATAAAGAACAGCGTTACATAACTCAGGTAGGAAACCCGAAAGAAACGGCTGCTGGGAATAGAGGGAATCATGACATCACCCGTGTAAACGACTGCCTGGTGATTTTCAGGCCCAACCAAACGATAAGTGACGAGAGTATCAGCAGCAAAATGCCGAAAGCGGCGCCCTGCTCCCAGTTAAAGCGGGTAATAAACTGAGTGTAGATCTGCTCGGTAAACCACAGGCTGGATTTTCCGCCCAGCAATGTTGGGGTCAGGTAATTTCCGAGGGTTAGCATAAACACCACAATGCAGCCGCTCATAATGCCAGGCATGGCGTGGGGAATCACAATGCTGCGCATCACGTTCCAGCTGCTGCCACCCAAGTCATATCCCGCCTCAATAAGGCTGTTGTCCAGGCTGTCGAGGGTGGTCACCAGCGGCACCACCATGAACAGCATGGACGTATAGATAAGCCCGACCATAATGGCGACGTCGTTATAGAGCATTTCAACGGGCTGGTCCGCAAGCCCGAACCATTGCAGCGCGCCGCTGATCAGCCCGGTTTCCCGCAGTAATATCATCCAGCCGTAAGTACGTACCAATTCGCTCACCCAGAACGGCAGCAAGCATAGAATAAACAACGCAATCCGCGGCCTGCCGGTGAGTACTTTGGCAATATAAAACGACACCGGGAAGGCAATGATCAGCGTCATCACCGTGGCAACAATGGACATTACCGCAGTGCGAACAAAGGTATTCCAATACAGAGGTTCGGTAAAAAACGCGGTGTAGTTACCAAAGCTGAAACCGTATTGCCGGGATGCAATGCGCTCCCGCAGCGACACCAGCACCATATCGATGTGCGGCAGAATTATCAGCAAGCTGAGCCAGAGCACGATAGGCGCCAGCAACAGCCAAAAACCCAATCGGTATTGCGTGCGGTTGAAGTTGCCGCTAGCTTCGCTCATGGCGCACCCGGCGGCTTCGTATCCGCGGGGGCGGGGAAACAAAGGCACTGACTGGCTTGCCAGCTGACATGCACCGAACGGCCCGCCTCTAATGCCTGGAAGTCTGCGGTCTGCGGCAGGGCCACGGTAAGTTCGGCGCCTTCGGCGGTTTCCACCTGCACCCGGCTTTGTGCGCCATCAAACAGTACGCGCGAAACGGTGACGGCCAAGCAATTATCTTGTTCTGTTGCCGGCCTGGATGTGCTGATCTGCATCACTTCCGGCCGCACAAACAACGTAATGGGTGAGCCCGCCACCAACGGTTGGCTGGCGTGGCTCAACAGACACACACCCTGCTCGGTCACCAGGGTAACAAGGTCGCCAGACTGCGACTGCACCTTGCCTGCGTATTGGTTGCTATCGCCAACGAAGCCTGCCACAAAGGCGGTTTTCGGCTGGTAGTAAAGCTCTTGCGGCGTGCCGACCTGCTCAAACCGGCCGTTATTCATCACGGCTACCTGGTCAGACATAACCAGTGCTTCAGATTGGTCGTGAGTGATGTAAACAAACGTGGTGTTGAACTCGCGCTGCAGCCGTTTGAGCTCGATTTTCATTTGCTCGCGCAATTTCAAATCCAGAGCGCCTAACGGCTCGTCAAGTAACAACACGGCGGGGTTCAGCACCAGGCAGCGGGCTATGGCGACGCGCTGTTTTTGCCCGCCAGAGAGCTGATCAATGCGTTTGTCGCCATACCCGGGCAAGTAAACCTTGGCCAGCACTTCGTCAATCAGGGTGGCGTGTTCACGCTTGGGAATGCCTTTGCGCTTCAGCCCATAAGCAATGTTTTCGGCCACCGACATGGTGGGAAAAAGCGCCAGATGCTGAAACACCATGTTAACGGGCCGCTTGTTCGGCGGCGTGTTCAGCACTGACTTTCCTTTGATCAGAATGTCGCCGGAATCTGGTTGCTGAAAACCAGCCAGCATTCGCAGCAGCGTTGTTTTACCGCAGCCAGATGGGCCAAGGATAGAAAAAAACGCCCCGCGGGGAATGCTGAACGACACCCCGTCGACCGCAGTAAACTCACCAAAATGTTTGCTCAGCAGGGTGCAGGCAAGATCTTCCTGCGCCCCCGCATCGGCACCCGATGCGCTTGCGTGATCCGACATAGACAACAACCTTAATCGAGCTTAGTTTGCGGCTTTCACCCGATCGAGTACCTTACCTTCCATTTCCTCCAAACCGGCGGGAACAGGCGGGTACCAGTTGATGTTATCCAGGGCCGCTTCTGAAAAGCTCTGTTTGAACTGGGCTTTCAGTGTGTCATTGACAAAATCGTCACTGCCTTTCGAGGCCGTAAAGTTACCGGCAGACTCGGTAATACGAGCCGCAACTTCGGGCTGCATCACAAAGTTGATCCACTTGTAAGCGGCCTCTTCCGCTTTGGTTTTACGCGGCAGAACAAAGGTATCAATCCAACCCAGCGCACCAGATACGGGCGCCACAAACGTAATGTCCGGGTTTTCTGAGTTAAGCTTCCAGCCACCCGCATCCCAAGCCATGGCCGCAGACACTTCGCCGGAACGCATCAGGTTTAGCAAGGCATCGCCGCCAGACCAATAGGCTTTTACGTTGCTCTTACAGGACACCAGTTTTTGTTCCACTTTATCCAGAATGGCCTGGTACTTCTCTGTATCGCCGTAAGCTGCAAACGGGTCTTCACCCAGTGCGAACGCAAAACCAATCAATGTGGGACGCTTCAAACGATAAGACACAGAGCCGCTTAACGAGTCATCACACAGGTCGGTGTAATCTTTCACCGTGCCCGCGGCCTCGCGGTTGACGATCAGGCCACTGGTACCCCAAACGTGCGGAACACCGTATACCTCGCCTTCAAATTCAGTGTTCTTTTTAGTGGCTGCCAGCATGGAGGGGATGATCTTTGCGGTGTCGATTTTGCTCAGATCCATCGGCTTATAAATATTGAAATCAGCCTGGGCGCTAACAATGCGGTCTTGGCTTGGCTGGGCCAGGTCAAAACCCGCGCCGCGAGTGGCTCGCAGTTTTGAAATCATGTCTTCGTTGTTGGAGAGGGTTATTTTTACTTCAATGCCGGTTTCTTTCTCGAATTGCTCGACCACATCCTGTGGCGCGTAGCCGCCCCAGGTGAGCAGCCGGAGTGTTTCAGCCTGAACCGACACCGAAAACGCCGCTGTTACCGCAGTAGCCAGTGTCAGAACCTTGAATTGACGAAGGAATCTCATGATTTGGCCTGTCCTTGTGAACGATAAAAAACAATGGGGATGCTATTTATGAACTTAACTGTAGTGGGTTACAGGTTTTTGACAAGTCACTAAATCGCTTCAGCTGGCACGCCCGAACATTCTGACAAAGAAACCGGCGGTTTTTATCTCTGGCATGGGCAAGCTGTCTACTTCGGCCATTGCCTTGCCTCCTGTCGACTCACGTTAATCGCAAGCTCCGCACTCAGGTTGATTTGTAACATTGCTTATTAGTGGCGGCCACGGTTTCGTTAAAACTCGACGCGGGGGCTTTAAAACAGATACCGCACAGCAGCAGCGGCAAAGACACCGGCCGCAATCGCTGGCAAGGGTTTTTGAAGGAGGACCATAGCGACGGCCGTCACCGACAACGCAGCAAGCGCGCCCGCATCGCCATCGAATGCCATAGGCACAATGATAGCAATCAGCACAGAGCTGGCCATGGTGTTGATGAAGCTCTCTATACGAGGGCTTATCCGCACGAATGACATAATAAAAACGCCGCCAAAACGGGTGGCCAGAGTCACCAGGGTCATGATCAGTATCAGTACCATAACGCCGGTTGTGGTGGTTTCAATGGTCACGCGGGCGCCTCCCCTGCATTCTCGTTGCCCGGTTTTTTCTCGATCCAGAAGAACCCGACCACACCACCAGCAAGGGCGCCTGCGACGACGTGCGTGTTGGCGGGAAGCCATTTCCATGCGGCTAACGACGCCAGCGCTGCCAACGCCCAGGCAACAAGAATACGCGGGCTCTTCTTCCCGCCCAAAGCCATAGCCAGCAGAAAGCAGCCCAAAACCATATCTAACCCCAGGTTCTTGGGGTTCTGCAACAGTCCGCCAAAATAGACGCCTAACCAGGTGCCAACAATCCATGCCAGCCAAAGCACCAGACCACCGCCCAGAATAGCCTCCAGGTTGCGACTACCTCTTTGATAATCCTGAGCAGCTATGGCCCAGTTTGCGTCGGTAAGAACCAGAAGCAGGCCATAACGTTTGGCGGGTGGAAGGTCTTTTAACATGGGATAAAGCGACGCACCCATCAGCAGATGCCGGGAGTTGATGGCAAATACCACGACCATAACGGGAATCACCGAGACCTCGGCGCCCCACATATCAAGCGTGGCAAACTGCGATGCCCCGGCGAACACCAGGGCGCTCATCAGAATGGTATCTAAAGGAGCCAGCCCTTTTTGCACCGCCGCCAAACCAAACGCAGCACCAAACGCCACCACAAAAAGGGAGATGGGGAGCATCCGCATGAGCTCGGAACGAACCTTGGCGGGTTGAAACCGGTAGGAATATAACGTGCTTTTCATAGGCGCAGGCTAAGTCGATGTTAAGGGCGCGTGTTTACGTCTTTTTTCTATAAGCCAGGTAAGACTCAGAGATGTTATTGAACCCACAATACCGGCGTAAAACGGAAAGGTGCACGAACCGCCTTTAACCGCTTCGTGCAGGCTATCAAATAGCCTCTCAGGCGCCTGATGCAGAATAATGACCGGTATATTGTAATTTACAGGAGCTTAGGTGGTTGCAAGCCTGAGTTCAAGTGATAAGTGAGCTACCGATCCTTACCTTATAGCACCGGCCCGATGGTTGCGATCACGTTATTCCAGAAGCGCATGAAGGGTAAGAACAACGATCATTTATTGTCCTAAAAAATGCGAATTAAAAGCTTGGCGCTCAGAGCGATGTATCAAGAAGCATCATCAGCACAAACCCCATTATAAGGCCGCTCGTTGCCCAGGTTTCATGGCCAGCACGATGGGATTCAGGAATGATTTCGTGGCTGATAACAAATAGCATGGAGCCTGCCGCAATGGCTAATCCCCAAGGCAACAAATGAACGGAAAGGCCAATCAACGCAACACCCAGCATGGCCGCTACGGGTTCCACCAAACCGGAAAGAACACCTACGCCAAGGGATAACCCTTTGCTGTAACCAACGCTCATCAAGGCCAAAGCCACGACAAAGCCTTCGGGAATATCCTGTATCGCAATACCAACCGCCAGGGCCTTTGCGCCCACCAGGTCAGGTCCCGCAAATGAAACCCCAATCGCCATACCTTCAGGAAAGTTGTGTAACACGATTGCCGCGACAAAAAGCCAGACGCGTTTAAGCCTTGTTGCCCGCTGGATATTAACTTCAGAGCTGGCACCGCCTTCGACACCTTTTACAAAATGCTCATGGGGCACAACCCGCTCAATCATCAACAAACCCAGAGCGCCCAGTATAATACCGACGCCAACAATGCTCCCTGCCTGCCACGAACTTGCGCCCTGATCAGCGGCAGTATTCAGTGCCGGTATAACCAATGAAAACGACGTTGCTGCCAGCATTACCCCGGCGCCAAAGCCCATTAGCGAATCGATAAAACGCTGCGAAAGCCGGCGCGTTAAAATAGCAGGAATCGTACCCAGCGCAGTTGCCGCAGCGGCAACCAGACCGCCCAACAGCGCGCCCGTCATGTGGGGGTCATTCGCCGCCAAACGCAGGTAAATGCCTGGCAACAATGCAACGAAACCACCGATCAGAATCGTCAGAATTGCCCAGTATCGTAATGCCATAAACTCACCTTGTTTTCATTATATCGCCAGCATGGTTTCTGATACTGGCAGACGTTCATCTTGCTTAATTTTCGTTATTTGCACAAAACCTGGAAATTCCGCAGCAAGCGCTGATAAGACTGACGCGGCGGGCTGCAGGAAAAAGACGTGTTGGTTATCAGGCAGAATCCTGTTTAGTGCCGGGCACTGGCACCGCAGGTACAAAAACATCCCGTACAGTAATGGGCTCACCTTGAGTGTTCATTACCTGAACCGTTTGAATCGATTGCCCTGTTGTCCGGTCGCACAAATCCAGCGAGGCGTCATTGGGCGCAGGGTTCCACTTGTCTCCCCACTGGAGCAGGGCAATAACCACCGGGAACAGATCCCGGCCTTTCTCGGTAAGCCGGTACTCGAAGCGGGAGCCGTGTTCGCCAACATCTACTTTTTTCAGCACGCTGTTATCCACCAGGCGGGCCAAGCGGTCGCACAGAATATTTTTGGCAATGCCCAGTTCCTGTTGAAAGTCTACGAAACGCCGGGCGCCCTGCATGGCATGCAGCACAATAAGCAGGGACCACCAGTCTCCCACTTGATTCAGGGCGCGGGCGACAGAGCAGTTGGAGTCATCAAAACGTTTTTTAGCCATAAGCTAGAGTGTACCGAATTTGGTTGCATCTTAAAACCAGATTAAATAGAGTTGCGTTAAGAAACCAAATTAGTGAGGTAGCTACCGGCTCCCCCGCCACCCTATTGGGCATCGAATTACCTCAAGGAACTGTAACGCATGACCATGAACCCTATGTTTAAACCTTTCAACATTCACAATCTGACACTTCGCAACCGCGTTGCCATGGCACCCATGACCAGGAATTTCTCGCCTGGAGGGGTTCCCGGCGAAAACGTGGTGGCTTATTACCGGCGCCGCGCCGAAGCCGGTGTGGGCTTGATCATTACCGAAGGCACCACCGTGAATCACCCTGCGGCTAGTGGTTATCCCGATGTACCTGTATTTCACGGTGTTGATGCGCTGGAGGGCTGGAAGAAGGTAGTGGATGCCGTACACGAAGCTGGCGGCGCTATTTTCCCGCAGCTCTGGCACGTGGGTTCGGTACGCAAGGAAGGCTCAGAGCCAGACCCTTCGGTTCCGGGCTACAGCCCGTCAGGTCTGTTTGCTCCCGGCAAACCCAGTGGTAAAGCCATGAGCAAAGAAGACATCGCTGATGTTGTAACCGCGTTCGCCGACGCCGCACAAGACGCCAAAGCTTTAGGGTTTGACGGCGTGGAGCTTCACGGCGCCCACGGTTATCTGCTTGATCAGTTCCTGTGGGAAGGCACCAACCAGCGCGATGACGAGTACGGCGGCAGCATGGAAAACCGCCTGCGTTTCGTGGTTGAAATTGTGGCGGCGGTTCGCCATCAGGTAGGCCCAGAGTTCCCGATCATGTTGCGTTTTTCCCAATGGAAGCAACAGGATTACGACGCAAAACTGGTGAATAGCCCGGAAGAACTTGAGCAGTTTCTCAAGCCACTGATTGAAGCCGGTGTGGATATTTTTCACGCCTCAACCCGTCGTTTCTGGGAACCGGAATTCGAAGGCTCTGACCTTAATCTTGCAGGCTGGACTCAGAAGCTGTCGGGCAAGCCCGCCATGTCGGTTGGCAGCGTTGGCCTGACAGAAGATTTCATTAGCGGCACTATGGCCAGCAAGCAGGAGTCGGTTGAACAGTCTGGTATCGACGAGCTGGTAAAGCGCATGAACAACCATGAATTCGAGCTTATTGCTGTGGGGCGGGCGCTTCTGCAAGACCCCGAATGGCTCACCAAAGTGAAGGAAGGGCGGCTTGGCGAGGTGGACGATTTCGCCCGTAAGTCTCTCACCAAGCTTTACTGAGTCTAACTAGAGCATTCCCTCTCTGTAGCAGAGAGGGTCCGATCACTTAGCCCCGCAACGCACCCACCAGTTTGTCGATGCTGTCTTTGGCATCGCCAAAGAGCATGCGGGAGTTGTCTTTGAAGAACAGCGGGTTTTCCACCCCGGCATAACCCGTTGCCATACCGCGCTTAAGAATCACCACTTGCCGTGCCTTCCAAACCTCAAGCACCGGCATGCCGGCGATCGGGCTGCCAGGATCTTCTGCAGCTGCCGGGTTCACCGTGTCGTTGGCACCAATAACCAGCACCACGTCGGTCTGCGGGAAATCTGGGTTGATTTCGTCCATCTCCAGCACGATATCGTAAGACACATTCGCTTCCGCCAGCAGCACGTTCATGTGCCCGGGCAGGCGGCCGGCAACCGGGTGAATGCCAAATCGCACCGTTGTTCCGCGCGCCTTCAACAGCTTGGTCATCTCGCTGACCCCGTTCTGGGCCTGAGCGACGGCCATGCCGTAACCCGGTACGATAATCACCGAATCGGCGTTGCGCAGTTCCTCGCACACCTCCTCAATATTGGTTTCCAAAGCCGTTTGGTCAGGCCCCGCCGCGGCAGAACTGCTGCTGGTTTGACCAAAGCCACCCAGAATAACGCTGATAAACGACCGATTCATGGCCTTGCACATAATGTAACTGAGAATCGCGCCGCTGCTGCCGACCAGCGCACCGGTTACGATCAGCAAGTCATTGCCCAGCATGAAACCGATAGACGCTGCGGCCCAGCCGGAATAGCTGTTGAGCATTGAAACCACTACCGGCATGTCGGCACCGCCAATGGCCATGATTAAATGCACACCCAAAACGGCGGCAATCAGTGTCATCAATACCAGTGCAATTACGCCAACGGCCATGCTGTCGGTGCTTAAGAACCAGGCACCCAGAAGCACCGACGCCAGCAGGGCCAACAGGTTCATCAGGTGCCTGCCTGGCAACGTAAGGGCTTTGCTGTCGATACGGCCATCCAGTTTGCCGCAGGCAATCAGTGAGCCGGTGAAGGTAACGGCGCCAATAAACACACCTAGAAACACTTCCACCAACTTGATGGTGTGCTCGGCACCGGTTGTTTGTATCAGCGGCTCGATGTAGCCAGAGAAGCCCACCAGCACCGCGGCCAAGCCGACAAAGCTGTGCAGCAGCGCCACCAACTGTGGCATCTGGGTCATTTCCACCTTATCGGCGATAACAATGCCAATACTGGCCCCTACCAACACCGCAATCACAATAGCAACAAGCCCGCTGTCGCTAACGCTGGCCACCGTAGCCACCAGCGCAATGAGAATGCCGGCAACCCCGTAAAGATTGCCGCGACGCGACGATTCCTGGTGGCTCAAGCCTCCAAGGCTGAGAATAAACAGTACGCTGGCGACCACATAGGCCACACTAACAAGTCCTGAACTCATAGCGGGTGCCTCCTAGCGGCGGAACATTTTGAGCATGCGATGGGTAACCCGAAAGCCGC